>NZ_JBVINN010000006.1:0-210647 GCF_055579305.1 Kitasatospora sp. NPDC032757 | reverse complement strand
AGCAGTCGTCCCCCCCCCCCCCCCCCCCCCCCTCCCCCCCCCCCCCCCCCCCCCCCCCCCCCCCCCCCCCCCCCCCCCCCCCCCCCCCCCCCCCCCCCCCCCCCCCCCCCCCCCACCCGGGTCACCCCCACGAGGAACCCCGCCATGCGTACCCGACCGCTCGCCGCCGCCCTCGCCCTCGCCGGGGCGGTCGTCCTCGGACCCGCCGCCCTCCCCGCCGCCGCCCACGGCGACACCGTCCACCTCGACGTCACCGGCCAGGAGGGCGGGCACGTCACCACCGTCGCCACCTTCGAGAACGACCACGAGCCGGTCGTCGAGGAGTTCGCCGGATCACTCGCGGCCACCTCCGCCGACGGCCGCTCGGCCGGCCCGTGGCGGCTGGTCGCCGTCCCCGGCCACCCCGGCTCCTACACCACCCGGGAGATCCTGCCGGCCGGCCACTGGCGGATCAGCGTCGACTGCGCCTTCCCCTCGCTCGGGCACGGCGAGCGCGAACTCGACGTCGAGGCGGCGGCCATCACCGACCCGCCGCTGCCGACCCCCACGGCCGCCGTGCCGACCCCGACGACCACGGCCGCGCCCACCCAGGCCGTCACCGCCGCGCCCACCCCGGCCGTCACCGTCGGCCCCACCCCGGCCGTCACCGTCGGCCCCACCCCGGCCCAGAGCGCCGGCCCGTCCGGCACCGCCGCGCAGCCCCCGCAGCGGTCGGAATCGGACAGCACCCCGGACGCGGCCACCTGGGCGGCCATCGGTACCGCCGTCGCGGCCGTCTTCCTGGTCGGCCTCGGATACTGGCTTCGCCGGCGCTGCCGCAGGAACTGACCCGCAGCCCCACGGAGTGATCCGCGGCCCGGTGGAACCGATCGTTCCCGCCCGGCAGTCCCCACTGTCACCGGACGACGACCGAGACGTCCGACCAGGCAAGGGAGCGACCGCATATGAAGAAGGTCCTGATCACCGGTGGCGCGGGTTACATCGGCAGCACGGTGGCGTCCGCGCTGCTCGACCAGGGCATCACGCCCGTCATCCTCGACGACCTGTCCAAGGGCCGGGCGGAGTTCGTCGAGGACCGGGCGTTCTACCAGGGCGACATCGCCGACGGCGCGCTGCTCGACCGGATCTTCGCCGAGCACCCGGACATCGACGCCGCCCTGCACTGCGCCGCCCGGATCGTCGTCCCGGAGTCGGTCGCCAAGCCGCTCTTCTACTACCGCGAGAACGTGGCCAAGACCGTCGAACTGCTCGACTCCCTCCAGCGCAACGGCTGCACCCGGGTCGTCTTCAGCAGCTCGGCCTCCATCTACGCGCCCACCCCGGACGCCCGGGTGGACGAGACCTGCGCCGTCGACGCGAACAGCCCGTACGCGCGCACCAAGCAGATGATGGAGCACGTCCTCCAGGACTGGACCCGGGGTGACGGCGCCGAGGGGATCCGCGTCATCGCCCTGCGGTACTTCAACCCCGTCGGCGCCGACCCGCAGTTGCGCACCGGCCTCCAGGACCTCAACCCCACCCACGCGCTCGGCAAGCTGATCGAGGCCCACACCGACGGCACGCCGTTCACCGTCACCGGCACCGACTGGGCGACCAGGGACGGTTCGGGCATCCGCGACTACATCCACGTGCAGGACCTCGCCGAGGCCCATGTCGCCGCGCTCATCCGCTTCGACGAGGTGGTCAAGCCCACCGCCGACGACCGCTACCGGGTGATCAACGTCGGCACCGGCGAGGGCACCACCGTCCGCGAACTGATCGCCGCCTTCGAAGCGGCCGCCGGTACGAAGCTCGACGTCCGCGAGGCCGACCCGCGCCCCGGCGACGTCATCGGCTGCTACGCCGCCGTCGACACCGCCCGCGAGCTGCTCGGCTGGACCGCGCGGCGCACCATCGCCGACGGCGTGACCGACGCCCTCGCCTGGCGCGCCAAGTGGTCGGCCCGCCTCGCCTCCGCCTGACCCAACGGGCCCCGGCCCGGCGCCCGCCTGGCCCTGTGCCCGCCGCCCGCCACCGGCGCCCGTCCGGCCCGGCGCCCGCCCGCGACCGGGGGGCGCCGGGCCGGACGACGAGGGCGGTGGTGCCCGAACCGGCCGTCACCGGCTGAGGGCGAAGGCCTGCCGTCAGGCCCGGCCGGCCGCCTTCTGGGAGCGGCGGGCCAGCGAGTCGATGACCACCGCGGCCAGCAGCACCGCGCCGGTGACCATGAACTGGATGGCGTTGCTGAGGCCTTCGATGTTCATCCCGGACTGGATCGAGCCGATCACCAGCGCGCCGAGCAGGGCCGACCAGGTCGAGCCGCGTCCGCCGAAGAGGCTGGTCCCGCCGATGACGGCCGCCGCGATGGCGTTCATCAGCAGGTTGCCGCCGCCGGAGGTCTGGCTGGCCGACTGGATCTGCGCGGCGAGGAAGAGACCGCCGACGGCCGCCATCGTGGAACAGATCATGAAGACGCTGATCCGGATCCCGGACACGTTGATACCGGCCCGGCGGGCGCCCTCGATGTTGCCGCCGAGTGCGAAGACCTGCCGGCCGTAGCCGGTGCGGCGCAGCACGAAGTCCAGCACCACGATGAAGATCAGGAAGATCAGGAGCGCCAGCGGCAGCCCCTTGTACTGGTTGAGCGTGTAGGCGGCGAGAAAGGCGATGATCGCCAGCACCACGGTCCGTACCGCGATGTCCGACGCAGGGCGGGACGGCACGCCCGCGGCCTGGCGGCGGCGCGCGTCGAACAGCGAGGCCCCCAGGAAGATCAGGACGCCGATCGCCGCCGTGCCGTAGGCGGCGATCTGCTGCCCGTAGATCGTGCTGTAGAGCCGGGAGACGATGTCGTTGCCGGGCAGGTTGACCGTGCCGGTGGTGCCGAGAATCTGCAGCATCAGGCCGTTCCAGCCGAGGTTACCGGCGAGGGTGACCACGAAGGCGGGGACGCCGACCTTGGCGAAGAAGACGCCCTGGATGCAGCCGACCACCGCACCGCCGACGAGGGCGGTGAGCAGCGCGACGTACTGGTTGACGCCGTCGGTGACACTCAGGACGGCGTAGATCGCCGCGCACAGGCCGCTGACCGAGCCGACCGAGAGGTCGATCTCGCCGAGCAGCAGTACGAAGACCACGCCGATCGCGATCATGCCGGTGCCGACGATCTGCTGGGACAGGTTGGAGAGGTTCTGGGCGGAGAGGAAGCTGCTGTCGAGGCTGCCGAACACGGCCCAGATCACGATCAGGGCCAGCACCACCGGCAGTGAGCCGAGTTCGCCGCTGCCGAGGCGGCGGCGGAACTCGCTGAGGTACCCCTTGATGCCCTCCTGGCGGACGATCAGCCGGGGGTCGACGGCTGGGGTGGCCTCGGCCGCCACCGGGACGGGCGCGTTGACGCCGCCCTTGGGCATGCTGTCCTCGGGCAGTGGGACGTGGTGGCGCTCGGGCTCGCCGCCTCCAGTGCCCCCGGGGAAGTTCTCGCTCACTGGGAATCCTCCTGGCCACGGGCCTTCCGACGGGTCACGGCGTTGTCCGTGGCTCCAGTGATGGCCGAGATGATCTCTTCCTGGTTGGTGTAACGCCTGTCGAAGACCCCGTTGTTGCGGCCCAGGCGCAGCACCGCGACGGTGTCCGCGACGGCCATCACGTCGGCCATGTTGTGGCTGATGAGGATCACGCCGTGGTCCTGTTCGCGGAGCCGCTCGACCAGGTCGAGGACCTGGGCGGTCTGCTCGACGCCGAGGGCTGCGGTGGGTTCGTCCAGCATCACGACCTTCGGCGAGCCGATCAGCGCGCGGGCGATCGCGACCACCTGGCGCTGACCACCGGAGAGCGAGGCGACGGGGATCCGCACGCTGGGGATACGGATGGACAGGGTGTCCAGCAGCGTGCGGGAGCGCTTCTCCATCGCGACCTCGTCGAGGATGGTGAAGCGCCGGATCTCGCGGCCGAGGAAGAGGTTCCCGACCACGTCGAGGTTGTCGCAGAGCGCGAGGTCCTGGTAGACGGTGGCGATGCCCAACTGCTGGGCGTCCTGGGGGCGGTGGATGGCGACCGGCTTGCCGTGCCACTCGATGACGCCGTCGTCCGGCTGGTGCACGCCGGCGATCGCCTTGACCAGCGTCGACTTGCCGGCGCCGTTGTCGCCGACCAGTGCCAAGACCTCGCCCGCGTGTACCTCCAACTCGATGTCGGTGAGCGCCTGGACGGCGCCGAACCGTTTGGAGACCCCGCGCAGGGCCAGTACGGTCTCACCTGCCACAGTGACCAACTCCCTTGCCCCGTCTCCGGTTTGGAGACGGGGCATGCTCGTGACGGGGTAGCGTCGGGCTACTGGAGGCCGGCCGCGGTGCAGGCGGCGGCGTAGTCCGGCGTGCAGATCTGGGCGACGGTGTAGAGGCCGTCCTGGACCACGGTGGTCTTGATGTTGTCCTTGTTCACGACGATCGGCGTGATCAGGTTGGCCAACGTCTTGTTGTTGCTGCCGTTGGTCGCCGTCGTCGGCACGACAGTGGGGTTGAGGGACGCACCGCTGGCCAGGCTGACGGCCATCTCGGCCGCGGCGTCGGCCTCCGGCTTGAAGGGCTTGTAGATCGTCATGGTCTGGGTGTTGATCAGGATGCGCTGGATGGCGTCGAGCTGGGCGTCCTGACCGGTGAGCGGGACGTTGATCCCGGCCGCCTTCTGCGCGGTGGCGACGCCGGCGGCCATACCGTCGTTGGCGGAGTAGATGCCGACGACGTTGTTCGCACCGAGCGCGGTGATGCCCGCGGCGGCCTCCTGGTTGGCGGTGTTCGGATCCCACTGGGGAGTGTCGTACTCCTTGCCGATCTTCAGCTTGCCGTCGATGGCGCTGTGTGCGCCGGCCTTGAAGTCGGCCGCGTTCGGGTCGGTGGGCGAGCCGTTGATCATGATGATCTGTCCGGCGCTGGCCTTGTCGCCCACCGCTGCCACCAGGGCCTGGCCCTGCAGCTGGCCGACCTTGTGGTTGTCGAAGGACACGTACGTGTCGACCGGGCCCTGGGCCAGGCGGTCGTAGGAGACCACCTTGACACCCGCGTCGTGGGCCTTCTGGACGGAGGACTGGATCGACTTGGAGTCCACCGGGTCCAGGATGAGGACCTTGTCGCCCTTGGTCAGGGCGGTGTCGACCTGGGTCTGCTGGGTCGTCGCGTCCTGGTTGGCGTTGTAGTAGTCGATCTGCGCGTCCGGCGCCAGTTCCTTGATCTTCTGCTCGATCAGCGGGCGGTCGAACTGCTCGTACCGGGTGGTCTTGGTCTCCGGCAGCAGCAGGCCGATCTTGACCGCCCCGACCGAGGTTCCGCTCGCGCTGCCCGAGGACGTGCTGCCGGTCGACTGCTTGGCGCTGCCGCAGGAAGTCAGGCCGACTCCGACGGAAACCACTGCGGCCACCGCGAGGGCGCGGCGAAGAGCGATGCTCATGAGGATGCCTCTCCGGTTGAGTCCACCCCCGCCTACGAGTCTGTGAACACCGGGCCGTCCCCACGATTCGGATTGCGCCGAACGGGTAGGGCGTGTACCCCGGACGGCCGCTGCCGGAGGGTCCGCCGTCGTCCGCCGGCGGCGACGGCCCGCGGACCGCCGTGTCCGCGGGCCGGACGCGGCCGGGCGTCGTCGTCCACCACCGGACGGATGGCGGGCCCGCCGGTCAGAGGAGCGTCTGCCGCCAGTCCCACGCGGTGACCGTGGCTCTGCCCGGGTCCAGGGCGGCGCCGCGGCGGCGGGCCACGGATGCGGGGTCCAGGGCCCGCCGCAGGGCCTCGTGGAGGGCCTCCCGTTCGGATCGCGCGTGGACGGCGCAGATCTGCCGGCCGTTCCCGGTGCGGGCGGCCACCGGGATCTCGACGATCCAGAGCGGCCCGGCCGGCTCGGCCCGGTTCGGACGGGTGGCGGGGGAAGTGCGGCCGGAGGTCCAGGGCACTTCGGAGGCAACAGCGTCCACGGATGGCACCGCCTGTTCGGGGACTCCTTCCGCCCTCGGCGAGGGTGCTCGGCAGGAGGCCGTCTCGTGTTCCGGTGCGTCGCACCGGACTCGGGCGGTGCGGCCCCCTGCTGCACCGGAGGTCCCGCCATCTAAACCGGCCCGGGCGCCGGCGTCAATGGTCTAGGCCTTTACGGCGGGTCGCTGCACGTCGGCCCCCGGCGTGTCGGGTGTCCCGGGCGTGTCGCGTGCGCCGGGCCCGGCGCCGTGGCCGCCGGCGAAGTACGGGGACTTGCGGACCCACCGGGCCCAGGCCGCGGCCGGCAGCCCGGAGCCGATCATCAGCGCGGGCACCAGCAGCTGGAACCAGCCGTTGTCGGCGCTGAGCTCGAAGTGGTCGGCCGAGCGGTAGAACGTCCAGGCGAGGTAGCCGCCGACGGCGAGCAGCACGGCCGCGCCGAGCAGCGGTGCCACCACCGCCCGCAGGCCCTCCCACGGGGAGGTGCGCAGCAGGTGCCGGAAGCGCACCGCGGCCGCGACGGCGGTCAGCGCGTAGGAGAAGGCGACCACGATGCCGCTGGCGTTGACCGCGGCGGAGATCAGGTCGCTCACGGTCGGGACGGTGAGCGAGGCCAGGGCGATCGCGGTCGCCAGCGCGCTGATCAGGACCGTGCCGGTGGCGGGTGTGGCGAACCGGGGGTGGAGCCGGGTCCACACCGGGCCGAGGGTGCCGTCGCGGCCCATGGCGAACATGCCGCGGGCGGTCGGGATGACCGAGGCCTGGAGGGAGGCGGCGGCGGAGAGGGTGAGCGCGACCAGCGGCAGCGCAGCGAGCGGCTGGCCGGCGAGCTTGGCGCCGAAGTAGCTGAGGCCCTGGGCGCCGTTGCCGGCGAGCTCGTCCAGCGGCAGGACGCGCTGGAAGGCGGTGCCGGCGAGGAGGAGCAGCAGCATGATCATCGTGAGGGCGATGAACCCGCCCCGGGAGGCGTCGCGCGGGTCACGGACCTCCTCGCCGATCGAGAACACCGACTCGAAGCCCCAGTAGCAGAACACCGCCAGCACCATGCCCTGGGCCAGGGCGGAGAGCGAGGGGATGGCGAACGGGTTGTACCAGTCGAGCGAGAACGGCTGGTCGCCGGCGACCAGGCCGTAGCCGCAGAAGCCCAGCAGCACCGCGTACTCGAAGACCAGCAGGTACTTCTGCAGCCGGGCGGCGAGGTCGAGGCCGCGGACCGCGACGACCGTGGCGGCGGCCAGCACCGCCAGGCCGATCAGGGTGGTCTGCAGGGTGGAGTCCGGGTCGAGGGCGAGGCCCGCGAGGCGGTGCAGTCCGGCCTGGCCGGCCAGTTGGAGGACGGCCGAGCCGGTGACCGCCGTCGTGTAGGCCATGAAGAGGAGCGTGCCGACGATGCTCGCCCAGCCCGACAGGAAGCCCAGCCAGGGGCTGAGGGTGCGGCCGACCCAGCTGTAGCTGTTTCCGGCGTTGGGCTCGACCCGGCTGAGCCGGCCGTAGCCGCCGGCGATCGCGAGCACCGGCAGGAACGCCAGCAGCGTCAGCGCCGGCAGGTGCAGGCCGACCACGCCCGCCGTCAGCCCCAGGCCGATGCCGATGCTGGTGGTGGCCGCCGTGGTCGAGGCGGCGATGACCACGCCGTCCTGGATGCCGACCGACCTGCGCATGGTCGCGTGGGAGCGCGCGACCTGGGTTCTCCGGGCGTGGCCCCGGTCCCGGACCGATGGTGCCAAGGGTGTACCGCCTCGCGTGTGGGGGGAACCGGCCGGACTCGGGGGCGGCCGGTGGCTGGAAATGAAACCGTCCGCGCGCTTCACACGTCAATGCCGTTGTCATAAGCTCCGCGGCATGAGCGAACGAGTGGTCCCGGAGTCGCAGCGGCGGCGCAGACGACCGACCCGCCACGGCACGGTGCTGTCCGCGCAGGTGATCGTGGAGACGGCGCTGAAGCTGATCGGGCAGCACGGCGCGGACGCCCTCACCGTGCGCAGGCTCGGCGCGGCCCTCGGCGCCGACCCCAGCTCGCTGTACCGGTACTTCCGCAGCACCGACGACCTGCTGCTGGCCATCGCCGACGAACTGATCGGACGCGCCCAGCACGGCCGGCAGGCCACCGGCGACTGGCGGGCCGACCTGCGGGACATCGGGCTGCGCATTCACGCCGCGTACCAGGCGCACCCCCAGGCGGCCATGCTGGCGGCACACCGGACGACGGGCCGGGAGAACGAGACGCGGGCGGTCGAGGCGATCCTCGGGGTGTTGCGGACGGCCGGGTTCCCGGACGGTGAGGCGGTGCGGATCTACCACGCCTTCGTGGACCAGGCGCTCGCCTTCGCCGCCCTGGACGCGGCCGCACTGGCCCTCCCGTCGCAGGCGCAGGCGGCCGACCTCGGGGTCTGGCGGGCGAGTTACGCGACGCTGCCGGCCGCCACCCACCCGAACATCGCCGCGACGGCCCGGCTGCTCGCGGCCGACATGCGGCGCAGCGGGTACCCGTTCGCGCTGGAGCTGCTGCTGGACGCCGCCGCCGCCCGGCTGGAGCCGCCGGCCGGGTGAGCTGCCGGGTCGGCCCCGGTCGAGGCGGTCGAGGCGGTCGAGGCGGGCGACGGCGGGTGGAGCGGTCGAGGCGGGCGAGGCAGGCGACGGCGGGTGGAGCGGGCCCGGCCGGGCGGCCGGACCCCGACGCCCTTGCGCAGGCTCAGAGCCGGGCGATGCGCTGCCAGGGCCGGACGGCCTCCAGGGCCGCCGCCGCGCGGAAGACCGTCACGTCGTCGTACGTCCGCCCGACCAGCTGAACGCCGGTCGGCACCCCGGTCGAGGCCACCCCGGACGGTACGCTCAGCACCGGGCAGCGCCCGGCGATGTTGAACACCGTGGTCAGCGCGGCGTCCATGTAGTGCTCCAGTTCCTGGCCCCCGACCGACAGCCTGGTCACGGTGTAGTCGTCGTCGGCCGGCAGGGCCGGAGTGCCGATGGTCGGGCAGAGCAGCAGGTCGTAGCGGTCGAGCAGGTCGCCGAGCACCGCCTGGATCCGCGCCTCGATCTCCAGGCCGGCCAGGAACATCCCCGGCTCCCGGCAGGCCTCGCTCACCTCCTCGGCGAAGGCCAGCGCGTAGGGGGTGAGCAGCTCGCGGTGCTCGGCCGCGACCGAGGAGACGTACGGGCCGAAGATCGCCCCGAAGTGGATCATCGCGGCCTCCCGCACCTCGGCCCGGGAGAGTTTGACGTCCACCTCCTCCACCACGGCGCCCGCCGCGCGCAGCGCCTGTGCGACGGCGCGGGTGTTGGCCTCGACCTCGGGGTCGACGGGCCAGTCGCCGAGGTCGACGGAGAGGGCGATCCGCAGGCCCGCGACGCCCTCGAACCGCTCGGGCAGCACCAGCTTGGGCCGCAGCGAGACGCCGTCCAGCGGGTGCGGTCCGGCGATGACGTTCTGCAGCAGCGCGCAGTCGGCGACGGTGCGGGCCATCGGGCCGTCGTGGCAGTAGGTGTCGAGGTTGAACGGCGCCATCGCGGGCACCCGGCCGTACGGGGGCTTGAAGCCGACCGTGCCGGTGCACGAGGCGGGGAGCCGGATCGAGCCGCCGATGTCCGAGCCGGTGGCGAGGGTGGTCTCGCCGGCCGCGAGGGCGGCGGCCGAGCCACCGGAGGAGCCGCCGGGGGAGTAGGCGAGGTTCCACGGATTGCGGGTGACGCCCCAGAGCCGGGACTGGGTGAATGCCGCGCAGCTGAACTCCGGTGTGGTGGTACGGGCGTGCACGATCCCGCCGGCGTCGAGGATGCGCTCGACCACCGGGTGGGTGCGGTCGGCGGTCTCGTGCGCGAGGGCCAGCGAGCCGTCGGTGGCGCGGCGCCCGGCGATCGGCTGCTCCTCCTTGGTGGCGACGGCCAGGCCCTCCAGGGGGCGCGGCGGCCCACCCCTGCCCGCGTACCGCGCCTCGGCGGTGCGGGCGGCGGCGAGCGCCTGCTCGAAGGTGCGCTCGGCGAGCGCGTTGACCCGGGGCTCGACCGCCTCGGCGCGCTCGATGACGGCGGTCATCAGCTCGACCGGCGACAGCGAGCGGTCCCGGAAGCGGCGCAGCGCCTCGGTGGCGGACAGGTGGGCGAGTTCGGTGGAGTCGGTCATGCGAGGCTCTTCCGGTCGGACGGGTGGTTCAGTGCGCGGCGGCCCTCGGCGATGCGGGCCGGGGCCCAGCCGGGCTGCGGGACCGAGTCGAGCAGCAGTCGGGTGTAGGCGTGCTGCGGGTTGCCGAGCACGTCGGCGGTCGGGCCGGACTCGACCACCCGGCCGTCCCGGAGCACCACGACCCGGTCGGTGATGTGCCGGACGACCGCGAGGTCGTGGCTGACGAAGAGGAAGCCGATGCCGGCCTCCCGGCGGATGCCGGCCAGTAGGTCGAGGATCTGGGCCTGGATGGAGACGTCGAGCGCGGCGACCGCCTCGTCCAGGATCAGCACCCGGGGTTCGGCGGCCAACGCCCGTGCGATGGCGACCCGTTGGCGCTGCCCGCCGGAGAGCCCGCGCGGCAGTGCGGCGGCCTCGCGGGCTCCCAGCCCGACCTGGTCGAGGAGTTCGGCGACCCGCGCGCGCCGTGCGGAGGCGTCCAGTGCGGTGTGCAGCCGCAGCACCTCGCCGACGCAGGCGGCGACGCTGATCCGCGGGTCGAGCGAGAGATACGGGTCCTGGAAGACCATCTGGATCTCCCGGGCGCGGGCCAGCCGTTCGGTGCGGCCACGGGCGCGGGCCGAGCGGTCGCGCCCGTCCAGGTGGACGGTGCCGCCGTCGGGCCGCTCCAGGCCGACCAGCATCCGGGCGGTGGTGGTCTTGCCGCAGCCGGACTCGCCCACGATGCCGAGCGAGCCGCCCGGCGGCAGGGTGAAGGAGACCCCGTCGACCGCCGGGTGATCGCCGAACCGTTTCCGCAACCCGTCCACGACCAGGCCGGGGGAGGAGCTCACGACAGGATCCCTTCGTCGGCGCGCAGGCACGCGACGAGGCCGTCGTCGTGCGGTTCCAGGACGGGCCGCGCGGCCGTGCAGCGCTCCTCGGCGAAGCCGCAGCGCGGGGCGAAGGCGCAGCCCGGCGGGGACTCGGCGAGCGAGACCGGCCGGCCGGGGACGGGGCGCGGCGGTGCGGCGTCGGGCCCGAGCCGCGGCGTGCAGGCGAGCAGGCCCGCGGTGTACGGGTGGCGGGGGCGGTCGAAGAGGGCCCGGGCTGACCGGGTCTCCACGATCCGCCCCGCGTACATGACGTAGACGCGGTCGCAGATCGCCGAGGCCAGCTCCAGGTCGTGGGTGACGAAGAGCATCCCGGTGCCGCGCTCGGCCTGCAGCCGGGTGAGGATCGCGATGACCTCGGCCTGGGTGGTGACGTCGAGTGCGGTGGTCGGCTCGTCGGCGAGCAGCAGGGACGGCTCGCCGGCCAGCGCCGCCGCGATGACGACGCGTTGCAGCATGCCGCCGGAGAACTGGTGCGGGTAACGCCGCAGGGCGCCGCGCGGATCGCGGATGCCGACCGCCTCCAGCAGCTCCTCGGCCCGCCCGGCGGCCCGGTCGGCGGGTGTGCCGGCCGCCCGCAGGCCCTCGGTGAGGAAGTCGCCGACCCGCCGCAGCGGGTTGACGCAGGCCCGCGGGTCCTGGAACACCATGGCGACCTGACGGGCCCGGAGTTCGCGCAGGCCCGCCCGGTCCAGGGTCAGCACGTCGCGGCCCCCGACCCGGACCTGTCCCTCGGTGCGGGCGTGTTCGGGCAGCAGGCCGAGGACGCTGCGACAGGCGACCGACTTCCCGGAGCCGGACTCGCCCACCAGCGCGACCGTCTCGCCGGCCCCGACGTGCAGCGAGACGCCGTCCAGGATCGGGCGGGCGGCCCGCCCGTCCGGCAGCCGTACGCAGAGGTTCTCGATCTCCAACAGGGGTGTGGTCATGGCTCTCACCGCTCCCGCTTCGCGACCCGGTCGGCGATGCCCTCGCCGACGATTCCGAACGCCACGACGGCGATCACGATGCACGCGGACGGCGCCAGCGCGGGCAGCATCGCTCCCTGCTGGACGGCCGACTGGCCCTCGTTGATCATCGCGCCCCAGTCGGCGGTCGGCGGTTGCACGCCGAAGCCGAGGAAGGAGAGCGCCGCCAGGTCCATCAGCGCGTACCCGAAGTTGACCGCGGACTGCGCGAGGACCGTCGGGGCGATGTTGGGCAGCAGGTGCCGCAGGCAGATGGTCCGGCCCGACCAGCCCTGGACCAGGTAGGACTCGATGTACGGCCGGCTCTTCTCCTGCCGGGCGATCCCGCGCACCAGCCGCCCCACGTACGGGGTGTAGGCGACCGCCATGGCGATGACCGGTGCGGTCATGCCCGGGCCGGTGACCGCGACGAACATGATCGCCAGCAGGAGCCCGGGGAACGAGAACACCACGTCCAGCGCGCGTGACAGCAGGGCGTCGGCCCAGCCGCCCCGCCAGCCGGCCACCACGCCGAGCAGGATGCCCAGCAGGGTCGACACCCCGACCACCAGCAGCGGCCCGAGCAGGCCGGTGCGTGCGCCGTACAGCAGCCGGGAGAGGATGTCGCGGCCGGACTGGTCGGTGCCGAGCAGGTGGTCGGCGCTGCTGCCGGCCAGGCCGGACTGCAGGTCGATCAGGTCCGGCTCGTACGGGGCGAGCAGCGGCGCGAGGGCCGCGGCCAGGACGAGCGCGGCCAGGACCACGACGGCCGCGGTGAACAGCGGGCCCTGTCCGAAGGCCCGGAGGCGGCGCAGGCCGGGGCGGCCCGGCGGGGCCAGGGTGGCTGTGGTCATGAGGCACCTCGGCGGGTGAGGGAGAGCCGGGGGTCGACCAGCGGCGCGAGGAGGTCCACGGCCAGGTTGACCACGACGAAGCCGGTCACGGTGAGCAGGGTGAGTGCCTGGACGACGGGGAAGTCCTTGACCGTCACCGACTGCACCAGCAGCGAGCCGATGCCGGGGACGTTGAAGGCGGTCTCCACGATCGAGGTGGAGACCAGCAGGCCGGCCAGCATGGTGCCGCCGACGGTGACGATCGGGCCGAGCGCGTTGCGCAGCACGTGGCGGCGGACCACCGTGCGCTCCGGGACCCCGCGCGAGCGGGCCACTTCGACGTGTTCGCGGCCGAGTTCGTCGAGCATCGCCGAGCGGGTCACCCGGGCCAGCAGGCCGGCCAGGGTCACCGCCAGCGCGGCGGCGGGCAGCGTCAGGTGGTAGAGCCGGTCCGCGAGGCCGGTGCCCTGGGAGCCGGGGCCGGGGAACCAGCCGAGCTGCACCGAGAAGAGCGAGACCAGCGCGATCGCGGAGACGAACGGCGGGGTCGCGGTGGTGACGCCGGTGCCCAGCAGCACGGCCCGGTCGAACCAGCCTCCGCGCAGCGCGGCGAGGACGCCGGCCGGCACGCCGACCACGCAGACCAGCGCCGCGGCGTACCCGATCAGCAGGGTGGTGCCGGGCAGCCGGGAGGAGATCAGCGCGCCGACGTCCTGGCGGAACTGCACCGAGCGGCCGAAGTCCCCGTGCACGACCCCGCCGAGCCACTTCAGGTACTGGGTGAGGAACGGGTCGTCCAGGTGGTACTGGGCGGTGATCGCGGCCCGGGCCTCGGGCGTCGCCGGATGACCCTTGAGCAGGAAGGCCACTGGGTCCCCGGGGGCGAGGTGCACGGCGCTGAAGACCACGAAGGAGGTCGCGAGCAGCACACCCGCCAGGCCGAGGAGCCGGCCGAGGAGGTAGCGGGTCATCGCTTCGCGGCGCCGATCGTGGCCGCCCACGGGTAGTACAGCTGGGCGATGCCGGTCGGCGCGCCGGTGATCCGCTTGTTGAGGAACACCGAGTACGGCTGCTCGTACAGCGGGATGCCGGGGAGTTCGCGCACGGCGATCTGCTGGAGTTTCGCGGTCAGGTCGGCGCGGGTGACCGGGTCGGTGGAGGCGATCGCCTGGTCGAAGAGCGCGTCGTACTCGGCGTTCGACCAGCTGCCGTAGTTGGCGAAGTCGCCGGTGTGCAGCGACTGGTAGAACTCCAGCGGGTCGGGGGTGCTGTCGTAGCCGTTGGTGACCACCAGGTCGATGCCCTCCCGCGCGGCCGGGTCGGTGAAGAGCGCGGTGTACGCGTCGGGAGCGACGGGCCTGAGCTCGACGTCCAGGCCGATCTGCTTGCCGGCCGCCTGCACGGCGTTGGCGACCACGCCGATCTCGGGGGCGAGCGTGCTGGTGGCCATGACGACCTTCCTGCCCGCGGCGCCGGCCTCCTGGACCAGTTTCCTGGCCGCCGCCGGGTCGTAGGCCGGTTCCGGCAGAGCGGCGAAGTAGCCGGCGGTGCGGTCCGGCGCGATGCCCCAGGCGGCCTGCGCGGCCGGGGCCTTGGCCGGGGTGCCGATCCCGCCGATCGCGGCCTTGATGATGCCGGGCCGGTCGAGCGCCTCGGAGAGCGCCTGACGGACCTTCGGGTCGCCGAGGGTGCCCTTGAGGTCGAGGACGGCGAGGTCGGTGGCGGCGGTGTTCGGGCCGAAGTGCACCGTGCCCTGCGCGGAGGCCTTGAGCTGCGCGAGCGAGGCGGACGGCACCATGTAGCCGCCGTCGACCGATCCGGAGAGGAAGGCGTTGGCGCGGGCGGCCGGGTCCTGGATGAAGACGAACCTGACGCTGTCCGACTTGGGGGCGAGCGAGGTGTCCCAGTAGCCGGGGAACTTCTTCAGGGTGAGGCTGTCGCCCTGCGCCCACTTGTCGACCGCGAACGGGCCGGTGCAGTCGACCCCGCCCTTCGGGGTGCCGTAGTCCTTGCCGGCCTTGGCGAGGAAGGCGGCGCTCTCGATGGTGCCGGGGGAGGCCGCCAGCAGCTCGTTCAGCAGGACGTCGGGCTTGGTGAGCCTGACCGTCACCTCCAGCGGGCCGGACTTCTCGATCGAGGCGACGTTCTTGAAGGCGGTGCCCCAGGCCGAGCCGGTGTCCGGGTCGAGGTGACGCTGCAGGGAGGCGACCACGTCGTCCGCCGTCATGGTCGAGCCGTCGTGGAACTTCACGCCCGAGCGCAGGGTGTACACCCAGGTCAGCGCGTCGGGGTGGGCGAATCCGGCGGCCAGGGCCGGCACGGTCTTCATGTCCGGGGTGACCCGGAACAGCTGCTCGCAGACGTTGGCCAGCACGGTGTTCGGGGGGTAGTCGTAGGCCAGCGCGTAGTCGAGGGTCTGCGGTTCCGCGTACAGCGACCAGGTGAAGGACGGGATCGGGCCCTGGGCGGCGGGGGTGTCCGGGGTGACCTGGTAGGCGGCGCCGCTCGCGGAGTCGGTGCCGCTCCTGGTGGCACCGGAGCAGCCGGTGGCCGCCGAGGCGACCAGGACGGCGGTGGCGAGCAGGCCGGCGGATCTGGGCATGCGCAAGGAGACCCACCCCTTTCAGGGGGTTGTGGGGGCGCTGGGAGTTGGTGGCGAGTATTGATGCGGGAACGTTCCCGCACAAGGGTTTGCGGGAACGATTTTCCACAGGTCACGGGAGGGTGACGCGGAGCCCTCGGGGCTGGCAGCATCAGCACATGACCGATACCCCCCGCCCCGGCGGCCCGGCGGCCGTGCCCCGCGTCCGCCTCGTCGACGTCGCCCGCGAGGCCGGCCTCTCCAAGACGACGGTCTCGGCCGCGCTCAACGGCACCGGCCGGATGTCGGACGCGGTGCGCGAGCGCGCCCGCGAGGCCGCCCGCCGGCTCGGCTACCGGCCGAACGCCACCGCGCGCCTGCTGCGCGCCGGGCACGCCCGGCTGATCGGCTGCGCGGTCGGGGAGTTCGCCACCGAGCCGTGGGCCTGCCTCGACTCGCCGTACTACGCGCAGCTGACCGGTGCCACCGCGCGGGAGGCGCTGCGGCACGGCTACGCACTGGTGATGCTGCCCACCGGCTCGGCGCCGGAGGCCTGGGCCGACCTGCCGTTGGAGGCCGCGATCGTCGCCGACCCGGTGGCCGGCGACCCGCTGGTGGAGGACTTCATCGCGGCCCGCATCCCGGTGTTCACCGACCGCTCGGTCGAGGGCCGCCCCGGCGCGCACTGGGTGGACATCGACACCGAGGCCGCCGTGACCGAGGTGCTGGACCACCTGCGCGCCGAGGGCGCGCGACGGGTGGCGGCCGTCGTGCCGGACACCGCGATCCGCTTCCACATCGAACTGCTGAACGCCTACCGCGGCTGGTGCGCCCGGCACGGGGCCGAGCCGCAGGTGGTGCTCTCCACCGCGCCCGGCAGCGGCCCGGCGATCGCGGCGGTGGAGCAGGCGCTGAGCGGCGCCGAGCCACCGGACGCGCTGCTGGTCGCCAGCGAGGCGAGCCCGCCGCTGGTGCTCGACGCGGCCCGGCGGCACGGCCGTTCGGTGCCCGGTGACCTGCTGCTGGTCTGCGTCAGCGAGGACGCTTCGGCCGAGCACGCCGACCCGCCGGTGACCACCCTCAGCCTCCAGCCGGAGCGGGTCGCGGTGGCCGGGATCGAGCTGCTGGTGGCCGCGTTGGAGAGCGGCAGCCAGGAGCCGACGGGCACGCTGGTGGAGACCAGGCTGGAGATCAGGGCCTCCTCCCGGCGCTCCGGGCCGTAGCGGTTGCAGCCGGGCGCGGTGGCGGCGGACGGCCCGCCGCGGCCCGCCCCGCCGCCGGTCGGGGCGCGCCTGGTGCGCCCGGAGCCGGCTCGCGGGCGCCGTGCCGGATCGGCCGGCCGTCGGCGGGGGCCTGCGGCGGGGCCGCCGACGCCCCGGGGCGGGGGACTTCCCGCGAAAGGTCTGGCCGCGGGGAAGCCGAAGGGGCGGCCCGCTCGTTGGTCAGGGTGTGGCAGACGAGGCGGATGGTGGTGCCCGGCGGGCGCCGATGGTGTGGGCGTTCGCGGTGCGCGAGTCGGCGGGCGCCCTGGTCGCCGAGGCGATCGTGGAGGTCGGTGTGCGGCTGCACGGGGAGCTGGTGGTGGACGCCGTGGACAGCGGCTTCGTCCTCGCGGCGGGGGAGCCGCCGCCGACCACCGGCGTGGTGGAGGTGGGCGGGCAGCGGTTCGAGCGGCTGGTGCTGGTGGGCGGCCGGCAGGTCTGGGAGCCGGCCGCGGGGGTGGCGGTCTCGCCCGGCTGGCTGGCGGCCGCCGAGGGGCGCGGTGGCGTGGTGGTGATCGTGGTCCCGCCCGGTACGTGGCCGGCGGGCCTGATGAGCCTGGAGCCGCAGGAGCGGGTCGCGGCCTTCACCCGGAGCCTGGACGAGGCGCGGGCGGCGGGCCGGCTGCTGCACGGGACGGTGGGTATCGAGAGCCGGTGAACGGCCGCCGCCGGCGGAGCGGCTCACCCGGCCGGGTCAATGCCGAGGGGGCCGCGGTGGCCCCGGTACGACCGCGCGGGAGGGCGGTTCCACGGCGTGTCCGCCGGCCGGAACGCGAGGGTGCCCGGGCGCCGGGGCGGGCGCGGTCGTAGCGTCGGGGGCATGACTGCCGACGAGACGACGATGGTGGCGGTGGGGGTGCGTTCCGCGGCGGAGGTGTTCGCCGCCCTGGAGGCGGCGAACAACCGCCGCCAGCCGTGGACGCGTTACGAGCACGGCGTGCTGGGTGCCTACCGCTGGGCGGTGGGTGCCCAGGTGGGCGCCCCGGTGACCGCGTCCGCGGCCGTCGGCGCCGTCGGGCCGTGCCGGGCCCAGCTGCTGGCGGAGTTCCAGGCCGCCGCCGTCCAGATCCGCGCGGGCGCCGGGCGTGGCGTGGACGCCGACTACGCCCTGGGCGCTTACGGGGCGCTGGCCTGGCTCTGCGGCCACCACGAGGAGCACCCGTAGACCGGGCCCCCTTGCAGCGCTCCACCGCCCGGCGGTGGTACCGGACGCCGAGCGCGCGAAGACCGCGGCAATCCGGCGTCGGTGTGCCGGGCGGCCGGCCCCGGCCCCCGGCTGTTCTCCGCCCCGGCCGATCTCCGGCGGCCGGAGAGCAGCCGAGGCCGCCCCGGAACCCGGGGCGGCCTCGGCCGGTCCGACGAGGTGTCAGTTCACCGTGTAGGTGTACGGGATCGCCGCCAGGACCGAACCCGTGGTGCCGAGCTGGTTGTTGGCGGTGGCCACGGTGGTCGGGCCGGAGACCAGGTACAGCACGCCGTGGACGGTGCCGCCCTTCGGGCCGGTCGGGGTGAGCGTGACCTGCAGTGTGCCCGTGGCGCCGGGCCGGACGGTCACCGGGACGGCGGCCGGGGCGGTGGCGCTGACCGCGGCGGCGAACGGATCGCCGGTGCTGGAGGCCACCGCCGGGTCGAACGCCCGGGTGTGGGCGGTGGCGGTGATGGTGGCCGTACCGGCCGGGGCGCCGGCGGCGCCGAACGGGCCGATCTGCTGCACGAAGGTGCTCCACCTGCCCGGGACGACCGGCTGCGCGGGGCTGCCGGCGTCCCTGGCGACCGAGACGGTCGAGCCGTTGCGGGCCTTCTTCAGGTCGCCGAACAGGTCGGGCGAGCCGGCGGCGCCGCTGATCTCCAGGTGGGCCGGCACGGAGGACGCCGACACGGCCGTCAGCGCGTCGGTGCCCGGCGGGACCAGGAACGACGGGGTGGTCGAATCGGCGGTCAGCGGCAGGCCGACCGTCGCCGAGGTGCCCTGCGGCACCAGCGGAAGGTCGACCCGGCCGTCGAGCCGGGCGTTGGTCGCGACGTTCTGGGTGGCGACGGTGTTGTTGGTGTAGTTCACGCTCACCGTCACCGGCTTGCCCGCCGCCAGCTTCGTCCGCGGGTCGTTCGGCAGGCCGGCCGCGGTGGCCCGGTCGAGGTCGAGGCCGATCGTACCGGTGAACTGCTGGCTGAGCTCCGCACCGCTGACCGGGCCGACCACGGTCAGGACGAACCGCCAGCGGCCCGCGACCGGGTCGACCGTGGTCGCCGAGACACCGGCGGTGGTGCCGGTGAGGTGGCCGCTCGCGTCGAGGAGCGCGTTGCCCTCGATGTCGACCGGTGTGCCGTTCGGGCTGATCAGCGCTCCCTGCATGAGCAGCTTCGGGTCCTTGGCGACCGTCACGCCGACCCGCAGGTCGTGCCGGCCCTTCGGGACGTCGAAGGCGTAGGCGAAGCTCTGGGTGGGCGAGCTGCCGCGGGCGTTGCCGCCGGTGAGGGTGCCGGTGAAGCTGCCGGTGCCCTGGCTGACCGGGACCAGGCTGCGCAGGACCACCGGCACGCTGGTGGTGCGGCCGTCGGAGGTGGCGACGGTGACCGACTCGCTGGAGTCGCCGCCGGTCGCCGGCGTGGTGACCTGGACGTGAAGGGTCCTGCTGGCGCCCGGCGCCAGCTCGACCACCTGCGGGCTCACGCCGCCGGCCGGCACCGCGCGCTGGGTGGCGGTGTCCAGGAGGACCGGGCCGGTGTAGCCGTTCGTGCCGGCCGGGGTGTAGAGGACCGCGGTCCAGTCACCCGCCACCGGGTGCGGGACGTCCACCAGGCCGAAGTCGGCCGGGGTCGCACCGCCCTGTGGACGGGTGTTGGTCTCGAACCGTCCGGACGGGTCGAGCAGCGTCATCCGGACCACCGGGCCGTTGCCGGCCGGGCCGGCCGCGCCCTGCCAGGCGATCGACGCGGCCAGGCGGTCGGCGCCGGCCGGAACGCTGAAGCTGACCTTCTGCTGGACCCAGGTGGCGCCGTTGGTGGCGTACGGGAAGGTCTGGTCGGAGGAGGAGTCCAGCCGGACGGTCCGCCGGTCGTCGGAGAGCGGGGCGAAGCTGCGGGTGGCTCCGCTCACCGTCTGCGGGGTGGAACCGGTGTTGGTGACCGTCACGTCGGCGGTGTGGGCTGAGCCGGGGGCACCGGTGACGTCGATCTGGCCGGTGGTGACGACGACGGTGTTGCCGTCCTTCGCGCCCGCGCCGCTCTGGTAGCCCCGGGCGGCCTCGACCGCCGCGCGGACGTTCAGCAGGCCCGCGCCCTGCTCCTCGGCCGGCAGCCCCAGGTCCTGGGCGGTGCCGGTGAGGAGCTTCTTCACCAGCGCGGGAGCGGGCGAGTCCCCCTTGTGGGTGTCGCGGTACGCCTGGATGACCAGGGCCGCGGCTCCGGTGACCATCGGCGCGGACTGGCTGGTCCCGCCGAACGGCTGGATCGGGGAGCCGGCGCCGCTGAAGCCCTTGCAGTCGGTGTACCTGGCGGTGTCCGGCGAGCACAGCGCCCAGTCCGACTCACCCGGGGCGACCAGGTCGACCGTCCGGCCGGCCTGGGTGAAACCGCCCGAGGAGAGCGCGGAGATCCGGTTGTCGTCCCACGTGCCGTTGGAGAACCGGGCCGCCGCGTACCCGGTCTGCTGGTAGTTCTGGTTGTCGGTGGAGGCACCGACCGCGATCACGTTCGGGTCGGTGGCCGGGGTGCCGATGGTGCCGCTGATCCCGGCGTCGCCGGTGGACACGGCGACGGTCACGCCGGCCCTGACGGCCTGGTCGTTGAAGAGCGAGATGGTGTCGTGCGCACCGCTGTCGGGGGTGACGTTGCCCCCGAAGGACTCGTTCAGGACGTCGACGTGGTTGGTGACCGCGTAGTCGATGGCCTGAAGGATCGCGGAGTTCGGCAGGATCTCGCCGCCGGCCCTCAGCGCGACCAGCGAGGCGTCGGGGGCGATGCCCCGGACCCGGATGTTGCAACCGGCCGGCAGCGGGAGCGCGGGGTTGACGAACTTCGAGACGTCGTACACCTGGCGGCCCTGGGCGATCACCGCCGAGGCGTCACCGAAGGCCTCCGCACCGCCGGTCGGTGCGTCGGTGCCCTCGCCCGAGAAGTCCTGGTAGTCGACGACCGCGTGCGAGCCGTCGGCCCGGATGAAGTCCGGGTTGTCCGGGTCGAGCCCGTCCGCGATGTACGCGACCTTCACGCCCTTGCCGGTGGCCAGATCGGCGGCTCCGGGCGAACCGGCGGTGCCGACCGTGCGGGTGGAGTACAGCGCCTCCGGCTCCAGCAGCGGCTTGGCCGGGTCGGACGGGCAGACCGTGTTGGTCGCGTTCTCCTCGCCGCCCTTCCCGCCCCCGGCCGCTCCGGGAGCGGCGGCGGCCGCCTTCGGCGCCTGGGCACCGGGGGCGGCCGCGGGGGCGTCCGTCCGGTCCTTGCCCGTGCCCTTGCCCCCGGTCGGCGGGGCGACGGCGACCTGGTCGTCCGTCACCACCGAGGCGACCTCCGGGTCGGCCTGCAACGCCGCCCGCAGTACCGGGCCGACCGTGGCGGAGAAGGCGTTTCCGACCACGAAGCTCTTGATGTTGGTGCCGCCGCCGGCCCTGACCCGATCCAGCAGTGGCGCCTGGGCGGACGCCGCCTTCTGCTTCCGTGCGCCCAGGTGCCCGGCGTCCGCCGGGGCCTCGGTGATCTGGTCCCTGAGAATCACGATCACCGGTGCCGGAGCTCCGTCCGCCGAGGCCGCCGGAGCCGCCTGGGCGTTCGCGGAGTCCGGGACGGGCGCGCCGTTCGCACTGGTCCCGAAGGTCAGGACCATGGACGCGGCGGTGACCGTGACGGCAGTTGCCAGCTGGGATTTCCGCCAGCCGATCATGGACATCCTTTCGTCTGATGAGACGTCAGGTTGCATGGCCCGGGCGCGCGGATCCGGTAGGACGCGCGATGCCTCCGGACCGCGCGTCCCGACAACGCTCGAATTCCAGCGCATCGAACACCAAGGCAACAAGGGGGCTCATGCCATCGGAAAGTAAAGAAAGGAGAAGGAAATCCGGCTATTTGCAGACGTTCTCGTCACGCGGAGCCGGGGGCATCGCCGGGTCGCGAGCAGGAAGAAGTGGCGGACTCCGGACGGCGGCGAACACCCGCCACCCGGGTCCGTCGCGGGTCGCCCCATGGGGCCATCCGGGGGTGGGCCGGCTCGCCCGCGGCGAGCCCCGGCGCCAAGTCGGGCGGGATTCCGGCGATCGGATTGCCGGTCATCTGGCGCGGAGTCATCGTAAGGACGGTGACGGGGCGATCGGCCCGGGGGCGCGTCACGCGCGACCGCGGCCGCCTCCTCCGAGGCCGGCGCCGGCGGGCGGGCGCGGGTCCGAGGCATCCGAACTGGGGAGCGATCCCCGTTTCCTGGTACGGTCGGACCGTTAAGCGGGGAACAGTCCCCGCTTGCTTCGCCGGGAGGGACCCCCGTGACCGCTCCAACGCTTCAGGACCTCGCCCCCGCAGGCCTCGACGTCACCACCGACCCGTACCCCGTCTACGCCGCACTCCGCGCCGAGGGGCCCGTCCACCGCGTCCTGGTGCCGGAGTCCGGGGAGGTCTGGCTGGTCGTCGCCCGCGACGAGGCCCGGGCCGCCCTCACCGACCCCCGGCTGCGCAACGACATCCGCCACTCCTCCTCCTGGAACGACGACGGCGGCCACGCCATCGGCCTCAACATGCTCCAGACCGACGCGCCCCGGCACACCCGGCTCCGCACGCTCGTCGCCCGCGACTTCACCCCCGGCCGGATCCAGGCGCTGCGCCCCCGCATCCAGGAGATCGCGGACGGCCTGCTCGACGCGCTGTCCGACGCCCTGCCGCCGGCCGGCCGCGCCGACCTCGTCGCCTCCTACGCCCTGCCGCTGCCGATGACCGTCATCTGCGAACTGCTCGGCGTACCGGCGGCCGACCACGGCGACTTCCACGCCTGGTCGGCGGAGATCGTCGCGCCCGGCTCCGCCGAGGCCGCCGGTGCGGCGGTCGCCGGCATGACCCACTACCTGGGCGCCCTCATCGAGGCCCGGCGCTCCACCCCCGGCAGGGACCTGCTGAGCGCACTGGTCGCCGCACCGGCCACCGGCGACGGGCCCGGGGGCGACCGCGTGCCCCAGTTGTCGGCCGAAGAACTCCTCGGCATGGCCTTCCTGCTGCTCGTCGCGGGGCACGAGACGACCGTCAACCTCATCTCCCGCGCCACCCTCGCCCTCCTCACCCACCCTGGCCAACTCGCCGCCCTGCGAGCCGATCCCGGCCTGGTCGACGCCGCGATCGAGGAGACCCTGCGCTACGACGGGCCGGTCGGCGCCGCCGCCTTCCGTTTCGCGGCCGAACCACTGGAGATCGGCGGCACCGCCATCCCCGCCGGCGACAGCGTCCTCGTCTCACTCGCCGCGGCCTCCCGCGACCCGCGCCACTTCCCCGACCCCGACCGCTTCGACATCCGCCGCGAACCCCGCGGGCACCTCGCCTTCGGCCACGGCATCCACCACTGCCTCGGTGCCCCGCTCGCCCGGACGGAGGCCGCCATCGCCCTGCGCTCCCTCCTCGGACGCTTCCCCGACCTCGCCCTCGACGCCGAGCCCGCCGACCTCCGCTGGCGGGCGAGCACACTCCTGCGCGGCGTGCAGAGCCTTCCGGTGCGCCTGCGGGGGTGAGGCGCAGCCGCCCCCGCTCCGGGCACCCCCGGCAGCCGGGCCGGGGGTCCGCCGCCCGTACCTCCCCGCCGCTCTCGGCCGGACAGGACCTAAACCGCCCGGCGGTAGAACCAGACGCCGAGCGGCGCGAAGACCGCGACGATCCCGGCGTCCCAGGCGAGCGCCTCCCAGACCGCGGAGACGGCCGGTCCGCCGAGCACCAGGACCCGGACCGCCTCGGCGGTCTTGGAGACGGGCTGGTGGTCGGCGAAGGCCTGGAGCCAGCCGGGCATGGTGCTCACCGGGACGAAGGCCGCGGAGGCGAAGACCAGCGGCGCCAGCACGGGGAACGCGGCGGCCTGGGCGGTCTCCGGATCGCCGACCGCCAGACCCACCACCGCGAAGATCCACGACATCGCGAAGCCGAACGCCAGCACCAGCAGGACCCCGCCGAGGAACGAGGCCACGCCCGCGTGGATCCGGAACCCGAGGGCGAAACCGACGGCGGTCATCAGCGTCACCACGAACACGCTCCGCGCCAGGTCGGCCGTCGTGCGGCCGGACAGCACCGCCGACCGCGCCATCGGCAGCGAACGGAACCGCTCCATCAGCCCGGTCTGCATGTCGGTCGCCAGACCGATCGCCGTGTTCATCGAGCCGAAGACGGCGGTCTGCACGAAGATGCCCGGGATCAGGAAGTCCACGTAGTCGACCCCGGGCGGCAGCGCGGGCCCGACCACTCCGCCGAAGACGTAGCGGAACATCAGCACGAAGACCAGCGGCTGGATGGTGGAGAAGACGAGCAGCCGCGGCACCCGGCGCAACGCGATCAGGTTGCGCCAGGCCACCGCGAGGCCGTCCCGCACCGGCGCGGCGATGCGGGTGCCGAGCTGCCCGAGCTGCCCGGCGTCGATCACGGTCACGACGGGCCTCCGGGAGAGGCGGGGCCGTCGACGGGTGCGGAGTCGCCGGTGGGCGCGGGGGAACCGGCGGACGCGGGGTCGCCGGTGGGGGCGGAGGCCTCGCCCGGCGCGGGCGCCCCGGCCGGCCCCGCATCACGCGTCCTGCGTCCGGTCAGGGCCAGGAAGACGTCGTCCAGGCTGGACTCGCGGACGGTCACCGTGTGCGGGACGAGACGGCCGGCCTCCAGTGAGTGCAGGACGTCGAGCAGCAGCCGCGACCCGTCCCGGGAGGCCAGCCGGAGCAGCGCGCCCTCGCGCTCGGGCGGTTCGCCGACGCGGTTCGCGATCAGGGAGGCGGCCCGGACGGCCCGGGCCTCGTCGCCCATGCCCAGCTCGATCACCGTGTTCCCGAGCCGGGTCTTCAGGACGGCGGGGGTGTCGTCGGCGATGATGCGGCCCTCGTTGACGACCACGACCCGGGTGGCGAGCCGGTCCGCCTCCTCCAGGTACTGGGTGGTGAGCAGGACGGTCGTACCGTCCCGGACCAGTTCGCGGATCAGTTCCCAGAGGGCGGTGCGGCTCTGCGGGTCCAGGCCGGTGGTCGGTTCGTCGAGGAAGAGCACCGGCGGCTCCGGCACGAGGGCCGCGGCGACGTCGAGCCGGCGCCGCATTCCGCCCGAGTAGGTGCGGACGGGGCGGTCGGCGGCCTCGGCGAGGTCGAAGCGGTCCAGCAGCTCGGCCGCCCGGGGGCGCCGACGGGCGCGGGGGAGCTGGGTGAGGCGCCCGATCAGGCGCAGGTTCTCCCGCCCGGTGAGGTTCGGGTCGACGGCCGCGTACTGGCCGGCCAGGCCGATCAGCCGCCGCACCGTCGCCGCCTCGCGGACCACGTCGTGCCCGAGGACGCTGGCGTGGCCGCCGCTCGGCCGCAGGATGGTGGTCAGGATCCGGATCGCCGTCGTCTTCCCCGCGCCGTTGGGCCCCAGCAGGCCGAACACCGTTCCGGCCGGGACGTCGAAGTCCACCCCGTGCAGGGCGGTCACCGACCCGAACCGCTTGCTGAGACCGACGACGCTGATGGCTGCCTGTCCCATGGGCACGTCCCCACTCGCGATGACGGTTGCCGCCGGGACCGGCCCGGCCGGACCTTCCTCCATTGTCGCCTCCCCCGCGCTCCACGCCCACGGCAGCACCGCGGCCCCGCGTTCGCCCCGTCGGCCACCCCGGCCGGCCGCAACGCCGCGCCGAATCCCGCCGGACGTGTCCGCTGCCCGCAGGAGGGCCGGAGCCCGGCGAACAGCCGGTTCCACCGTTGCCCGCCCCCGCGGTCGGCTGAACCGGTGGTCGGATCCGGGGCGTTATCTCCTACACAACCGTGTTCTTGTCCGTCCCCGTACAGGAGTCATCGCGCCGCATGTCTGTCCAGGCCTCCAGCCCGCTGCCCCTGACCGGTCTCCACCGGCCTCCCGCGGTCCCGGGTGCCGCTGCCCGCCCACCGGCGGGGAACCTGCCGCTCGCCCGGTCGCCCCGGTCCGGGGAAGGGGCGGTGCGGGCCTTCGCCGGATCCTGTCGCAGCGATGCCTACCCGCTGGACCGTGCGAGCGGGCGCATCCGCCAGTGGAGGGTCTGGAGGGATGCGCTCGCCGTGGTGGTGATCGCCGCCGCGCCCGCCGGCCTGCTGTCGTGGCATCCGTGGAGCCCGGACGACGTCGGCCGGCAGAAGCCGACGGTCACAACGGCCCCCGACAGCTCCCCCCGCTTCGGCACCGACGAGCAGTTCTACCCCGACAAGGTGCGGGCCGGGAACGGACTCGACGAGAGCCCCGAACAGTCCGCCGCCGAGGTCGATGCGGTCCTCGGGGACGAACGGACCGGCCGGGGCGCGGACACGACCTGTCCGGCCGGCCCTGACGGCTGCGCCGGTCCGGCGGCAGGCCCAGCCGACCGGTAGCACGGGCTTCCCTCGCTACGTGGCCTCCCTCACCGACGCGGTGCGCCTCGGCGATGCCGGTGAGCGGGAAGGTCTGCACGGCCGGGGGTGCGCATCGCCCGGCTTCGATCAGCGGGGGCCGACCCTCACTCGCTCCCACCAGTGCCGACCGCGGGCCGTCGACGGATGCCGAGTCAGTCGACGGCCCGCGGGTGTGCAGCGGTTACAGGGTGGTGAGGCTGATGCGTTCGAAGCTGGGCTGCGGGCCGGCCACGACGGCCTCCGCAGCAGCCGCGCCTTCGGCGGCGCCCGCGACGGCACCCGGCACCGGCTGGGGGATGGACGGCACGATCGAGACGGTGACCGGCCCGTCCGGCAGCAGACCCTGTTCCCGCAGCCGGTGGACCTGCTCGGTGACGTCGAAGCTCACGTCGTGGCCGCCGTGGTCGTGATGGAGGCCGTCGAGGTCCGCCGCACCGAAGAAGGAGATCCAGCCGACGAAGTAGGGTCCGTCCGGGTCGAGTTCGCCCCCGGGATCGTTGAGGAAGACGTGGAACGGCGTTCCGGGCGGCACGTTCGTGCGCACACCGTGCACAGTGAGGATCAGGCCGGATTCCGGCACGTCGCCGGCGACCGCGGCCGCCATGGCTCGGCCGGCGTCGCCGGCCGGCTCCAGGCTCACCTCGGTCGGCCCCTGGACGCTGAGAAGCTGCCGGGGGTTGGCCGCGGCGGTCGCCAGCACCCGCTCGCCCGCTCGGATGACCGGAGCGGGCGGCACGATGGCGCGCGGGGTCCCCGTCCCGTCGGTCAGCGAGTCGTACGCGTAGTCGAGTGGATCGATGCCCAGGAGCTCCTTGGGCGTGGGCTGCTGAATCTGCCCGTTCTCGTCGAAGAAGATGAACTGCTTGTCCAGCCAGGACGTGTGGTTCGGGTTGACGTTGTCCCGGCTCAGCCAGCTCGACCAGAGCCGGTCGATGTTGCTGTGGTGCAGCCAGAAGATCGGATCACGGGGGGAGCCGGACACCATGCCCATCCAACCGCCGAGACCACTGTGGACCTGGTTGTGCGGAACGTGCTCCAGCTCACCGAAGCCGCCACGGCGGAAGTGGTCCAGGGTGGTGTAGCTGATTTCGCTGCCGAAGCTCGGCTGGTGAGTCGTCTGATGGCTGCGGGTGGCGGCGAAGACCGGCTGGCTCATGGCGGTGAAGGGATTGACGTCCGTGTAGCGGACCACCTCGAAGACCCCGTTCTTGCCCAGACCGCGATGCGGGGTGTCCCAGAACTCCGAGTCGGGCACCGGCCCGTCCGGAAGGAAGAGGGGGTTGTCGAGCGTCAGGTCGTCGCCGTCCGGGCTGGACGGCATCTTCGGGTGGCGGAAGGCCTCCGGAAGGGCACGCGGGGTGAAGCCGGTGGCCGGGTCCCGGCCGGGGCCGCCCAGCGCGTAGTCCCAGTAGGGCAGGGCCCAGGTGGTGGAGGGGTCGGGGGTGATGTTCTCCTCGGCGGCGATCTCCTTGATGGCCGCGCGGACGATCCGCTCGAAGTACCAGAGGTAGCCCCGGTGCCACGGGAGGAAGAACCAGCCACCGTGCGGGCACTGGTTGAAGGCCTCGTTCGTCTCCGTCATGGTGGGCGGAACGCCGTGGATACACGCTTGGAACACCCAGCTGGTCGGGTCCGTCGCCGGCCGCTGCTGCATCCTTCCCACGCCCCGGGCGTACCAGTACAGCACCGGATCCCAGGCGGAGTCCGTCTTGGTAGCGTCCTGCCGCACAAACGCGACACCGTTCGCCATGCTGCTCCTAAGTTCTGTGTGGGGAGCCCGAGTGGGGCGCCCCAGATCCTTACCGGGGCCGGTGGCCGGACCCATCAGGATTCGTCCACAACCCTTCAGGGGAGTGAATCTGCCTCACCATCCGGACGAGCGGCGGCGAGGCCGGCGGAATCCACTCGTTCGAGAAGGGCGAGCCCTCGCACACGGCGTCCACGCACCGCCGGAGCCGTCCCGCTTCCCGCCGGTGGGGTGCGACGTTGCCTTACCTCCTGCCGGTCGTGCCGGGGATTGCTCGGCGGTCAGCTCATGCCGACCAGCATGTAGAACATGCCGATGGCCATCACCGTCCGCCGCGCAGCAACGGGCCCGGGTGAGGTCAGGAGGACCGGTTCACTGGCGCTGATGAGCCGGACGCCGGCGGCCGGGCGCGGCAGCAGTGAGCCGACCCCACAGAGGGCGTAGCCCAGGAAGTACGCGGCCAGGGTGAGCAGCGTCCATTCCGGCACCGCCGCATGGGTGCCCACGTGGGCGGCACCGCCACCGGCGTGATGGTGCGCCGGCGCCATGAAGAGCATCAGCGCGGCCATCGCGGCCGCGCTGAGAACGTGGTGGGGGTAGTGGTGCCAGGTACCGGCCGACGCCGAGCCGGAGTGGTGGCCCACCCGTTCCGCCAGGAGGAGTGCCGGCCAGACCGCAGAGGCGGCGAGCAGGGCCGCCCACAGGACGTTCGGCAGCGGGTCGAACGCAGGAGCCATCATCGCGACCATGGCGAGCGCCATCACGATCTCGGTCGCTTCCAGCCGGCGGTCCGGGCAGCGACGCCCTGCGATGACGAGCACGCAGTGGACCGCGCACCAGCAGGTCAGGGTGATCAGGAGGGCGGTGGCTATCACGGGTTCTTGCACGGGAACCCCCGTTCCATGGCCGTACTCCGGCCCGGTGAGGAGCCGCCGGCAGCGGAGCCGCCCTCGCACTGCGGGGCAGCCGGCCGCGGGTTGCCGGCTCTCCTACCACCACGGTAGGCCGGGGTGCCGTTCGACGCTCGCGGGGACCGCACGGGTGCGGAGGCGATCCGGTGACCGTCCGTTTCCGCGCCCAACTCACCCACCGTGCAAGGCGACACCGCTTCGCTCGGGCAACCGGTCAGCCTGTGGAGCGGCCCCGTCCGCGCCGCCACCACCGGGCGCCGGCGACGGCTAGGACGATGACGGCGACGCCGACGCCGACGGCGATGGGGACAGCGGGTGAGGAGCCGTCCCCGTCACCGGCGGTGCTCGCGACGGCCGTGACGGAGCCCGTGGGGCCGTTGCTTGTCACAGCGGTGGACGTGGCCGGCGGCGTGGTACCGGGCGACGCCGGCGTGAGCTTCAGGACGGGGGCCGGGTGCGCGGGCTCCGAGCCGTTCTGCGGCAGTTCGATCCAGCGGTCGACATGGCCGTCGCTGTACGTCTCCAGGGTCTTGAAGACCAGTTCGCCCGTGTTGGGCAGCCGGCTGATCGTGACCTTGTACACGGCGTCCTGGCCCACCGCGAGGGCCGGTCCGCCCACCGTGTAGCCGTCGGTGGTGGCGGCGAACGTCCAGCCGGCGGGGGCGTCCGCGAGCGTGACGTCGCCCGGGCTGACGCCCTCCGGAAGGACGACCCGGAAGTCCGCCAGACCCGCGGTGCTCGACTCCGCCTCGGCGGTGAAGGTGACCGTGACGTTCGTGGCCAGGGCCCTGGCGTTGTCCGACTCGACCTCGACGTGCGCGAGAGCCGCGGTGGCGGTCAGTGCGACGGCGGCGGCGGTCGACGCAGCAATGGTTGCGGCGCGGGCGACAGCGCGTGAGCAGAGGACGGACACGGCGTTCTCCCGGGCGACGGTGGCCGCTCCGAGTACGGCCGTGACGCAGCCATCGTGCACCAGCCGGGTCCGGCTCGCCTCCACGACGGGCCGGACCGGACCGGGGAAGCGGAGGGATCGATGCCGTGCTGACCCCGCAGCGGCACCGAGGCGGTGGCAGCGAGGACGCGGTGCTCGGCCCTCACGTCGCACAGCGGCCACGCGCACCCGACGTCGCGCTTCACGCTCCGCTCCCGGGAGACCGGCCGTCGCCGCGATGGTCCGCTTGCGGCCGGTGATCAACGCCGGTCGGCCGCAACGCCGTGTCCGAATCCCGCCGGACACCACGCGCGACGACCCGCAGAGTGGATGCAGAACGACACGGAAAAGACGGACAGTTGAGAAAGGGGCGCGCCACGATGACCGCCTACACCACGATCGACACCCCGGTGGGGGAGCTGCTGCTGGTCGGCGAGCCCTCCGCCACCGCCACCGGCGGCACCGCGCTCGTCTCGGTGTCCATGACGGGGCAGAGGAACGCCGCCGTCGTCCAGGACGGCTGGACGCACCGGCCGGAGGCCTTCGCCGAGATCGCCCGGCAGATCCGGGCGTACTTCGCCGGCGGGCGGAGCACGTTCGAGCTGGAGTACGCCACTCGCGGCACCGACTTCCAGCGACAGGTCTGGGCGGCGCTGGAGACCATCCCGTACGGCACGACCACCACCTACGGCCGCCTGGCCGAAAGGGCCGGCATCCCGCGCTCGGCCGTGCGCGCGATCGGGGCGGCGATCGGCGCCAACCCGCTGCTGCTGGTCCGCCCGTGCCACCGGGTGATCGGCGCGGACGGCTCGCTGACCGGCTACGCCGGTGGCCTCGACCGCAAGCAGCAGCTCCTCGCCCACGAGGGCGCGACCCTGGCGGCCTGAGAGCGGCACCGGGCGGCCCTCGAACGGGCGCCGCCCGCCCACCCCCTTCGGAACCCGCCCCTGACCTCGGACGAGACGAACCCATGACCCTCACCACCCAGCCCACCGACCGCCTGGCCGCCACCGACTGGCCGGCGCTGGCCGGCGAGCTCGACGCCTTCGGCTGCGCCCCGACCGGGCCGCTGCTCACTCCCGAGGAGTGCGCCGTGATCGCCGGCCTCTACGACGAGGTGGGGCACTTCCGCTCCACCGTCGACATGGCCCGCTACCGGTTCGGTTCCGGCCGGTACCGCTACTTCCAGGAGCCCTTCCCCGCGCTGCTGGCCGAGTTGCGCGAGGCGCTCTACCCACGTCTGCTGCCCGTGGCCCGTGACTGGGCCGCCAGGCTCGGCCGTCCGGCCCCGTGGCCGGACGGCCTCGCCGAGTGGCTGGACCTGTGCCACGAGGCCGGGCAGACCAGGCCGACCCCGATCCTGCTGCGCTACGGCCGCGGCGACTGGAACGCCCTGCACCGGGACCTCTACGGCGACCTCGTCTTCCCGCTCCAGGTGGTGATCGGCCTCGACGCCGCCGGGGCCGACTACACCGGAGGGGAGTTCCTGATGGTCGAGCAGCGCCCGCGCGCCCAGTCCCGCGGGACGTCCGTCACTCTCCGCCAGGGCCACGGCCTGGTCTTCACCACCCGTGACCGGCCCGTGGCCTCCGCGCGCGGATGGTCGGCCGCACCGATGCGCCACGGGGTGAGCACCGTCCGCAGCGGGCGCCGCCACACCCTCGGGCTCGTCTTCCACGATGCCGCCTGACCCGCCGTGGCCGTGACCGAAGCACCCCCGCCCCCGCCCGCCAGACCGGCGTTCACGCTGCTCGGCGCGGACGGCCGCAGCTACCGCAGCACCACTCCCGGCACGCTCGGCGGCCACCGCCGGGCCCGCCTGTACGGACGGCTCGACTGCCCGTCCGCGCTGCGCGCCCTCGCCGCCGGCGGGTACGTGCGGCACCGGGTGTTCTTCGCCGACGAGCCGGCGGCCGTCGCGGCCGGCTACCGCCCGTGCGCGGTCTGTCTGCCCGCCAAGTACGCGGCCTGGAAGGCCCGGAGGAAGGAGGAAACATGAGCACCGCGCGCAGCCGTTCGCCCCTCGCCCCGCGTCCGGGAGGCCACCCGCCACTGCCCGAGCCGCACACCGAGGCCGAACTCTCCGCACTTCTAGGCCTGTTGGCGTCGCCTCGGCCGCGGATCGGCATGGTCGTGATCGGCCACGGCCGCGACGCCGCCTCGGTGGCCGCCGCGAACGCATTCGCCGGCGCCTGGCGCGGGGCCGGCAGGACCGTCCTCGCCGTCGTGGACTGGCCCGAGGACGCCGCCTCCTGGCTGCGGCCCGCGCGCCGCTTCACCGCCGCCACCCCGGACGCGTGGGTCGTCGCCGGCGGGCCGCAGGGCTGGTCCCAGATGAGCGGGCGGCTGCGCCACAGCACCGACTGGGATCCGGCCCGGACCTTCGGTTTCGCCTCCGCCGGCAGTATCACCGCCATCGAACCGGCCGGTGCCGCAACCCTCTCGGGCATGCGGGGAGCCGCCGCCGACGGAGGCTCATGGCGCATCGGCGGCGAACTCATCGCCTACTACCCGCCGGAGCCGGCCGGGCGGTGACTCCCGGGTGGTGACTCCCGGGCGGCGATCCAGGGCCGGTCCGGAGCACCGGCGCCTGGCAGTACGCCGGTTGACGGCAGCTCAGTTCGGCGCGACGACCGTCTCCGTCGGAGCGGGAGCGGGAGTGGGAGTGGGAGCGGGAGTGGAATCGGGAACCGGGGTCGGGACCGAAGCCGACGCCGGGGCCGGAGCGGGCCGGTTGCGGCGGGCCAGGGCCGGCAGTGCTGCGCCGGCCGCCACTCCGGCGAGCAGGACGACGGCGCCGACCGTGGCCGCGTGGCCGACGGCCCCGGTGAACGCCTGCGCCACGTCCTGGGGTCGGGGGCGCTTCAGGCTGCCGAGCCGGTCCTCGAAGCGGGTGGTCATCAGGGTGCCGAGGATGCTGGTGCCGAGGACCGCGCCGACCTGGCGGGCGGCGTTGACCGTGCCGGCCGCCACGCCCTCCTTGCCACGCGGCACATGGCCGACGGCCAGCGCGGTGGACGGCGCGTTGGCCAGGCCGCAGCCGAAGCCGAAGACCACCAGCGCCGGGGCGTAGCCGCCGAATCCGTCGGCCGGTCCGACGCCGGCGAACAGTGCGGCGCCGGCCGCCGCCAGCAGCAGTCCGGTGAAGATCAGCGGTGTGGCCCCGACCCGCCGTCCGAGCACCCCGGCCAGCACCGAGGCGGCGATGAACATGCCGAACTCGGCAAGGAGTTGGACGCCCACCTGCAGCGCGGTCAGCCCGCGCACCTGCTGCAGCCAGAGCACCTGGAGCAGCGAGAGGCCGACGAAGCCGAACAGCACCGTGGCGGCCAGCAGGAGGGCGGCGCTGTACGAGGGGTTGCGCATCAGCCGCAGGTCGAGCAACGGGTGGTCGCGGCGCAGCTCGACCACGGCGAAGACGGCGAGCAGGACGACCGCGGCGACGGCGGCGGCCAGCGGTGCGCCCGCGAGGTAGCCGTGGTGGCCGCCGTCGATCAGCCAGTAGATCAGCAGGGCCAGCCCGGCGGTGGCGAGGAGCTGCCCCGGCCAGTCCAGCCGGCCGCCCTCGACCCGGGACTCCGGCACGCCCCACAGGGCGGCTGCCGCGGCGGCTGCGGCGACCGCCGGGCCGAGCCAGAAGGCGGTGTGCCAGGTCGACCAGCGCAGCGCCAGCCCACCGGCGATCGGTCCGAGCGCGAGGCCGAGGCCGGAGGCGGCGGCCCAGGCGGAGATCGCCCCGGCCCGGCGGCGCGGGTCCGGGAAGGCGTGGGTGACGAGGGCGAGCGAGCTGGGGGTGATCAGCGCGCCGCCGAGGCCGGCGACCGCCTGCCCGGCGAGTACGGCGGCGAGGCTGTCGGCCGAGACCAGCAGCAGGCCGCCGGCGGCCATCGCCACCGTGCCCAGCAGGAAGATCCGCCGCCGCCCCCAGCGGTCGGCGAAGGCACCGGCGCCGAGCACCACGGATGCCACCACCAGGGTGTACATGCTCGGGATCCAGACCAGCTCGGCGGCGTCCAGGCCGAGGTCGGCGCGGACGGCGCCGAGGGTGCCGATGGTCTGGGTGGTCTGCACGAAGACGGTGAACAGGCCGAGGCAGGCGGCCAGCAGGACGGTCCCGCTGCGGTCAGTGCGCGGCATCGGGCACCTCCCGGACGCGGGTCGTGGCAGGGCGGGGGAGGGTCACGAGGGGCTCCCGGGCGGTGGAGGGTTAGTGGGTTTGAAATCGCGACTCACCCTAGCGTCAGTGCGTTTGAATATCCAACCGCCAGGTCGGTTCCGACAGAACGGCGGCGGGGCGCCTCGGTGGGTCCGGGGCGCCCCGCCGCCGTGGGAACGGCCGGGTCAGCTGGGTGTGCCGCCCGTGGGGGTGGTGCACGGCGGGAGGGTCGAGGGCGAGACGGTCGCGCAGGTCGCCGTCGCCGTGGCCGACCGCTGGGCCGCCGTCGTCGTGCCCGTCGTCGTGCCCGTCGCCGTGCTCGCCGTCGTCGTGCCCGTCGCCGTGCTCGCCGTCGTCGTGCCCGTCGCCGTGCTCGCCGTCGCCGTCTTCGCGGTCGTCGTCGCCGTGGACGGCGTCACGCTCGCGGAGGACGGGCCCGGCGGCGAGGACGAGGTGGGGCCGGCGGAGGAGGTCGACGACGAGGCCGATGCCGAGCCCTTGCTCGCCGAGGACGACGGGCCGGACGGCGAACCGGAGGAGCTGGAGGCCGAGGACGACTTGGTCGAGGGACCGGTCGAACCCGAGGTCGAACCGGAACTGGCGCCCGAGGTCGAGGGCGAGCCCGAACCCGACGTACTGGCCGAGGTGGAGCCCGACATCGAGGCCGACGGAGAGGCCGGCTTCATCGGCGCGGCCGGCGGAATCCCCGGAGCCAGCTCCTTCGGCGGCTGGACCGGCCGGTCCACCACCTTGATCTGCCCCGTCACCCGGGCGAACCAACCGCCGGTGGAGACGTTCACCATGACGAACTCGCTCACCGGCTTCGGCGCCGGCACCACAATGACCAGCGTGGACGGCTGGAAGCCCGTCCAGGACTTGCCGGTGTACTTGGCGTTGCTCACCAGCGCCGGAGGCGTCAGCGGATTGCCGCAGCTGCAGCGCACCCGGGGCACGCCCTGGGAGTCCACCAGGACGGAGGTGCCGGCCTGCAGCACCGACTGGTAGGCGACCGAAGCGCCGCCCTTGTAGCCGTGGTTGGTGACCCGGGTGTCCGTCCGCAGGTAGGCCGAGGTCAGCGAGCGCATGTAGCTGGGGATGGCGGACTGTTCGATCCCCTGGGCGGACGCCCAGGCCCGGCCGGTGTCCCCGGTCGACGTCATGGAGATCAGCCGCTCCACGTCACAGGCCGGCTTGGACTCGGTGCCCGCGTAGAGCCCGGCCGACGAGCCCTGCACGTTGTGGATGCCGGTCGGTGAGGCCGCTGCGGTGGTCTTCGTGGTGCCGGTCGGCTGGGCGGGGGCGGAGGTCGGTGCCGGCGCGGAGACGCCGGCGGTCTCCACCGACGGAGTGAACGGCGCCGGGCCCGGATCGCTCGGAGCCTGCAGCGCCACCTCGTTGGCGGCCGGGATGGCGTCGCTGGCCTGGCCGCTGTTGCCGCTGTTGCTGTTGACGATCAGCACCGTCGCCACCACGGCCAGCGCCGCCGTGCCCGCCGCCAGCGCCAGCTTCTTGCCGGAACGCCACCACGGCGTCGGACGCCCGCCGGACGGCCCACCCGGCGCACCACCGGACGAGCCGCCGCCGCCCGAGAAACCGGAAGGCCCGGAAGGCCCGGACGGGGGAACGGACGGCGGGCCCGACTGTCCGCCCGAGGGCGGCCCGGAGAGCGGGCCGGACGGGGGGCCGGAAGGCGGCCCGGAGGGCGGGCCGGAAGGCGGTTGGGAACTCATCGAGGCTCCGTTTCGCAGGCGGCCGGCGAAACGGCCGGCACAGCAGGCTCCCCCACCGCTTCCATTTCTGCCCCCGCCGACCGGACGCCGCAACAGCAGGTGAAGCGGTCGAACCCGTCGGTAGGCGTCGTCGTGACCGTCCGTACGCAGCGCGCGGCGGACCGTCCTGGGTCAATCTGGGAGCAGACGCGAGGGGGGTACCCGAGTCCACCAGGAGCCCGTATGCATCCGGAGCCCCCCACCGCGGCGGCCGGTCCGCCCGGCGTCCTGCGCGGCTGGCTGGACGCGCTCGCAGTCGTCCTCGCCGGGCTCGCCACGATGGCGGCCGTCGCCGCGCTCGGCCTCTGGGCGGCCGGCGCCGACGAGCTCCCGGGCGGCGGATTCCCGTCCGTGCTGGCCGCCGCGCTGGCGCTGGCCGTGGGCGGGTCCGTCCAGCTCGACGGCGGCGCCGGTTTCTTCGCCCAGGTGGACGCGGGGATCACGGCGATGCCGCTGACCGTCGGCCTGCTCGGCGCGCTGGCCATGGCCGAGGTGTTCCTGCGGCAGCTGCGCTTCCGGGCCGTCGCCCACGGCGGTGAGCTGCTCGGCCGGGTGGCCCGGACGGCCGCCGTCTGGGTGGTGGCGCTCGTCCTGCTCACCCTCGGTGCCCGGCACACCTTCACCGTCGCGGTGGGCAACGACCTCGCCCAGCAGCTCGGGGGCGCCCTGGGCCTGACCCCCCAGATCGGCTTCCACGCCGAGGCGGCGAGCACCATCGGCCTCGGGCTGCTCTGGCTGCTGGTCGTCCTGGCGGCCGCCTTCGCGGTCTCCCGCCGGGCGCCGCTGCCGCGCGCCCTGGTGCCGTTCCAACAGGCCGTCCGCCCGGCCGCGTTCGCGATGCTGCTGGTGCTGCTCGTCTACGTGGCGATCGGGGTGGTCGTGGGCCTGCTCACCGCCGCCGTGCACGGCAACGCCCGGGAGACGATGGCCGTCCTGCTGCTGGCCCTGCCCAACCTGGCCTGGCTCGCGTTCGGCGTCGGGCTCGGCGCGCAGTGGCACGGCCACCTGACCGGCGCGGTCGGCCTGCCGGTTCCCAAGGTGCTGGCCGAGGTGCTCCGCGTGCCGGACGGCCAGGAGGCCACCGTCAGCCTCGGCACCCTCGCCGACCAGGACGCCCGCGCCTGGTGGCTGCTGCCGCTGGCCGCCGCGCTGATGCTCGCCGCCGGCGTCCTCACCGCGTACCGCTCGCCGCGTGGCATCCGGCTCTGGCGCCACGCCGTCCGGCTGGGCGTGGCGGCGGCCGTCACCATGCTGCTGGTCGGCGTCTGGACGCGGGTCTCCGCCGACTACGGCCTCTCGGTGCTGGGCGTCGGCGTCGGCGAGGACGGGCTGGGCGGGCTCCTCGGGTCCGTCCTCGGCGGCAGCAACCCGCTGGCCGGACTCGGCGGCGGCGCGCTCACACTGAGCCTCCAGTTCTGGGTGGCCGTCCCCCTGGCTGCGGCGTGGGGCCTGGTGGCGGGCTGGCTGGGCGGCCTGCTGGCGGCGCGGCTGGGGCGGCGCGGCGAGGTCGGCGGCACCTGACCGGTCTCGGGCCAGGTGGGTGACCGGTCTCGGGCCAGGTGCCCGACCGGTCTCAGGCCAGGTGGGCGATCAGGACCACCGCCGGGGGCACCGCCTGGCCGAGGGCGCCGCGCCAGAGCCTGGGCTCGGAGACGAAGAGGGTGATCCCGCCGGCGATCATGAAGGCGCTGACGTAGACGACCACCGCGCGGCCGGCCGTCTCGTGGCGGGTGTGCAGGGCGGTGACGCCGGCGCCGAGGCCGAGCGCCAGGAACAGGTTGTAGAAGCCGACGTTGAAGCGCCAGAGCCGCACCTCGGGCGCGTCCGCCGTACTGCCGGTGAGCAGGTAGCGGACCCGTGGGTGCCCGTAGAGGAAGCTCTCCAGCGGCCACACGATCACGTGGATCGCGGCGGCGAGCAGGGCGAAGAGCTGGCTGACGGCGTTCATGGGGGCTCCGCGTTCAGGGGGACGGGCTCGGGCCGGGCGGGGGCTCAGCGCCGCGGCGGCGGGTGGACGACCGGGAACGCCCAGGACGGGGGCTCGGGGACGGCGGACGGTCCGCCGGGCGTGGCCGGGCCCTGGACGGGGACGACCTGGGTCGGCGGCCCGCCCGACTGCCAGGCGTCGTCCGGCCCGGACGCGGGGCCGCCGGCGATCGCCGCCCGCAGGTCGGCGACGAACGCCAGGCAGCCGGTGTAGCGCTGGTCGGGGGCCTTGGCGAGCGCCCGGGCCACCACGGCGTCCACGGCGGCGGACAGGTCGGGGCGGTGGTCGCGCAGCGCGGGCGGCGGGTCGTTGAGGTGGGCCCAGAGCAGCGCGAGGTCGCTCTCGCGGCGGAACGGCGGCGCCCCGGCGAGCATCTCGAACACCACGCAGCCCAGGCTGTACTGGTCGCAGCGGCCGTCCAGCGGCCGGCCGGAGATCTGCTCGGGCGCCGCGTAGTCCAGGGTGCCGACGATCTGGCCGACGCTGGTCAGCCCGCTGAGCGAGAGCGACTTCTTGGTGAGGCCGAAGTCGGCCAGGTAGAGGTGCTCGGGGTGGTCGGCGTCCGTCCCGGCGGCGACCAGCACGTTGCCGGGCTTCACGTCCCGGTGGACCAGGTCGCGGTCGTGCGCGGCGTCGAGCGCCGAGGCGATCTGCAGCGCCAGCCGGGCCGCCCGTTCGGCGGGGAACGGGCCGCCACGGTTCATCAGGCCGCGCAGGTCGCCGTTCTCGACGTAGCGCATCGCGATGAACAGGATGCCGTCGGCCTCGCCCGCCTCGAACACCGGGATGATGTGCGGATGGTCGATCGCGGCGGCGGCCTCCGACTCGTGCATGAACCGCTGGCGGAAGACCTCGTTGCGGGCCAGTTCGGGCGCCAGCAGCTTGACCGCGACCGTCCGGCCCAGCCGCAGGTCCTTGGCCCGGTAGACGACCGCCATGCCGCCCCGCCCGATCTCGGCCTCCAGCCGGTAGCCGGCCACCTGGCGGCCGACCATGCCGGACGGCAGGCTCGGGGCGCTCTCCGTGGCGCGCGGGGGAGCGGACGCCGTTCCGTCGCGGTCCGGGCCGTCCTGGTCCCGGCCGTTCGGTGCCGTGCCGTTCGGACCGTTCGGCCTATTTGGCCCGTTCGGCTCATTTGGCCCGTTCGGTTCCGTGCCGACGTGGTCCGGGTCGGCCTCGTTCGGGCGGGCCGGGTTCGGGCCGCTGGGCTCGGGTCCGTCCGGCTTCGCGCCGCCGGGCCGGTCGTGGGGGATCACGGCTCGCCCGTCCGGGTCGGTTCGTACGCGCCGGGCGGGGCTGGCGGCACCGACTTCGGGTGCCCGGACACGGCGTAGGTCTGGAGCTGGAGGCCGTCGCAGTAGCACCAGCGGTCGTGCACAGGGTCGAACACCCAGAGCGCCTCGCCGGCGATCACCAGCCCGATCCGCAGCCCGCGCGAGCGTTCCTGGAAGGTCGCCAGGTCGGCGCCGCCGGCGGCGAGGTCCTCCAGCAGGGAGCGGTAGCGGGCCAGCACCCCCTCGGCCTCGGCCAGCGCCGGGCGCGGGTCGGCCGTCCGGGCGGGCGGGCCGGTGGCGGCGGGCGGCGCGTCGGGGAGGGCGACCAGCAGTCGGCCGTCCACCCAGGTGGACCAGCCGTTGGAGCAGAGCACCTGCCCCCAGTCGCCCTGCCGGCCGATCAGCCGGACCGGCAGCAGTGGGTCCAGCGGGGTGGAGGGCATGCCCGGGTCCGGCGCCGCCCAGGTGGCCATCCCGTCGGGCGGGGCGACGTGGGTCGGGCGGAACGCGAACTCGTCCATGGGCGGCTGCCTGTCTCCCGGCTGCTTCTCGTCGGGCTGCTTCCGGTGTTCTCGCTACTTCGTTGCTTCCGTTGCTCCCGCTATTTCCGCATGATCGCCGGCTCCTGCCGGCGCAGCAGAGCCAGCACGGCGAAGAACAGCACCGTCGAGAGGCCCACCAGGATGCCCATACAGCGCAGCCAGCGGGCGCGGTCGGGGCGGAACAGCGGGTCCGCGGTGATGGCGGTCGGGAAGATCGTGTGCAGGTCGACGGTCTGGGCCATGGCGGCCAGACCCCAGCGGGAGGGCACCAGCCAGGCGAACTGCTCCAGGCCGGGCACCCCGTGCAGCTTCAGCATGGCGCCGCTGAAGACGATCTGCACCACCGAGAGGAGCACCAGCATCGGCATGGTGGCCTCCTCCTTGCGGACCAGCGCCGAGACCAGCAGGCCCAGCATCATGGCCGAGAAGGAGAGCATGGCGACGGCCAGGATCAGCTCGGCCAGCGGCGGCAGCACGACGCCGCTGTGCACCCGGACCCCGGTGGCCAGCGTCGGGCTGAGGTTCACCCCGGCCAGGCCGACGGTGGTCAGCACGGCGGCCTGGGCCACCGTGATCGTGCCGAGCACCACCACCTTGGAGACCAGGTACGCCGATCTGGACAGTCCGACCACCCGTTCGCGCTGGTAGATCGGCCGCTCCTTGACCACCTCGCGGACGGCGTTGGCGGAGCCCGTGAGCAGCCCGCCGATGCAGAGGGTGAGGACGACGTTGATGGCGTTGTCGGAGGAGATCCGGGAGCCGGCCATCGCCCGGCACATCACGCCGATGATGAACGGCAGGGCGATCATCACGGTGAGGAAGAGCCGGTCCGCGGCCAGCACGGAGGTGTAGCGGCGGACCAGCGTGGCCAGCTGGGAGAACCAGCCCTGCGGCTTCTCCCGCCCGAAGGGGCTCCCGGCTTCGGCCGGGTGGGCGGCGGGGACGACCGGCACGGAGCCGGTGGCCACGTACCGCTGGTATTGCGGGGACTCCCGGTACCGGCGCTGCCAGGCGGCGTGGTCCTCGCTCTCGAACGCCTCGAAGGCCTCCGGCCACTCGGAGTAGCCGAAGAACTCCAGCGCCTCGCCGGGCGGGCCGTAGTAGGCGGTGCGGCCGCCGGGGGCCAGCACCAGCAGCCGGTCGCAGACGGACAGGCTCAGCACGCTGTGGGTGACCACGACGACCGTGCGGCCGTCGTCGGCGAGGCTGCGCAGCATCGTCATCACCGAGCGCTCCATGCCCGGGTCCAGGCCGGAGGTCGGCTCGTCCAGGAAGAGCAGCGAGGGCTTGGTGAGCAGCTCCAGGGCGACGCTGACGCGCTTGCGCTGGCCGCCGGAGAGACTGGAGATCACCAGGTCGGCGCGGCCGTCCAGACCGAGTTCGTGGATCACCTGGTCGACCCGGGCCTCCCGCTCCTCCTTGGTGGTGTCGCCGGGGAAGCGCAGTTCGGCCGCGTAGGAGAGCGCGCGGCGGACGGTGAGCTGGGTGTGCAGGATGTCGTCCTGCGGCACCAGGCCGATCCGGCGGCGCAGCTCGGCGTAGTCGCGGTAGAGGTCGCGCCCGTCGTAGAGGACGGTGCCCTCGTCGGCCGGGCGCAGGCCGGTGAGGGCGTTGAGCAGGGTGGACTTCCCGGCGCCGCTCGGGCCGGCCACCGCGAGCAGGGCCTTCTCGGCGAGCGGGAAGCCGACGTCGTCCAGCAGTACCCGGTGGTCGGGGCCGACCCGCACCACCAGGCCCTGGACGTTGAGCGAGATCTCGCCGGTGTCGGTGTACTCGACCAGCTCGTCGCCGGAGAGGCAGAGCGCGGAGTGGCCGATGCCGATGATGTCGGCGGGGCCGACCGGGGCCCGGGTCACCGGGCGGCCGTTGAGGTAGGTGCCGTTGTGGCTGGTGAGGTCGACGATCTCGTGGCCGCCGTCGGGGAGGGTGCGCAGCTCGGCGTGGTGGCGGGAGACGAGGAGGTCGTCCAGGACGAGGTCGTTGTCGCCCGCTCGGCCGATCCGTACCGTCCGGCCCGGCAGCCGGATGATCGCGCTGGGCTGGCGGAAGACGCCGGAGGCCTGCGGGGCGATCAGCGAGGGCCGCTCGGCGGCGGCGGGCGCGGGCAGGCCGGCGAAGGTCGCGGCCGGGCCCTCGGCCGGGTCGCCGAACCGCAGCCGGGTGCCGGGGACGACGTCCTCCTGCTGGATCCGGCGGCCGTCGGCGAAGGTGCCGTTGGTGCTGCCGACGTCCTCCAGCTGCCAGTGGCCGTCGGTGGTGTGCAGCACGGCGTGGTGCCAGGACACCCGGGGGTCGTCGAGGACTATCTCGCTGGTCGGGTCGCGGCCGACGTGGTACGCCCGGCCCGGGTCGATCAGCTGCGAGTCCGTGTCGGTGACAAGAACCATTGGCGGCGCGACGGGCGCGCCAGCGCGCTCTCCCATAGTTGGAGTCTAGTCCGGCGGGGCGGGCGCAGCAGGGTGGAGCAGGCCCGGCAGGCTGGGGAATTGGACTGGACCACTGGATGTGTACCGGGCCGCTGCCCTATCGTTCGGGGTGCCGCCCCGCCCTTCGGGGGTGCCGCCCTGTCATTGCCGTGCACGACTCCTCGCGAGCCCCGGGATGGACACATGAGCGTCTGGCCGCAGTTGCGCGACTCCCGGCTCGTCCGGGTCGGACGGGCTCCCGGAACGGTCCTGCGCTGCGGGCTGATGGACACCATGCTGGCCGACCTCTCCGTCTCGGTCGTCCTCTTCTTCGAACAGGCCCTGGATGAGGACCGGCTCGCCGCAGGGCTGGCCCGGGCGCTGGAGCGGGTCCCGGTGTTCGCCGGACGGCTGCGCACCGTCGGCGGCGCGCTGGAGGCCGTCTGTGGCGACTCCGGTGTTCCGGTGGAGAGTTACGACGTGGACGGCACCCTCGCCGAGGCGATGGGCCGGGTCACCTCCGCCGGCGCGCAACTGGTCGACCCGGTGGACGCGCCGGCCGCGCGGGCCGGCGGCGTCCCGCTGCTGACCGTCCGGCTCACCCGGCCCTCGGGCGGCGGTACAGTGCTCGGCTGCTCCTGGCACCACGCGATCGGTGACCTGCAGAGCTTCATGCTGCTGATGCACGCCTGGTCCGCCGCGGTGGAGGGCGAGGAGCTCCCGGAGGCAGAACTGACGGAGGATCAGGATGCGCTGCTGGACAAGGTGTTGCCTGCCACAGACTGCGGCCGCGCCGGATTCCGGCTGCCCTCGCCGGCGGAGGCCGCGGCGCTGGCCCGCGAGGTGGCGGCCGGTCCACGAGCCAACCGGACCGTGCAGGTCTACTTCGGAGACGACGAGCTCGCCAGGATGCGGGACGAGTTCGGCGCGGCGACCGGGCGGAGGCTCTCCTCCGGCGACGTCCTGTGCGCCCATGTGGCCTCGGTGATCCGGGAGTTGGACGGTGACCGGGAGGAGCGCGGGCTGACCGTCCCGGTCAACGCGCGTGGCCCGCTCGGCCTGCCGGCGGCCCTGGTGGGCAACCTGCTCAGCGAGATCCACCTCCCGCAGGTGCCGCAGGACGGCCCGGCCGCGCTCGCGGCAGCCCTGCGGACCGCGGTCGAGGGCTTCACCGAGGAGCACCTCAACCTCCGCTCCAACCTGGCCTTCCTGGAGTCGATCGGGCGCGAGCGGCTGCGCGACTGCGTGCCGATCGGCTTCGATCCGGAGCGGCGCCGGTTCAGCTTCTCCAACTGGAGCAGGTTCGGTGCGTACCGGATCGCCTTCCAGGGGCACCGTCCGGTCTTCTTCAGTCCGGCCGCCAACTACCCCCTGCCGTGGGTCTCCTGGACGGTCGAGGGCTTCCACGGCACCGGTCTGCTCACCACCGTGGTGCTCCCCGCCCGGCTGGCCGCCCGGCTGCGCGGCACCGAGGGCCGGGCCGCGCTGCACCGCTACCGCGGCCCGGCCGACGTGCGGCCCGCGGTGGCCGCCATGGTGCCCAAGGTGCTCTGAGGGGCGCCGAAAAGGGGGGTGCGGAAGTGCGGGAGGCATTGGACGCGGGACGCGGTGAACGCGGCGCGGTGAACGGGAGGCGCCCGAAGGCGAGGCGGTGAACGGGATGCGCCGGAACGGGGCACGGCCGTCCCGTTCGGCCGCCCCCCGTTCGTTCACGCGGTGTGATCAGGCCGGGAAGGCGTCCTCGATCGCCGTCCAGAGCTGCACCCGGGCCTTCAGCGCGAGGCGGACGGTCTCCGCGCAGGCGGCCCACTTGGCGTCGTCGTCGCCGTTGAGGTCGATCAGCATCTGCATCGCCATCGGCGTGTGCTGCTCGCCGTCGACCTCGATGTGCCGGGCCAGGTAGTCCTTGAAGACGGTCAGCGCGCCGTCCGGGTCCTCGATCGTGATGACCTGGGCGAACATGTCGGGGATCAGGTCCTCCCGGCCGAACGCGAAGGCGGCGGCGCGGCAGTGCACCGGCGCGTTCTCGATGATCTCCCAGGTGGTCGAGGTGAAGTCGACGGCGGCCTGCGGCACCCCGGCGCTCTTCAGCGCCTCCGGCACCGGGGTACCGGCGCGCAGCAGCTCCAGGAAGTCCTCGACCGGCTTCGGGTCGGCGCCGGCCTGCCGCATGCCCTCGACGTAGAGCTCGAAGTGGCTGGTGTAGCCCTCGCCGAGCTCGTCGCTCTCCTCCACCAGGACGATCTCGTTGATCAGCCGCCGGCTGGCGGTCGGGCCGTCCGGGACCCAGGGCACGTCGACGTTGGTGAGCTCGCGCTGGAGGCTCTTCAGCAGCGACATGAAGTCCCAGACGGCGAAGACGTGGCGGTCCAGGAACGTGCGGACCCGCCCGATGCTGTTCAGGCCGCCGTAGACGGTGTGGCCGACGACCTCGCGGCGCAGCGGGTCGATCGCCTGCTGGAGGCTGGTCAGGCCGGGGTGCGAACGATCCCAGTGGTAACGGTTGTTGGACATGTGAAGCTCCTTCACGGGTGGGGCAGGATTCTGTCACGCTGAAGACACATCGCAAAGAGGTTGCGCCGCAACCGAGTTACTTCCTGACGGCGCGGGTCCACGGCAGCGCTACTTCATGACGGCGCTACTTCATGACGGCGCGCAGCGCGTGCCGCAACTGCTCGCGGCCGGGCTGGAGGGCGCGGTCGAGCGCGGGGGCGAAGGGGAGCACCGCGCCGTCCGGGCGGGTGATCCGGCGAGGTGGCGCGATGAGCCGCATCTCCTCGGCGGCGGTGGCCAGTATCTCGGCGCCGATGCCGCAGCTGCGGTTGGAGTCGTCGACGACCACCAGCCGGCCGGTGCGCTCCAGCGAGGCGGCCAGCGCCGCCCAGTCGAAGGGGTACAGGGTGCGCGGGTCGAGCACCTCGACGGAAACCTCGTCGGCCAGCTCCTCGGCGACCGCCAGGGCGTCGTGCACCAGGTGGCCGACGGCGACCAGGGTGACGTCCCCGCCGGCCCGGTGCACGCGGGCACAGCCGAGCGGGATCGGCGCCGGCTCCCAGGTGACGGTCTCGCGGACGGGCAGCGCGGCGGCCGGCGCGAACACGATCACCGGGTCCGGGTCACGGACGGCCGAGCGGAGCAGGCCGTAGGCATCGGTCGGGGTGGCGGGCACGACGGTCTTCACCCCGGCGTGCGCGAAGAGGCTGTACGGGTGGTCGGAGTGCTGGCCCGCCCAGCCGTCCCGCGAGCCGGAGCCCGGTGCCAGGCAGGTCAGCGGGACACCCGCCTGGCCGCCGGTCATCAGCGAGAACTTGTGGGCCTGGTTGGCGAGTTGCTCGAAGACCAGGAAGAGCAGCGACGGGATCTGGAACTCCAGTACCGGCCGCCGGCCGGCCAGGGCCGCGCCGATCGCCATCGCCGTGAAGGCCTGCTCGGAGAGCGGGGTGTCGACGATCCGCTCCGGGCCGAACCGGTCCAGCAGCCCGAGCGTCGGACCGGCCATGCCGGCGCCGATGTCCTCGCCGAAGACGCAGACCGCCGGGTCGGCCGCGAGTTCGTCGGCCAGCGCCCGGTTGAGCGCCTTGGTGTACGAGAGCCTGGTCATGTCACCGCCCCCGCCCGCGGCTGCCGTCCGTCGGCGTACAGGTAGGCCGACGCGCCCGCCGGGTCCGGATGTCCGGAGGCGAGCGCGAACCGCTCGGCCTCCGCCAACTCGGCGGCCACCTCGGCGTCCAGGCCGGCGGCCCGGGCCTCGCCGATCGCGGCGGCGGCCCGGAGCAGCGGGTCGCGGGCCCGCCAGGTGTCCACCTCCTCCGCCGTCCGATAGCGCAGCTTCATCCGGCGCTCCATGGTGTGGTGGCCCTCGAAGCGGTAGGTGCGGCACTCCACGAAGCCGGGGCCGCCGCCGCTGCGTGCCCGGTCCACGGCCTCCTCGGCGGCGGCCCGGACGGCCTCGGTGTCCATCCCGTCGACCGTCACGGCCGGGATGCCGAAGGCGGCCGCCCGGCCGACCGCGCTGCCGGCGACCGCGGTGGCGGCCGGCAGGGTGGTCGCGTAGCCGTTGTTCTCGCAGACGAAGACCACCGGGGCCTTCCACATCGCGGCCAGGTTGAGCGACTCCAGCAGGACGCCCTGGTTGAGCGCGCCGTCCCCGAAGAAGGAGACCGCCACCCGGTCCTCGCCGGCCTGCCGGGCCGCCCAGGCGGCGCCGACCGCGATCGGCGCGCCGGCGCCGACGATCCCGTTGGCGCCCAGGATGCCCAGCGAGAGGTCGGCGGCGTGCATCGAGCCACCCCGACCCTGGTTCAACCCTCCGACGCGGCCCGCCAGTTCGGCCAGCAGCCGGCGCGGATCGGCGCCCCGGGCGAGGACGTGGCCGTGGCCGCGGTGGGTCGAGGTGAGCCGGTCGTCCGGGCCGAGTGCGGCGCAGACGCCGACCGCGACGGCCTCCTGACCGATGTACGGGTGGATGCCACCGGGGATCACCCCGGATTTCACCAGGCCGAGCGCCAGCTCCTCGAAGCCCCGGATCAGCCGCAGCATCCGGTACCGCTGCCCCGGGCTGCCAAGAGGCGAGAGGGGCGCGCGTGGGGCGGCGGGCGACGGGGGCGGCGGTGTCACAGCGCTCCTCGCCAGAGCGTCGGGCAGATGTCCGGGTCGGCGTAGTCGGGCCGGCCGTCGTCGGTGCGGCGGACCACCACGTCGTGGTTGTAGACCACCGTGCTGCCGTCCGGCCGGGTGGCCCCGCGGTACGCGTTGGCGCCGTCCTGGAGGTGCAGCGAGACCGCGCGGCGCGGCGTGGTGGCGAGGTTGGGGCCGCTGCCGTGGTACGTGCGGCAGTGGTGGAAGCTGACGTGCCCGCGCGGGATGAGCATCGGCACCTTGTGGACCCGCTGCCCGTTGAAGCGGGCGTTCTCGGCGAGGATCTCCTCCAGCCGGGAGCGGTCACGGTGGGCGAAGTGCCGGGTGGAGTCCTCGCCGGAGTCCAGCTCGCGCCAGCGGTGGCTGCCGTCGACCATGGTGATGGTGCCGTTCTCCTCGCGGCAGTCGTGGAACGGCAGGAACGCGGTGAGCATCCGCTCGGAGGACGAGGTCTGCCAGTAGTGCTTGTCGAAGTGCCAGGGCACCTGGTTGCTCGGCTCCTCGGGTACCGGCGGCTTGTAGATCAGCGTCGCCTGGAAGACCCGGATCTCCTCGGCCTCGGCGAGCAGGGCGGCGACGGCGCCGAGCAGCGGCTTGCGCAGGATCGCGCCGATCGCGTCGCTCTCGAAGTGCACGTAGTCGTTGTGCCGCTGGACGGGCCCGTGGGCGGGCTCCCAGGAGGCCAGGTTCGGCGGGCGGACGGGCAGTTGGCGGTCCCGGTGGCCCTCGTAGTACGTCTCGGTGGCGGCCTGGAGCGTGTCCAGCTCCTCGTCGCTGAACAGCCGGCGGGAGAGGTACCAGCCGTGTTCGAGGTAGCCGGCCACCTCCTCGGGGGTGGGCAGCAGCGCGCGTTCGGCTTCGGTGAGCCGGAACTCGATCGCGGTGGTCATGGGTCGTGGCCTCCTTCGGGGTGGTGGCTTTCAGGCGGAGGCGGTGGCGCGCTGCCGCTCGACGGCCTCGTACAGAGCCTTGATGTTGGCGGTGCCGAAGGTGCCCGCGCCCTGCCGTTCGATCAGCTCCAGGAAGTACGTCCGGCGCGGGTGGGTGGAGCGGGCGAAGATCTGGAACAGCTGCCCGCCGTGGTCCTGGTCGACCAGCACGTCGAGTTCGCGCAGCGTGCCGACCGGGATGGCGGTGCCGCCGAGCCGCTCGGCCAGCGTGTCGTAGTAGGCGCCCGGGGTGCTGAGGAACTCGACGCCGCGGCCGCGGATGGTCCGGACGGCGGTGGCGATGTCGCCGGTGCGGAAGGCCAGGTGCTGGACGCCGGCGCCGCCGTGGTCGGCGAGGAACGTGTCGATCTGGCCGGGGCGGCGGCCGGTGTCGGGCTCGATCAGGGTGAAGGTGACGTCGCCGGAGGCACTCTGCACCACGCTGGAGTCCATCGCCTGCTCGCCGACCTCGAGGTACTCGCCGAAGATCCGGTGCATGCCGAGCGCGGCCTCGCAGAACTTCACCGCGGGGGCCAGCTCGCCGGCCGGCACGCAGATCGCGGCGTGGTCGAGGGCGTCCAGCAGGGTGCCGGCGGCCGGCTCCGCCGTGGTCAGCGGCGGCTGCGGCACGAACCGCAGCGCGAGGTCGCCGAACCCGGCCAGCAGGCCACCGGCGCGGTCCAGGACGCGGGCGCCGTGCCGCTCGGCGCGCTCCAGCGAAGCCTGCGGGTCGGTGCAGCCGAGCGCGATCACCGCGACGCCGTCGCCGTGCCGGGCGACGTACTCGGCCACCGGGTGGGCGGGGTCGGCGGCCGAGAGGAGCCGCAGCCGGATGCCGCCCTGGCGCAGGCGGACGGCGCGCACGCCCTCCTGCTGCGGCACCTGGCCGGCGGCCGCGAGCGCCTCGGGCGTGAACCCCTCGGCCGTCAACTCCACGGGCGTGAGCGCGTCGGCCGTCAACTCCTCGGGCGTCAACTCCTCGGGGCTGAAGCCGAAGTCGGCGCAGAGGCCTGTCGCGGCCTCGTCGGCGTCCGCGCAGTGGAACTCGACATGGGTGATGGACTGGATGGACAACGGGATCTCCCCGGAAGTGGCGAAGGACGAGTGGCTGAGTACGTGGTCGGGTCACGGCACGGCCGAACGCGGCCGGTCCGGGCGCTACCGGGCGGACCGCGTGGACGCCGGCCCGAAGACCAGGCTCACGTTGTGGCCGCCGAAGGCGAAGGCGTTGCTGAGTGCGGCCCGCAGCGGCGCGGTCCGGGCGGCGCCGCGGACGTGGTCGAGCGGGCAGGCCGGATCCGGGTCGGTCAGGTTCACCGTCGGCGGCAGCGTCCCCCGGGCCACCGCGAGCGCGGTGACCGCAGCCTCCAAGGCCCCTGCGGCGCCGAGCAGATGGCCGGTGGCGCCCTTGGTGGAGCTGACCGCGGGACCGTCCTCGCCGAAGACGGCGCGCAGCGCGGCGGTCTCGGCGACGTCCCCCAGCCTGGTGCCGGTGCCGTGCGCGTTGACGTAGCCGATGTCGGACGGGGTGAGACCGGCGTTGGCGAGCGCGGTGCGCATCGCGTCGGCGGCTCCCTCACCGTCCGGGCGCGGCATGGTCGGGTGGTGGGCGTCGGTGGACGCACCCCAGCCGGTCAGGTCGGCGTAGCCGGCCGCGCCGCGGGCGTCCGCGTGCTCGGCCCGCTCCAGCACCAGGACGGCGCTGCCCTCGCCCAGCACGAAGCCGTTGCGGCGGGTGTCGAAGGGCCGGCTGGCCTGCTCCGGGTCGTCCCAACCGGACGACAGCGCGCGGGCGTTGGTGAACGCGGCGGCGATCGTCGGGTGCAGCGAGGACTCGCTGCCGCCGCAGACCACGACGTCGGCGTCGCCGGCCCGGATCAGCCGCAGGCCCTCGGCGACCGCCTGGGCGCCGGCCGCGCAGGCCGTCACGATCGCCGAACTGAAGCCCCGGATGCCGTGCTTGATGGCGACCCGCGCGGTGGCCATGTTGGAGAGCATGCCGGGCAGCAGGTACGGGCTGACGCCGGGCCGGCCGCGCTCCAGCCGTCGGTGCGACTGCTGCTCGAAGGTCTCCAGCCCACCGCCACCGGTGGCCAGGACGACGGCGGTGCGGTGCGGGTCGGCGTCCCGGCCGACCACCAGGCCGGCGTCGGCGAGCGCGTCGTCGGCGGCGGCCAGGGCGAGCAGTACGAACCGGTCCACGCAGCGGGTCTCGGTCGGCGGCAGCACCTCGCGCCCGTCCACGGCGGGCGCGACCCCGGCGGCGGTGAGCCAGCCGTGCGCGGCGTGGCCCTCCGGCAGTGCGCGGATGCCGGAGCGGCCGGCGGTGAGCGCGTCGAAGAGCTCGGCGGGCTTGCGGCCGACCGGTGTGACCAGGCCGATGCCGGTGACCACGGCGGCCGGGCGGCCGCCGGTGTGGGGCGTCATCGGCCCGCCACCGAGTCGAGGTAGCGCCGGCGCAGCAGCACCTTGCGGACCTTGCCGGTCGGGCCGAGCGGGATGTCGTCGCCGGCCACCACCAGGACCTGGCGGACGGTGGCCGCGGCGCCCTCGTCCAGCGCGGCGGTGACCGCCTTGGTGCGGTCGGCCGCCGGGTCGGCGCCGGCGGCCAGGATCAGCAGCACGTCGGTGACCACCCGCTCGCCGTCCCGCACCGCGACGACCGTGCAGTCGGCGACGTCGGGGCAGGCGGCCAGCACCCGCTCCTCCGACATCGCGGTGAACAGCCGCTTCCCGTCGCCGAGTTCGACAGAGTCGACCAGCCGGTCCACGTGGTAGTAGTAGCCCTCCTCGTCCCGGTACATCAGGTCGCCGGTGAGGAAGCGGCCGCGGATCCTGGTCCGGAAGGTGGTGGCCGAGTCGTTCCAGTAGCCGAGCGCCAGGGTCGGGGAGGCGGTGGCCAGTTCGCCGACCTCGCCCGGGCCGAGCGGCTCGCCGTCCGGTCCGACCACCTCGCAGTCGACGAAGGCGTGCGGGCGGCCGACGCAGCGGCCGTACCGTTCGGTGCCGGGGCCGTGGGTGATGAAGAAGTGCGAGTGGCCCATCTCGGTGGAGCCGAGGCCGTCCACGAACAGCGAGCCGGGGAGGCGGACCCGGCCCTCCCTGGTCACCGACTCGCGGCTGCCGGCCGCGATCAGCCGGCGGATGTGCACCTCGTGTGCGCAGTCGCCGGTGTTCCACCAGAGCGCGACGGAACCCAACTCCCGTGCGGCCAGGTCATGGTGGGCGAGGTCGGCCCAGGTGGCGGCGAATCCGACCACCCCGGTGGGCCGCCAGCCCTCGATCGCGTCCAGCACGCCGGCACCTGACTGGCCGGACAGCAGGGCGAGTTGGGTGTGCGAGCTGAGCGCCAGGTTGACGGCGATCAGGGTGGCCGCGTGCGGTGCGGGCAACGCGCTGAGCATCCGCTCCTGTCCCTGCGGGCGGGGCAGCCGGAGGCGGTGGCGGATCGCCGCGTACAGGCTCGCGTGCGAGTGGACCACGGCCTTGGGCATGCCGGTGGTGCCGGAGGAGTGGGTGATCGCCACCGGGTCGCCGGACCAGTGCCGGTACGGTGCGGGCGCGGCGTCCGGGTCGCCCGCGCCGAGTGCGGAGATCTCCGGGAACGCGGGGGCGCCGGTGTCGTAGCCGGCCAGCGCGGCCAGGTGCGCGGCGTCGGCGAGGATGCCGACCGGGCCCAGCTTGGCGATGTAGCGGGCGGCCCGCTCGCCGTCGAGGTTGGGATTGAGCAGCGAGGGGATGGCTCCGAGCCGGGCGAGCGCGAGGAAGGCGAGCACGTGGTCGGCGGCGTCGCTCGCGAACACCACCACCGGGTCGCGGCGGCCGACGCCGAGCGCGTGCAGCGCCGCGGCGCGGGCCCGGACGGCGCGGTCGAGCTCGCGCAGGGTGAACGGCTGCCAGGCGGGGTGGTCGGCCACCTGGGTGTCGAAGGTCAGCAGCGGCTCGTCCAGGCCGAGGCCGAGGTCCAGCCGGCTGGTCAGGGCGTTGCCGGCGCCGACGTCCGGGTCGTCCGCCAGAAGGGTGCGGATACTGCGGATGCTCACGGTGGTGGATCCCTCCCATGGTGCAGGGCGTACTGCGGCGCGACGCGGCGTGCGGGGGCCGCTCGCGCGGATGCGGGGTGACGGTGTGCGGGGTGACGGGTGTGCCTGGGACGGCGTGCCCGGCGACGGACGTGTGCTCGTGACGGTGCGTGTACGGCCGGCGGTGGTGCGGGGTGGTGCGGGGTGGTGCGGGGTGGTGCGGGTCAGGCGGTGGTGACGAGGACGGCGACGGCCCGGTCGGTGCTCGTCCCGGCGTCTTCGGTGGCGTCGGCCTTCTCGTCGGCCTGTTCGGCGGCGTTTTCGTCGTCCGCCCCGGCGCCGGCCGCCTCGGCCTGTTCGGCGGCGACGATCAGGACGTGGCCGGCGTCGCCGTCCGCGAGGAGCAGCGCGGCGAGGTCGAGCGCGTCCTGCGGCACCTCGCCCGCTCGTGCCCCGACCGGGCTGATCGCGACCACGGGCCCGGTCAGGCCCCAGCGGGCGGCGATGTGCCCGAGGACGGCGTTCGGGTTGGACTGGAAGAACAGCAGCGGCGGCACCCGCCGCCCGGAGGCCGCGGCCTCGTCGATCGCCCGCGCGGTGACACGGTCGCCGCCGGCGCTCGCCAGCAGCAGGGCGGTCCGGCCGGGGGCAGGGGCGGCGCCGTGGTGGGCGCGCAGACAGCGTTCGGCGGTCTCCGCCACCAGCGGGTTGAAGGAGGAGGCGGAGAAGCCGGGGATCGGCGGGAGCGGGTCGGGCCGGTCCCGGTCCGCCCGGCCGGGGTCGGGCCAGCGGGCCTCGGCGAGGATGCGCAGCTCGGTCACCGGGCGGCCACCAGGAGCGCGGTGTTGGCTCCGCCGAACGCCGAGTTGAGGGTGAGTGCGTAGCGGGGCCGGGCGGTGCGCGGACCGTCGAGGACGAGGTCCAGGCCGGCGTCCGGGTCCGGGTCCGGGCCGAGCCAGCCGGCGTTCACCGGAAGCCGCCCGTCGCGCAACGCTGCGATGGTGACGGCGAGTTCGAGCAGCGCGGAGGCCTCCAGGGCGTGGCCGTGGACGGACTTGCTGGAGCTCACCGGCAGCCGGTCGGTGTGCGCTCCGAACACCCGGCGCAGTGCGCTCGCCTCGGCCCGGTCGGCCAGCGGCGAGCCGGTCCCGTTGGCGTTGACGTAGCCGATCTCCGCCGGGCCGAGGCCGGCCCGGGCGAGCGCGGCCTCGACGGCCCGGGCCGCGCCCTCGCCGTCCGGTTCGGGGCGGCAGACGTGGTGGGCGTCGCCGGTCCGGCCCCAGCCGGCCAGCCGGGCGACGACGGGCGCGCCGCGCTGCCCGGCCGCGGGTTCGGCCTCGACGACCACGGCGGCCGCCGCGTCGCCGAGCAGGGTGCCGGTGCGGCCGGCGCTGAACGGGCGCAGCTCGCCGTCGCGGGCCAGCGCCCGTCCGGCGTCGAAGGCCGCGAAGACGCCCGGCTCGACCAGGTGCCCGGCCGCGACCAGTACCCGGGGGTGCCGGCCGGTGGCGACCAGCGCGGCGGCGTCGGCCACCGCGGTGCCGGCCGCGACGCAGGCACCGGTGTAGACGCGGGTGACGCCGGCGACCCCCCAGGCGGCGGCCGCCCCGGCGGCGACGGCCGTGGTGACCGCCCGGGTGCGCAGGTCGCTGTGCAGCGCGAGCAGCACCGGCATGGCCGCGTTGCCGGAGGCGGCGGGACCGGCGGGCAGGCCGGCCTGGTGGCAGGCCTGCTCCACGGCGGCGAGCACGGCGTCGGCGAGCTCCACCGGCCGGGGCAGCAACGCGGCCCGGGTGGCCCGGCGGGCGGAGACGTCGAACCTGGTCACCGTGGTGAAGGCGGCCTTGCCGTGGGCGGTGGCCTCGGCGAGCTCGCCGAGCCCGGTTCCGGCCGCACTGAGCACGCCGACGCCGGTGACCACGGGCCGGACGGCGGGCGGGACCACGGGCCGGACGGCGGGTGGGGCGTGGCCGGTCATGACGGCGCGGCCCCGGGTGTGGTTGGTGCAGGCGCGGCCGGTGCAGGCGCGGCCGGTGCGGCGCCGGCCAGGACGGCCGCGCGGAGCACCTCGGTGGCGTCGTCCACGGTCCTGATCGCCTCGAACCGCTCGTCGTCGAGGTCTGGCTCGATACCGTAGCGCTGCTCGAACTCGGCGATCAGCCAGGTGAGTTCGAGAGATCCGAGCTCCTCGGGGACGGAGTCGGCGGCGCGCTGCCCGAACGCCGCCAGGATCTCCAGCACCTCGGCCCGGTCGGGGAGGGCGGGGCCGGTCACGCCGGGCTGCCCGAGGTGGCTGTGGCGGCGAGACGGGTGGCGACGTCGGCGGTGAACTGGTCCAGCGTCATCAGCGCGGTGTTCTCCATCTCGTCCAGGTCGAACGTGACCCCGAACTCGTCCTCGACCTGTACGGAGAGGTCGGCGAGGGCGAGCGACTCCAGGTCGAGCCCGGCCGGGCCGAGGTCGGTGTCGCCGGTGACCTCGGACACGTCGTACTGCATCTCGGCCAGCGCGGCGAGGACGAACTCGCGGATGCGGTCCTGCATGGTGTGCTCCTTGGTGCCTGCACGCGGGCGGCGCGTGCGGGTTGTCGGGGAATTCCGTTCGGATACGGCGGGAAGGCCGGCCCGGGCCCACCGGGATGGTGCCGTGGGTGCGGCGGGGTGATCGCCGCGGCCGGGCCGGGAATGCGAATCGGGTCTTTGCGGGAACGCGGCCGGGTTCGGAGGTAATCGCGGTTCAGCGGGCGGCCGCGCGCAGGGCGGCCGGGTCGCGCAGCAGCTTTCCGGTGGCCGTGCGCGGCAGTTGCGGCAGGAAGGCCAGCCGGCGCGGCCGCTTGAAGGCGGCGAGCTGCCGGGCCAGCCGCTCCTGGACGAGCGCGTGATCCGCGCCGTCCTCGGCGGCGAGGTACGCCTCGATGGCGCCCTCGTCGAAGACGACCACGGCCTCGCGGACCTCCGGCAGGGCGGCCAGGGTCTGCTCGACCTCGGTGAGGTCCACCTTCAGGCCGCCGATCGAGACCTGCGAGTCCCGCCGGCCGAGCACGGTGACCAGTCCGGTGGCCCGGTCCAGGACGGCGGCGTCCCGGGTGTGCAGCCAGCCGTCCGACCAGCGGGTCGGGTCGTCCAGGCCGGGGTACGGCGAGGCGGCCGTCCTGAGCTGCAACTCCCCGGCCACCAGGCGAAGTTCCATCCCGTCCACCGGCTGTTTGGCCGGGTGCAGCCGGCCGGTCAGGTCGGTGGCGATGACACCGAGTTCGGTCATCCCGTACATGGTGCCGAGCGGGACGCCGTACCTGGCGGTGAAGGCGGCCGGCAGGCCCGGGCGCACCAGCTCCCCGGCCACCACCATCCGCCGCAGCCGGGGCAGCGGCGGGGGTGCGGCCGCGCCGGCCAGCAGCTCGGCGTGGAAGGGGACACCGATCAGGGTGGTCGGCCGCTCCTGCTCCGCGGCGACGGCGGCGAGGATGCCCGCAGCCGTCATCCGGGCCGGTGCGGTCAGCGGCGCGCGGGCGTGCAGGCTGTTCAGCAGTCCGCCGACCAGTCCGAGCACGTGCACCACCGAGGAGAGCAGCACCACCCGCTCGCCCTCCCCCGGGAAGTCCACCAGCTTTCGGTAGCAGGTGAGTTCACGGACGAGGTCACCGGCGGTGCGGGCGATGACCTTGGCCGGCCCGGTGGAGCCTGAGCTCAGCTGGACCAGCGCATGGCCGGTCGCGGCCGGGCGCCCGCCCGGCAGCCGGACGGCCACCGGGTCGACCTCGGAGAAGCCGCGCAGCGCCGCCGAGGTCCCGTGCTCGGACCCTACCAGCACCTGCGGGGCCAACCGTTCGACCGCGAGGGCGATCTCGTGGTCGGTCAACCGTTGGTCCAACAGGGCCACTTGGGCGCGCAGTTGCCAGCAGGCGAGCAGCGCGGCGACAAAGCCCAGCGAGGGCGGAAGCCGCAGTGCGGCCGTACCGCCCGGTGCCAGGCCGGCCGCGGCCAGCCGCTCGACCTGCTCGCCGACCAGGGCGCGCAGGGCGTCACGGTCGACGGGTGTACCGAAGTGAAGGCACTCCTCGCCCCCGGGGCCGGCCAGCAGCAACCGCTCCACCCAGTCGTGGGGGGCATCGGCGTGCGGCGGTGAAGAGGGCGGAAGTGAGAAGAGGGAAATGCCGGTCAACGCCACTCCACGCAGTGAGGAGATTTGACATGGACGCCGTTCTCAACCAATACGTTCAATTCCGTTGCCAGACCTTTGCACAGACGATTGGTCAAATCAAGGTCTATACCAATCTGGTGTAGACCTCCTACGCTGCCGAACCGGGACTGGCCCGAGCGCGGCCGTCCGGGAACGAGGATGCCCGTGGGACTACTCACGCTGGCCGGGATCGAGCGCGCTGCACGCGCCCAACTTCCCCCGGAAATATGGGACTTCATCGAGGGTGGCAGCGAAGCGGAACGCACCCTCGAGGCGAACCGGGAAATGTTCGCCCGCTATGCGTTGCGGCCGCGCGCGCTCGTCGACGTCTCGGGCTGCTCGACCGCCGTCCGGCTGCTCGGCTCCGAGCTCCGACTCCCGGTCGGGATTGCCCCGATGGCCTACCACCGTCTGGTCGATCCGGACGGCGAGATTGCGACCGCCCGGGCAGCCGGACGGGCAGGATCCCTGCTCGTCGCCGGCATCTTCGCCAGCGCCACCCTCGAATCCATCGCCGCCGCAGCCACCGGGCCGCTCTGGCTCCAGCTCTACTGGCTGCGCCGCCGTGACGCGCTCGCCGCGCTGGTCGAACGGGCCGAGGCGGCCGGCTACACCGCCCTGATGCTGACGGTGGACGCCCCCCGGATCGGGCGTCGGCTGCGCGACCTGCGCAACGGCTTCGCCGTCCCGTCGCACATCCGCGCCGTCAACCTCGACCCGGCCCTGATGGCCGCCAGCCACCGGGCCGGCGCCGGCTCCTCCGGCATCGCCGACCACGCGCTGGAACAGTTCGACCCCACCCTGACCTGGTCCGACCTGGCCTGGCTGCGCGAGCGCACCCGGCTCCCGATCGTCCTCAAGGGCATCCTCACCGCCGAGGACGCACGGCTCGCCGCCGAGCACGGGGCGGACGCCGTCGTGGTCTCCAACCACGGAGGCCGCCAGCTCGACGGCGCACTGCCCGCCCTCGCCGCCCTGCCCGAGGTCGCCGCCGCTCTTCCGCCGGACGTCCCGGCCCTGCTCGACGGCGGCGTCCGCACCGGTACCGACGTCGCGGTCGCGCTCGCCCTGGGGGCCCGCGCCGTCCTGGTCGGCCGGCCGGTGCTCTGGGGGCTCGCCACCGGGGGAGAGGCCGGCGCGGCCGCCGTCCTCGGCCTGCTCCGCGACGAACTGGAGCACACACTGGCCCTGTTGGGTCGCCCCACGCCCGCCGACCTGGACCGTACGGCCCTCGCACCCTGGCCCCTCTGACCACGGCCCGGCCGCCCGAAGATCTGCCCGCGCACCGCCTGCTCCCCTCTCGCGCACCACCCCGAGCACCCGCGCACCACCCCGCCCATCTCGCGCAACCACCCCGCCCATCTCGCGCAACCACCCCGCCCATCTCGCGCAACCACCCCGCCCATCTCGCGCAACCACCCGGCATACCTCTCGCAACCACCCGGCACAGCCGGCAACACCGCCCGGCAGCGGCCCCGACCGAAGGACCGACGACATGAAGAACCAGGACGCCTTCCCCGGCTGGGACTGGGACGACCCCGAGGGGCTCGCCGCGCGCCTCGACGAGGTCAGCGACCGGGTCGCCACCTGCAAGACCCTCGAACCGGCCGACCGGCTCCCGCGCGACCACCAGGAGTTCCGCGAACTCGGCCTCACCGGCATCGAGTTCGCCGCCTTCCGGACGGCCCACCCGGCCGGCCTCGGCACCGACCTCACGGCTCTGTCCAGCTCCGACGCCGCCACCGAGCCCGGCACCCTTTACCGCGTCGACGGCGACCGCTGGTTCACCCAGCTCGACATCGCCCGGCCGCTGCCGTTCGCCGACGCCAGCGTCGACTGGGTCTACGCCGAGCACCTGATCGAGCACGTCACCCTGCCGGTCGCCGTCGGCTGGCTGCGCGAGGCCCGGCGCGTGCTGCGCCCCGGCGGCGTCCTGCGCCTCACCACCCCGGACCTCGCCCGCTACCTGGCCGGTTACGTCACCGACGACGGCTTCCTCGCCAGGCACCGCCGCCGCCTCACCACCATGGGCTTCGGCCCGCCGATGCCGAAACGCCCGGCCTTCCTGGTCAACCAGATCTTCCGGTACTACGGTCACCAGTGGATCTACGACCTGGACGAGCTGTGCCACGTCCTCACCCGGGCCGGCTTCGAGCCCGGGCAGATCCGCCACTGCGCCTACCGGCAGGGCATCCGCGCCGACGTCGCCAACCTCGACACCGCCTTCCGCACCGACGAGACGATCTACGTCGAGGCGGACCGCTGACCTCGACCGGCACGTCCGACCGGACGATCCCAACCGGCCCACCAGACCCTGACCCCGAGCCGCCGGCCCGAGCCGGTGACCCGGCCGCGCACCCCACAGTTCGACGGGACGACCCATGCCACTGCACCCCCAGGCCAAGGCCCTGCGCGAGCGCCGCGCGCGGGCCGGCACGCCACCGCTCTACACCCTCACCCCGGCCGAGGCCCGGGCCGCCGACCTCGCCGACATCCGGGCCGCGGCCGGCACCCCCGAACCCGTCGCCGCCGTCGAGGAGCACCGCATCCCCGGCCCGGGCGGCGAACTCGCGCTCCGCCTCTACCGCCCGGAGCGGACCGCCGGCCCGGCACTCCCCGCCCTGCTGTACCTGTTCGGCGGCGGCTGGACCCTCGGCTCGCCCGACACCAGTGACGCGATCTGCCGCCGCCTCACCAACGCCGTCGGCTGCGTCACCGCCTCCGTCGGCTACCGCCTCGCCCCCGAACACCCCTTCCCCGCCGCCGTCCACGACTGCCGGGCCGCCGCGCGCTGGCTGGCCGGACACGCTGCCGGCCTCGGCATCGACCCGACACGCCTGGCCGTCGGCGGCGACAGCGCTGGCGGCAACCTCGCCGCCGCGCTGACCCTGCTCGCCCGCGACGAGGGCGGCCCGGCCCTTCGCCACCAACTGCTCGTCTACCCCAACACCGACCACCGGGCCGACACCGCCTCGCTGCGCGAACACGACGACCCGGCGCTCTTCAACCGCCGCTCGGTCGCCTGGTACTGGGGCCACTACCTGGCCGACCCCGCCGACGGGGACCACCCGCACGCCTCCCCGCTGCGCGCCCCGAGCCTCGCCGGGCTGCCACCCGCCACCGTGATCACCGCCGAGTACGACCCGCTGCGGGACGAGGGCGAACGCTACGCCGACGCGCTGCGGGCGGCCGGCGTCCCCGTCGAATCCCGGCGGTACGCGGGCATGCCGCACGGCTTCTTCGCCATGACGGGCGTCCTGGACGCCGCCGGCGACGCCCAGCGGTACGCCGCCGACCGGCTGCGCGAGGCCCTCCGGTGAGCGCGCCCGAGCCGCCGGAGCCCGTCCCGCCGCTGGAACTGGCCGAGCTGCACGCCTCCCTCGCCGACCCGCTGCTGGACGCGATGACCTTCCTCAACGAGGTCACCACCCGCTACCCCGACGCGGTCTCCTTCGCCCCCGGCCGGCCCTACGAGGGCTTCTTCGAACCCGAGGACGTCCACACCTACCTGGACACCTACCTGGACCACCTGGCGGACCGGGGCGCCGGCCGGGACGCGGTCCGGACCACGCTCTTCCAGTACGGGCCGACCAAGGGGGTCATCGCCGGCCTGGTCGCCCGTACCCTCGCCAACGACGAGGGCCTGGCCGTCCCGCCCGAGGCCCTGGTGCTGACCGTCGGTGCCCAGGAGGGCATGCTGCTGACGCTGCGTGCCCTCTGCGCCGGCCCGGACGACGTCCTGCTGGTCAGCTCGCCCTGCTACGTCGGCGTGACCGGCGCCGCCCGGCTGCTCGATCTGACCACCGTCCCGGTGCCCGAGGGCCCCGACGGCGGCCCGGACCCGCAGGCCGTCTGCGCCGCGGCCCACGCCGTGCGGGCCGGGGGGCGGCGCCCGCGCGCGCTCTACGTCGTCCCCGACTTCGCCAACCCCTCCGGCACCAGCATGCCCGTCCCCGCCCGGGCCCGGCTGCTGGACGCCGCGGCCGGGGAGGGCCTGCTCGTCATCGAGGACAACCCGTACGGCTTCTTCGCCCGCGACCCAGGTGAGCGGCCCACGCTGAAGGCCCTGGACCGGCGACGCCAGGTCGTCTACCTCGGCTCCTTCGCCAAGACCTGCTTCCCCGGCGCCCGCCTCGGCTACGTCGTGGCCGACCAGGAGGTGGCCGGGCCCGGCGGGCGGCGCTCGCTGCTGGCGGACGAGCTGGCCAAGCTGAAGAGCATGACGACGGTCAACACGCCGGCGCTCAGCCAGGCCGTGATCGGTGGCATGCTGCTGCGCCACGGCTGCCGGCTGCGCGCAGCCAACGCCGGGGCGACGGCCCACTACGCGGCCAACATGACCGTGTTGCTACGGGAGTTGGAGCGGCACTTCCCCGCGGCGGAGCGCCACCGGCTGGGCCTGTCCTGGAACCGGCCGGAGGGCGGCTTCTTCGCCGTGCTGACGGTGCCCTTCCCGGCCGACGAGGCGGCCATGGAGCGGTGCGCCCGGGACCACGGGGTGCTCTGGACCCCGATGGCGCCGTTCTACCCGGCCGGCGGTGGAGAGCGGCGGCTGCGGCTCTCCATCAGTGCCCTGACGGAGCATCAGATCGTCGACGGGGTCGCCGCGCTGGCCCGCTTCGTCCGCGAGCAGGCCGCACCAGGTCCGACCGCCTAGGTCCGGACGGGAGCCAGGTGCCACCGAGGCGGGGCCGGGGCCGAACAGCCCCGGCCCCGCCTCGCCGTCCGTCCGGCCTCAGCGCACCCGCGTGGAGAACAGCCGTGCGGACCAGTACACCGCCGCCACCGTCATCACCACGACGACCAGCAGCCCCTGCCAGACCACGCTGTCCCCGACGCGGCCGGAGAACAGGGCCCGCATGCCCTCCACGGCCCAGTAGAAGGGGTTCCACCTGGCCAGCGACTGCAGCCACACCGGCGCCAGCGCCAGCGGCAGCAGGACGCCGGAGAGCAGCGCGATCGGCTGCGCGAGGGTGTTCACCACCGGCGCCATCGCCTCGTCGGCCGGGAGCAGCAGGGCGATGCCGTAGGAGATCGCCGAGGTCATCAGGGCCAGCAGGCCCAGCAAGAGGTAGGCCAGCAGCAGGTCCACCGGGCCGACCCGCAGGCCGAACGGCAGCGCCACCAGGGTGATGATCACGGCCTGCACCAGCAGCGCCACCGTCTCGCGCAGCGCCCGGCCGAGCAGCAGCGCCAGCCGGCTGACCGGGGTCACCCGGGCCCGCTCGATGATGCCGGACTTGAGCTCGCCGAGCAGGCTGAAGCCGGTGTAGAGGCCGCCGAAGATGCAGAGCACCGCCAACAGGCCCGGAACGTAGATCTGGTAGGCCGCGGCGTAGGTGGTCGCGCCCATCGGTTCCAGGACCTTCTTGAGCAGCGGCGCGAACAGCAGCAGGTAGAACACCGGCTGGATCACGCCGACGGCGATCCAGACCGGCGTTCGCCACATCAGCAGCAGCTGCCGCTGGAAGACCAGCCAGGTGTCACGGGCGAGCTTCAAGAGAGCCCCTTGGGGTGTCGGAGGTCAGGCCTGCTCGATCGAGCGGCCCGTGCGGGCCAGGAACACGTCGTCCAGGCTGGGCCGTTGCAACTGCACCGTGCCGGGCACCACGCCCGCGCCGTCGAGCGCGCGCAGCAGCTGCGGGATCGCGGCGGCGCCGTCGTCCAGGTAGAGCCGCAGGCCGCCCTCGCCCTGCGCCTCCAGGCGGTGCAGGTAGGCCTGTTCGCGCAGGGCGTTGGTGGCCCGTTCGGTTTCCCCGGCGGGCAGGCCGACGAGGACGACGTCGCCGGAGATCTCCCGCTTGAGGGTCTCGGGCGTGCCCTCGGCGACGACTTCGCCGTGGTCGACGATCGCCACCCGGTCGCAGAGCGCGTCGGCCTCCTCCAGGTAGTGGGTCGTCACCACGACGGTCATGCCCTCGTCGCGCAGCCGGCGGATCTCCGCCCAGACCTGGCCCCGGCCGGCGGGGTCGAGGCCCACGGTGGGCTCGTCCAGGAAGAGCACCCGGGGGGCGTGGATGACGCCGAGTGCGATGTCCACCCGGCGGCGCTGACCGCCGGAGTAGGTGCGGCACGGCCGGTCGGCGAACTCGGTGAGCTCGAAGGCCTTCAGGGCCTCCTCGGCGCGTTGCAGGGCCGCGGCCTTTCCGGTGCCGTGCATCCGCGCCTGGAGCACCAGCTCCTCGCGGGTGCTGACGGCGTCGGTGGTGCCGCCGCCCTGGGCGACGTAGCCGATGCGGCGGCGGACGTCGGCAGGGTCGGCGAGCAGGTCGGCGCCGGCGATCCGGGCCTCGCCGCCGTCCGGGCGGATGAGCGTGGCGAGCATGCGCAGAGTGGTCGTCTTGCCGGCGCCGTTGGGGCCGAGGAAGCCGAAGATCTCACCTGCCGCCACGTCCAGGTCGATGCCGCGGACGGCGTCGACGGCGGCCTGACCGCGTTGTTTGGACGGATAGGACTTGCGAAGTCCCTTGGTCTCGATCAACCAGAACTCCCGTGCGGGGATGGGTTGCCGGGGCACCTGGGATGCGGTGCTGCGGAGGGGGCGCCGCCGAACGCGGCACTGCGCGCCACCCTAGGGTCTGCGGCGCCCCTGAAACAATGGCCTAGACCAATGGATTCTGCCGGTCCGTTCCGCCCACCACCAGCGACTCCAGCCGGTCGGCCGCCGCCACGGCCCCGCCGCCGGCCAGCAGTTCGGCCCCGACGCGAACGGCGGCCGCCCGGTGGTCCTCCGAGTCCAGAACGGTGCGCAGCCGCGCCGCCAGCTGCTTCGGCGTCACCCGGGCGAACGGCACCCGCAGCCCGGCGCCGGCCGCCGTGACCTGCGCCGCGACGAACGGCTGGTCGTGCCGGATCGGTGCGGTGACCAGCGGCAGCCCGTGCGCCAGAGCCTCGCCGACGGTGTTCATCCCGCCGTGGCAGAGCACCGCGTCCAGCGCGCCGCGGGCCATCAGCTCCAGCACCGGTGCACGGTCCACCGCGACGGCGTGACGGGGCAGTTCGGGCAGAAGCGCGCGCGGAGCCGCGATCACCGGCTGCACGTCGTCGCCGCAGAGCGCCAGCGCCCGGACGGCCCGGGTGTGGAAGCCGGTGCCGAGCTCGCCGGCCAGCGTGCCCATGGTGACCAGCACCCTGCGCCGCCCGTGCTCCAGTCGCTCCCACGGGAACGCCGGATCGGCGGGCCGCTCGGTCAGCACCGGCCCGACCAGTGCCACGTGCTCCGGGAACGCCGCGCCGGTCAGCGCCGGGCCGGTGAGCGCCAGCACCAGGGCGGGGGAGAAACGCGGATCGGTGTACTCGCCCTCGGGCAGCCCGGCCCGCTGCCAGAGGCCGCGCAGCAGCCCGGTCATCCAGGCTTCCACCTGCGGCAATGCCCGCATCGGCCGCCCGAGTTCCATCCCGCCCGGCGCCAGGCTCGCCCACGGCAGCCCGTACCGGTGCGCGACCAGGGCGCCCGCCGGCGTGTGCTGGTCGACCAGCAGTGCGTCCGGCCGGAACTCCCGCACCACCGCGTCCAACGGCTTCGCCGTGAACCGCGCGTACGGGACGATGAACCCCTCCCAGAGGGAGCGCAGGGCGGCCAGCCCGTGCCCGCCCTGCGCCCGGAACGCCCGGGTGCCGGTGCCCAGGACGGCCGCTTCGGGCCCGAGCAGCGGCCGCAGGACCGACTCGGTGCCCGTCCAGGCGACTTCGTGCCCGCGCGCGGTCAGCTCGCGGGCGATGCCGACGGTCGGATTGACGTGTCCGGTCAGCGGAGGCACGACCAGCAGGAACCGGCTCATCGGGCTGCCCCTTCGGGCAGAAGGCGTTGCACCTCGGCGACGGTCAGTGCCTCCAGAGCGCCGAGGTCCAGCCCGGCGCGCAGCGCGGCCAGGCCGGCCGCGGTACCGAATCGCTCGGTCAGCAGGGCGTCCAGCAGGGCGAGTTCGCACTCGTCCAGCAGCAGATCGGCGTCCAGCCGCGCCTGCGGGGTGATCAGTGCGGCCCACTCCGGCGGCGCGTCGGCGGCCTTGACCAGCAGCTCGACCAGCTCCGGGCGGACCGGGACAGGGGGGAAGGACGGTTCACGATGGGTCATGGGGGTGGCTCCACCAGCTCGACGGCAGGGGGCGGATGATGGCGGGGGGCGGGTGCGCAGACTCGCGCCCGAACGGCCCGAGATCACTTGTGCGACCCGTCGGGCGTCGGAATACTAGCCCGCGTGACCGCACTGGAGGCAGTGGCCGTCCACCTTCCCCACCACACCGTGCCCATCGAGGCGGTGGGCGAGCGCATCGGCCTGACCCCACGTCAACTTCGACTCTTCCGCCGCTTCCACGGCCTGGACCAGCTGCGACTGGACCCGGACGGGACGCTGCCCGACCTGCTCGGCGCCGCCGTCGAGGCACTACCGGAGCTGCGCGGACGCGAACGGCACGTCCGTTTCGTGATCCACGCGCGCAGCATGCCGGTGGCGGTGCCGTACCCGCTCAACCCGCTGCACCAACTGCTCGACCGCTACGGCCTGGCACGCGCCGGCGCCTTCACCGTGACCCACCACGCCTGCGCGGTGGGCCTCCTGGCCGTCGACCTGGCCGGCCGGCTGCTGGCCGGCACCGACGACCCGGAGGCGCTGGCCCTGGTCCTGGCCGGGGAGAAGACCTTCACCAAGGACGCCCAGGTGGTGCCCGAGACGGGGATCTTCGCCGAGGGTGCGGCCGCCTGCCTGGTCCGCGCGACCGGCGAGCGCAACCGCGTGCTCTCCTACGCCGTCCGCCACCGGCCCGAGTTCGACGGCCGCCTGGCCGGGGATCCGGACCTGCTCGCCCGCTACCAGCGGGAGTACCCGACGGTGATGATCGAGGCGATCGAGGCCGCCCTCGACCAGGCAGGTCTGGACCTCTCGGACGTGGCGGTGGTCCTTCCGCACAACGTCAACCAGGCGTCCTGGCGGATGATCTGCCGCCGGATCGGGTACCCGGTGGAAAAGGTGGTGCTGGACAACGTGCCCTCGGTCGGGCACAGTTTCGCTGCAGACAGCCTCATCAATCTCCACACCGCCACCACACGGGGGCTGCTCCGCCGCGGCGACCGCTACCTGATCGCCGCCGCCGGTGTCGGAGCCACCTTCTCCGCCATGGCCGTTCAGCACTGAGGCACCGTCAGTCGGACGAGTGCAGGGCGAGCACAGGCGATGCCGTGGCACGGCGAGGACGACCACACCCTCGGCCGCGGCTTCCACCGCACCCATTCACCTTTCATGCACGACGGGACGGGACATCCATGCCAGACCCCGCGGTCCAGACCACTGAAGCCGAGCTGCGCGAGCGGATCCTGAAGAGCCTCGGCGAGCTGCTGCCCCGCGTACTCAAGCGCGACCTCTCCGAGATCCCCGAGAACGCCTGCCTCTTCGACGACCTCGGCCTCACCTCGGCGGGCACCATCGAGCTGATCCTGGAGGTCGAGGAGGCGCTCGACATCCAGGTCGACGTCGAGAAGATCGGCGAGGACGACCTGCGCTCGGTGACCAGCCTGGCCGACTACGTGGCCGGCCACATCATCCCCGAGGACTGACCGGGTGGCCGCCGCTTCCGCCCCCGGCCTGGCCGTCACCCGGGTCGTGGCGGGGTACGTCGACGGCCGGTCGGAGGCCTCGCTCGACCCGGACCTGCGGGTCTTCGTCTCCGATCTGGTCCGCCCGTACGGGCTGCCGTTGCGTGAGGACCTGCTGACCGAGGGTGTCGGCCACTCCTACGAGGAGATGGCCGAGGGGTTGCTGCGCGAGGCGCTCGCCGACGGCCGGCCGGTCGACCTGCTGATCCTCGCCTTCGACTCCCCGGACGTCCGCCCGGGGGCGCCGAGTTCGCTGGCCCTCAGCCGCTCCTGCCCGGGCGAGCCGCTCGCCTTCGCGCTCTGCGACCAGGGCTCGGCCGCGGCCTTCAGTGCCCTGCGGATCGCCGCCGAGTACCACCGGACGGGTGCCTGCCGCCGGGCGGTGGTGGTGCTGGCCGAGCAGACGGCGCTGCACCACCGGGCGGCCGAACCGGTCGAGCTGCCCGAGCGGCACTGTGCTGTCGTGCTGGTCTGCGAGGAGGCAGAGGGCCATGAATTGACGATCCATCAGATCTTTTCGGCCGATGCCGAACTCGCGGCGAAGACGGTCCGGGTGGAGGCGGAGGCGCTGGGGGAGGGTGCGGCGGTGCTGCTCGGCCCCGGTCTGGCGGTCGGCCCCGGCCTCGACGGCGTGGTCGAGGTACCCGGCGGCCAGCCGTTCACCGGGCTCTGGTCCGCGCTGGCCGAGCGGCTCCCCGCCTGGCGGGCCGAAGGGCGGCCCGTCCTGGCCGCCGGTCTCGACCGCCGGCTCGGCGTGCTCAGCACCCTGACCCTGCGGGCCGGGCCATGATCGACCTGCCCGACCTGCCCGACCTGCCCGACCTGCCCGACCTGCCCGACCTGTGCGATCCGGCGGATGTGCCCGACTCGGTGGGCCCGGACGGCCCGGCGGATGTGCCCGACCTGGTCGATCTCTGGGTCATACCGACCGACCAACCCGATCCCGTGGTGCGGGCGCTGCGCACCCTGCTGGACCTCGGCGAACGCGCCCGAGCCGCCGGATCGGCCCCTGGGGCAGGCCGCCGCTTCACGGTTGTGCACGGCGCCGTCCGGCTGCTCGTGGCCGAACGCCTGGGCCTGCACCCGGCCGAACTCACCTGGCGCCTCGGCCCGCACGGCAAGCCCGAGCCGGTCGGCGAAGGCCGCACGCCCGGTGTCAGCTACTCCGCTTCCGGTGCCCGCGCCGTCCTCGCCCTCACCGACGGCCGGCAGGTCGGCGCCGACGTCGAGGAGGTCCACGATCCGCGCGTCGCGGCCCGGATAGCCCACCGCTACTTCCCGGGCGCCGAGGCCGCGGCGCTGGCCGCGTCCGCCTCGCCCGCCGCCCTGGCCGAGCGCTTCACCGAGCTCTGGTGCCGCCGCGAGGCCTGTGTGAAGGCGTACGGCGGTCGGCTGGTGCAGGGGTTCGCCCTGCCGCTGGCCGGTCCGGCGCCGGTCGTCCTGGCCGACGTGGGCGCCCTCGGCGACGGCCCCTGCCGGATCGACGACGCCCCGGTGCCGGGGCCGTTCCGGGCCGCGGTGGCGGCCGTCGGCGACCGCCCGTTCCGGCTCCGCCTTCATCGGTGGTCCGCTCCGACAGTACTGACCGATCCTTTCTCATCGCATATTTGACGGTCAGTCAGATCTCCGGAACTCTTGGTCTGGACCACTTTCCCGGTCGCTGATAGCGTCCCGGTCCGCACCTCGCTGAGACCCCACTGAGAATCACCGAGACCCCGACTTTCAGACCCTTCAGACCCTTCAGACCCCCCTTGGACCCCCGGCGAGCCGAAGGGCACGGACGACGTGACAGAGACCAGCCGGCGGATCACCGTCCGGTACAGCGGCGCGAGCAGCGGCTCCGGGCCGCTCACCCTCGGCCAGGACAACATGATCCGCTGCATCCGGCGCGACCAGCCCGCCCAGATCAACAAGGAGTCGGTCTGGCCGGTGCCCGACGGCACCACCCTGCCCGCCGCCCTCGACGCGCTGCGCGTCCTGGTCGAGCGGCACGAATCCCTGCGCACCGTCTTCCCGCCCGGCCCCGGCCCGGAGGCGTTCCCGGAGCGCCAGGAGGTCCGCGGCGAGGGCGAGTTCACCGTCACCGTACTCGACACCGGAGACCTTGCGGAGACCGAACTCGACAGGCTGGCCGAGGAGTCGGGCCGTCGCGAGGTGGCAGTCCCGTTCGACCTGGCGGACGGCATCCGGCTCCGCTTCACCCTGCTGGCCGACGCCGACCGGGCGTTGCGGCTGATCGTGGTGGTCTGCCACGCCGGCGCGGACGGCGTCGCGACCACGCTGCTGATCCAGGACTGGCTGGTGCTCGCCGCCGGCAAGGAGCTGCCGCCCGCAACGGCCCGGACCCCGTTGGAGGTGGCCGCCCGGGAACGGAGCGACCAGGGCCGGCGCAAGGCCGCCGCAGGGCTCGGGCACTGGGAGAGGATCCTGGCCACCGGCCCGCAGGCGGTCTTCGCCGACTCCCGGATCACCGGCCCCGCGGACAACGTCGCCGCCGTCGTCCTGCGCTCCCGCGCGGCCGGTGCCGACCTCGCCGCCGCCTCGCGGCGGACCGGCGCGAGCCCCTCGGTCGTCCTGCTCGCGGCGTTCGCCGCCCTGGTCGCCCAGCGCGCCGGCCACTCCACACTGGTGCTGGCCGCTCTCTCCGCCAACCGCCAACGCGCCGCGATGGCCGACCACATCGGCACGCTCGCCCAGGACGCCCTGCTCGCGCTGGACGCCGGCGCCGTCGACCTGGACGAGCTGATCGGCCGCACCAAGGCCGCTTCGCTCGCCGGCTACTGGCACAGCACCCTCCCTGCCGGGAAGGTCTGGCAGCTGATCGAGGACGTCGCCCACCTGCGCGGCGCCCGCTTCGCCCGGCAGGTCGTCGTCAACGACCTCAGTCCGGCCATCCCCGAGGCGATGTCCGACGCCCGCCCGGCCCCGGTCGGCGACCCCGAACTGACCTGGCTGCCCGACCAGCCGCTCCCGGTCCGCATCATGCTCACCGTCCTCCGGACCTCCGGCAGCCTGGAGTTCGCCCTGCTCACCTGCCCGCAGGTGCTCGACCGGACGGAGGCCGAGCGGTTCGCGCTCGCCCTGCCGGCCCTCCTCGGGGCCGCCGCACACGGGCCGTTCCCACTCGCCGACCTGCCCGCCCTGACCGGTGTGCCGTCCGCCGTCCGGACCGGCGCCTGGGAACTGATCGACGGCTGCTGGATCGACCTGGAGGCCGTCCGGGCCCTGGTCGCCGGCGCCCTCGGTACCACCGTGAGCACCGCGGTCGAACGCGTGGACGGCCGCCTCGTCGCCCGCATCGCCACCCACGATCCGGCGCTCACCCCGCTCGCCGCCCACCGGGCGGTGGTGGCGGCTCTCCCCGGCCACGACACCGCGATGGCGCCGCACCACTACCTCGTGCACACGGCCACCGGCGCCCTCCCGGACGGGCTGCCGCCCTGGAGCACCCTGCCGGTCACCGCCGAAGGCACCGGCCGCGACCCGGCGATCGCCGGCCCCGCCGCGGGCCCTCCGGGAGGAACGCCGTAGTGCTCGCCCGGAGTTGTGATCAGTGGTGGAGAAATGCGTCGGAGGCACGTCGATATCCCCCTGTTCGAGGCCGGCAGCGCAACCAGGTTCTTCGCCCGGTATCTCCGGGCCTCGCCCGACCGGTCGGGGCGACCGCTCCGGCCACGGGACCGCGCCACCGCCCCCGCCACGTGCCGAGCGGGCGTCCACGCACGATCCCTCAGCGGCGCCGGCGGTCGTTGAGCCGGGCGGCCTGGCGCGTCAGGTGGTCGCGCTCGGCGAGGTCGTGCGCCTTCCGGGCCGCCTCGGCGTACAGCCGTGCCGCCGTCGCCACGTCGCCGTCGCGCTCGTGGAGGTACGCCGCCACCGCGGTGTGGCGGGGCAGCGCGTCGTCCAGCGCCACGAGCGCGGCCAGGCCGGCGCGTGGTCCGTCGGCCTCTCCGACGGCCACCGCCCGGTTGAGCCGCACGACCGGGCTGTCCGTCAGCTGTACGAGCTCGTCGTACCACTCGACGATCTGCACCCAGTCGGTCTCCCCGGCGGTGGGCGCGTCGGCGTGCAGTGCCGCGATGGCGGCCTGGGCCTGGAACTCGCCCAGCCGGTCGCGGGCGAGGGCCGCCTGCAGGATGCCGACGCCCTCGGCGATCGCCCTGGTGTCCCACCGGGCGCGGTCCTGCGCGGCGAGCGGCACCAGGCTGCCGTCGGGTGCCGTCCGGGAGGCGCGCCGGGCGTGGTGGAGCAGCATGAGGGCGAGCAGCCCCGCCACCTCGGGGTGGTCGACCTGGGTCGCGAGCTGCCGGGTGAGCCGGATGGCCTCGGCGGCGAGGTCGACGTCGCCGGAGTAGCCCTCGTTGAAGACCAGGTAGAGGACGCGCAGGACGGTGGCGACGTCACCGGGCCGGTCGAGGCGCGTGCCGGAGACGGTGCGCTTGGCCCGGCTGATGCGCTGTGCCATGGTCGCCTCGGGCACCAGGTAGGCCTGCGCGATCTGGCGGGTGGTCAGCCCGCCGACGGCACGCAGCGTGAGCGCGACCGCGGACGACGGCGTCAGCGACGGGTGGGCGCACAGGAAGTAGAGCTGGAGCGTGTCGTCCACCGCGGGTGCGGGCCCGGGCGCCGGCTCTTCGTCGACGAGGTCCTCACGCCGGCGGCGGGCGGCGTCGGACCGGGTCGCGTCGAGGAACCTCCGCCAGGCCACGGTGATCAGCCAGCCCTTCGGGTCCCGCGGCGGGTCGTCCGGCCAGACGCGGACCGCCTCGACCAGCGCTTCCTGCACGGCGTCCTCGGCCGCCGCGAAGTCGGCTCCGCGGCGGACGAGGACGGCGAGCACGCTCGGTGTGAGGCTCCGGAGCAGGGCCTCGTCCATCGATGAGGTCACTCCGTGATGGTGGGCGGCGCGGACAGGAAGGGGCGCAGCTCGAGCCACTCGTGGATCGGCTTCCCACCCGCCCCGGGGGCGGCCGACAGCTCCCCGGCCAGCTCGACGGCGCGCTCGTAGCTGTCGACGTCGATCACCATCCAGCCGGCGATGAGGTCCTTGGTCTCGGCGAACGGGCCGTCGGTGACCGGCGGGCGCCCCTCGCCGTCGTACCGGACGAACGTCCCCCCGGGGGCGAGTGCCTGACCGTCGACGAACTCACCGGTCTTCTCGAGCCGGGCCGCGAAGTCGTTCATGTACTGCACGTGCGCCGAGATCTCCTCCGGCGTCCACTGGTCCATCGGCACGTCGTTGACCGAAGCCGGGGCGCCACGGTAGTGCTTGAGCAGCAGGTACTTGGCCATCGTGTTTCTCCTCGGTACTGGTGCGGCCCATTGTGGTCGCTTTCACTGCGGGGACGGAGCCGGTCACCGGCTCTCGACATCGCGGGCGGAATTATTTTGGCGCCCGGGACGAGCCGGGTGAGCCGCCTCGCGGCGCTCCGGTCCGCGGCGCCCCGGTCCGCGGCGCTCCGGTCCACGGCGCGGCGCGGCGTGGCGCGAGGTCGGGACGGAGCGAGGTCCGGCGCCGTGTCCGGCAGGCCCGGCCCGGACGCCGGGGGCCCGGGGACAACGCCGGCCCGCCCCTCGCCGCCGGTCACCTCACCTCCCACCCACGCCGCCTCCGGTGCGGGCCCGGCCGTGCGGGCAGAGACTGGTGGTGGATCCTGCCGCCGAGGCTGGGAGAGCCATGCTGCTCGGACTCACCACCGCGCTGGTCGCGACCGTCTGCTTCGGCTTCGGGTCGGTCTTCCAGGCCCGCGGCGCCCGGTCGGCTCCCCGGGCGGACCGGGTGCGGGTCGGGCTGCTGGCCGCGCTGGCCCGCTCCTGGCAGTTCCTGCTCGGCACCGGCCTGGACATCGCGGGCTTCGCGCTGAGCATCGTCGCGCTGCGCACCCTTCCGCTCTTCCTCGTCCAGGCGGTCACCAACGCCAGCCTGGCCGTCACCGCGCTTGCCGCCGCCCGGCTGCTCGGCGCCAGGCTGCGCCGCTCCGACCTGGCCGGGATCGCGGCGGTGGTGGCCGGCCTGACCCTGCTCGCGCTCGGCTCCGGCCACGAGGGCCGCGACCACGCCCCGCCCGCCTTCCACTGGTCGCTGCTGGCCACCACGGCGCTGATGCTGCTGCTCACCTTGGTGCTGGCCCGGCGCAGCGGCAACGCGGCGGCGGCCGGCCTCGGCCTGCTCGCGGGCGTGGGCTTCGGTGTGACCAGCCTGGCCGTGCGCGTCCTGGACGCCGCCGGCCCGGCGGACGTCTTCACCGATCCGGCGGCGTACGCGCTCGCCGCCGGCGGGCTGGGCGGCTACCTCGCGTACGCGCTCGCCCTGCAACGCGGGACGGTGACGGCGGCGACGGCCGCAGGGTCGGTCGCCGAGACCTTCGGCCCGGCCCTGGTGGGGGTGGCCGCGCTCGGGGACGCGGCGCGCCCCGGCTACGGCTGGTGCGCGCTGACCGGCTTCGCGGTCGCGGTCGGCGGCACCTTCGTCCTCTCCCGCTTCGGCGAGGTGGAGCCCGAGGTGGGCCCCAGCGCTCGCCCGGCCCCGGACGAGGCCGCCGAGGCCGCGCTGCCACCCCGGTAGGCCGGCGGACGGCCTCGAGCACCTCGAACGACACGTACAGCCCGAACGGCACCCACGCCCCGAACGACACCCGTACCGCGAACGACACCTGCGCACCCCGAACGGTGCCCGGTCGCCCGGACGGCGCCGCCGTGCGAAGGTGGCTTGCCGGGCAAAACATGACGGACCGAACACCGGACGAACCGAGCAGGCACAGGCCACACAGCACAGGTCACGCCGGGCTCACGCGCCGGACGCACATTCGGGACCCCCGCGCCCGACCCGGCCGACGGCGCGGCGCGCACAGAGCGGCAGGAGCCATGACGGACGAAGCCCAGCACTCCTTCCGGAAGCCATTCCGGAAGCCCCGCCGGCCCGTGGCCGACCCGCCGGTGGTCCTGGTGACCGGTGCTTCCTCGGGCATCGGCGCCGCCACGGCGACCCGCCTCGGTACGGCCGGCTGGCAGCTGCTCCTCTCCGGAACCGATCGCGCCCGCCTGGACGATGTCGCCGCCCGCACCGGCGGCCGGGCCCTGCCCGAGGACCTCGCCAAGCCGGACGGCCCGCAGCGCCTCGCCGAATCCGCCCTCGCCGCCGCCGGCCGGGTGGACGCGCTGATCGCCAGCGCCGGCCTCGGCTGGCGCGGCCCCTTCGCCGAGACGCCCACCGACACCCTGGACCGGATGATCGAGGTCAACCTCGCGGCCCCGCTGCGTCTGGTCCGCCTCCTCCTGCCCGGAATGCTGGAGCGCGGCCGCGGCCGGATCGTGCTGCTCGGCTCCATCGCCGGCCAGGTCGGCGTGCGCGACGAGGCCGCCTACGCCGCGACCAAGGCCGGGCTGGCGATGTTCGCCGAGAGCCTCTGGTACGAGCTGCGCGGGACGGGCGTCGGCGTCCGGATCGTGCTGCCGGGTGCGGTCGAGACCCCGTTCTTCGCCCGTCGCGGCACCCCGTACCAGCGCGAACGCCCCCGCCCGGTCACTCCCGAAGTGGTCGCCGAGACCGTGTTCGCCACTCTCACCACCGCCTGTGACCGGCCGTTCGTCCCGCGCTGGCTCGGCTTCCCGGCCCGGATCCACGGCGTCGCACCGGGGGCGTTCCGGCGGATGGCCGCCCGGTTCGGCTGAGGCAGGCGCCGATGGACCGGGCCCGTACCGTCCGCCGGGCCGCCCTGGCGGTGGCAGGCGTCCAGCTCGTCCACCTCTCCCCGGCCGCCGTCCGGCTGACCGCCGTCCGCCGAACGGTGGCCCGCCGCACCGCCGGGTACGGCACCGAACCCCGCCATGTGGCACTGACCTTCGACGACGGCCCGGACCGGCGCAGCACGCCGTACATCCTCGACGCCCTCGACGGCATCGGAGCCCGCGCCACCTTCTTCCTGCTCGGCGCGATGCTGGAACGCGCCCCGGGCCTCGGCCGCGAACTGGTGGCCCGCGGCCACGAGGTGGCCGTCCACGGCTGGCACCACCGGCAGCAGTGGTACCCGGCCCCCGGGCGCGATCTGCGGGAGCTGCGCCGCGCCACCGAGGCGGTCACCAGGCTCTGCGGTGCCCGGCCGCGCTGGTACCGCCCGCCCTACGGCGTCCGCACGGCCGGCCCGGCGCTGGCCGCCCACCGCCTCGGCCTGCGCACCGTCCTCTGGACGGCCTGGGGCCGGGACTGGACCGACCGCGCCACCGCCGACTCCGTCTTCGTGACCGCCCGCCCCGGTCTCACCGGCGGCGCCACTCTGCTGCTCCACGACTCGGACTGCACCTCGGCCCCCGGCTCCTGGCGTGCCACCCTCGGCGCCCTCCCGCTGATCGCCGCCCACTGCCGGAGCCACGGCCTGACCCTCGGCCCGCTGCGCGACCACGGCGTGGCGTGACGCGCCGGGCGGCCGGCCGCAGCTCCACGTGCTCCGGGCCCACGTGCTTCGGCCCACGTGCTCCGGAACCGCCCGATCCGGCCCCTGGTACCCGCCCTACTCCGCCCTGCTACAGCCCTGATACCGCTCTGGTACAGCCCTGCTAGAGCCCCACCCGCTCCAGCGCCGCCCCGAACCCCGTCCGCCATCCCTCCGGGGAGGCGCCGGGGGAGGGGGCCGGGGAGGGGCGGTCCAGGGCGGCGAGGGCGTTGCGGACGACCTCGGCGGGGCCGGCCGAGGTCACGTCGGCGTGGCCCAGCTCCAGTTCGTGCTGGAGGTTGTCGCGGCCGTGCCCCTGGACGACGTCCAGCAGGAGCAGCCGGCGGCCGAGCGCCCGCGCCTCGCTGCAGGTGTCGCCGGAGCTGGTCACCACCAGGTCGGCGGCGGTCATCAGCGCCGGGATCCGGTCGGTGTACCCGAACGGGTGCAGGTTGGGGCGGGGCCCGGCGGCGTGCCGGAGCCGGTGCTCCAGCTCGCGGTTGCGGCCGGCCACGGCGAGCACGTGCGGCCCGGCGTCCGCCAGCGAGGCCGCCGTCCGGGCGAGCGGGCCGAGGCCCCAGGACCCGGACATCAGCAGCACGCACCGCGCGTCCGGCGGCACACCGCACTCGGCCCTGGCCTGCGCCCGCCCCGGCGGGCGGTAGAACGGCTCCCGCAGCGGCGCGGGCAGTACGGCGACCGCCGCCTCGGGGCGGTAGCGCCGCACCGCGCACGCGGCGACCTCGGAGGTGACCAGGAAGAGGTCGGTGCCGGCCTGCACCCAGAGCCGGTGGGGGGTGACGTCGGTGCAGAGGACGAGGTGGCGGAAGCCGGGCGCGCCGTGGTCCCTGCCCAGCCGGTTCACCGCCGAGGTCGCGGTGGCGAACACCGACACCACCAGCTCCGGCCGCTGCTCGGCGACCAGCTTCCGCAGGGCCGGCACCAGCCGGGTCCGAGCCGCCGCGTCGGCGAGCAGCGCGATCCGGGCGCCGGGCCGCAGCGCGGAGAAGTGGAAGGCGTCGTAGACCCCGGGCAGGCCGAGCAGCCGGCGGAAGACCAGCTCCCCGGCTGCGCCGGACCGTTGGCCGAGCAGGGCCATCGCGTCCACGGTGCTGGTGGTCCACCCGCGGTCGTGCAGCGAGTCCGCGCAGGCCTGGGCCATCACGTCGTGGCCCTGTCCGAGCGAGCCGGAGACCAGCAGCGCGTGCGGCACCGGGCGCGGCCTCAGGAAGTGCCCGGAGCGGGCTTGGGCGCGGGGGCCGGCGCCGCCTCGTCCCGGTACCAGTCGGCGTACCGCCGTACCCCGTCCGCGAAGTTGGTACGCGGCGACCACCCCAGCAGCCGCTTGGCCTGCGCGGCCGAGATGCGGCGCCCGGAGTAGTCGGCTGCCCGCGCCTCGATGTGCTCGATGCTGACCGGACCGAGCAACCGGTCGACGGTGTCGGCGATGTCCCGCACCGAGATCGCGGTCGAGCCCTCCAGGGCGAAGGTCTGGTCCTCGGCGGCGGGGGAGAGGGCCCGGACGTGGGCGTCCGCGAGGTCCTCGACGTAGACGAAGTTGCGGCTCTGCCGGCCGTCCCCCGCGATGGTGATCGGCCGTCCGGCCAGTGCCGCCTGCACGAACCGGGCGACCACCAGCTCGTCCCGCATCCGCGGCCCGTACGGGATGCCGTAGCGCAGGATGGTGAAGTGCCCCCCGTAAAGCTCCCGGTAGCTGTGCACCAGCATCTCGGCGGCGAGCTTGGTGGCGACGTACAGGTGCCCGCTGTGGTCCAGCTCGATCGGCACGTGCTCGTCCAGCTCCTGCTCGCCGTTGTCCATCCCGGCCTCGGCGAGCGCGGCGCCGTAGACCCAGACGGTGCTGGCCAGCACGGTGCGGCTGAGCCCGCTGCGCCGGGCCGCCTCCAGGACGGCCTCGGTGCCGTCGATGTTGGTGCGCACGGCGCGGACCGGGTCGGCGGCGACGTGTTCGACGTCGGCCATCGCGGCGAGGTGGAAGACCACCTCGCTGCCGTCCAGGGCGGCGGTGAGCGCGGGCAGGTCCAGGATGTCGATCCGGGCGTGCTCGGCGCCGGGGTTGAGGTACTTGTCGGTGGTGTCCACCGCGAGCACCTCGTGCCCGGCCGACAGCAGCCGGTCCACGACGTGTGAGCCGATGAATCCGCACCCCCCGGTGACAGCTACGCGCACGTTCTCTCTCCTTCTCCGGCTGGCTGGGTCGGGGCTCTCCGGACGGCGGGGTGCTCCCGGCTGGGGCTCATCCCGCGAGCCGCCGGTGGACGGCCGTGACCGCCGCGATCACCTGGTCGGTCTCGTCCTCGGTCATGTCGGAGTGCACCGGCAGGCAGACCTGCCGGGCGCAGAGGTCCTCGGCGACCGGCAGCGGCCCCCGTCGGTAGGGGGCCAGGACCGGCTGCAGGTGCAGCGGCAGGTCGTACACCTCGCCGGAGAGCCGGACGGCGTGCTCCTCGGCCACCGCCCGCTTGAACGCGGCGCGGTCGACGCCCGCCGGCAGCAGCACCACGTACTTGTAGTAGTTGCTGCGCGAACCGGCCGGCTCGGCCATCGGCCGCAGGCCGTCGAGCCCGGCGAGCGCCGCGTCGTACCGCTGGGCGACCCGGCGCCTGGTCTCGACGAACTCCTTGAGCCGCCGCAGGTGCACCGTGCCGACGGCGGCGTTCAGCTCGCTCATCCGCCAGGAGGCGCCGAACCGGATGTGGTGGTTGGTGGTGAACGAGCCCTTGCCCTGGTCACGGTGGATCCGGGCCTCGTCGCGCAGCTCGGCCGACCCGGTGAGGATCATGCCGCCCTCGCCGCTGGTGGTGACCTTGGTCGGATAGAACGAGAAGGCGCCGGCCAGGCCGAACGACCCGGCGGGGCGCCCGTCGTAGCTGCAGCCGTGGGCGTGTGCGGCGTCCTCCACCAGCGGGATGCCGCGCCGGTCGCAGATCGCGCGCAGGGCGTCCACCTCGGGGGTGATCAGCCCGCCGATGTGCACCAGCACCACGGCGGCGGTGTCCGGGGTGAGCGCCGCCTCCAGCGTCTCGGGGCTGAGGGCGAAGGTGGCCGGGTCGACGTCGGCGATGACCGGCCGCCCACCCGCGTGCAGGATGGCTCCGGCGGTCGCGTAGAAGGTGACGGCCGGGACGACCACGTCACGGTCACGGACGTCGACGGTGCGCAGGACGATCTCCAGCGCCGCCGTGCCGCTGGCGACGGCGACGGCGTGCGTGGCACCGTGCTCGGCCGCGAAGGCCTCCTCGAACCGCTCGGTCCAGGGGCCGAGCGTCAGCGCGCCGGTGGCAAGGATCTCCGTCACCGCGTCCGCGACGGCCGAACGGTCGCTCTCGTCGAAGACGATGCGAGCGGCTGGAACGCCCATCGGGCCTCCTCCGGCAACAGGATGAACACTTCATAGGACATGCATCTCTGGGAAACACGTATCTCCGGGCAGACCAGGCAAAACGGTCGGGCCAGGCACATCACGCTACTTCGCCCGCCCGGCCCCGGCCCGTCGTCACCGCCCACCCGGGTGATCCGCGGCCCCTGCCCGCCGCGCCCCGCCGCCCTCGCCCGCGCCCGGCCGCCCGCCCAGGGCTCCGGGAGGCGACCCCTCCGTCGCCCTGCGCAGGCCGCGGATACTCCGTCCGGGTGTCGCCACCGCTGCGCGCACAGCACTCACCGGACGTGTCCGAGGACGCCCGCGGCGCCTTCCCCGGCCCGGGCGCCCGACCAGGTCCGGCCAGGTCCGGGCAGGTCCGGCCGGGCCGGAACGGGGCGGCCGGGTGCCCACGACGGAGCGACAATTGACTTGGCCCGACTCAAGGCCCGCAGCCCGGCGGGGCCTGTGCGGAAGGAGGCCGGCGATGGTTCGTTCGGTCGGGATAGACCTGGGCACCACCAACTCCGTCGTCTGTGTCCTGGAGGGCGGCGAACCCACCGTCGTCCCCAACGCGGAGGGCGCCCGCACCACCCCGTCGGTGGTGGCGTTCGCCAAGGCCGGCGAGGTGCTGGTCGGCGAGGTGGCCAAGCGGCAGGCGGTGACCAACGTGGACCGCACCGCCCGTTCGGTGAAACGGCACGTCGGCGAGGCGCAGTGGCGCTTCCCCGAGGCCGGCGACGTGGACGGCCGGCGCTACACCGCGCAGGAGATCTCCGCCCGCGTGCTGCAGAAGCTGAAGCGCGACGCCGAGGCCTACCTGGGCGAGGACGTGACCGACGCCGTCGTCACCGTTCCGGCGTACTTCAACGACTCCCAGCGCACCGCGACCAAGGAGGCGGGCGAGATCGCCGGTCTGAGGGTGCTGCGCATCGTCAACGAGCCGACCGCGGCGGCGCTCGCGTACGGGCTGGACAAGGAGAACGACCAGACGATCCTGGTCTTCGACCTCGGCGGCGGCACCTTCGACGTCTCGCTGCTGGAGATCGGCGACGGGGTGGTCGAGGTGAAGTCCACCAACGGCGACACCCGTCTCGGCGGCGACGACTGGGACCAGAAGGTCGTGGACCACCTGGTGCAGCAGTTCAGGAACGGCTACGGGATCGATCTCGCCAAGGACAAGATGGCCGCGCAGCGGCTGCGCGAGGCCGCCGAGAAGGCCAAGATCGAACTCTCCTCGGCGAGTGAGACCAGCATCAACCTGCCCTACGTCAGCGCCTCCGCCGACGGTCCGCTGCACCTGGAGGAGAAACTCACCCGCGCCCAGTTCGAGCAGCTCACCGCCGACCTGCTGGAGCGGTGCAAGGGCCCGTTCCATCAGGCGGTGCAGGACGCCGGGATCCAGGTGTCCGACATCGACCACGTCATCCTGGTCGGCGGCTCGACCCGGATGCCGGCCGTCACCGAGCTGGTCAGGTCGCTCACCGGGAAGGACCCGCACAAGGGCGTCAACCCGGACGAGGTGGTGGCGGTCGGCGCCTCGCTCCAGGCCGGTGTGCTGAAGGGCGAGGTCAAGGACGTCCTGCTGCTCGACGTCACCCCGCTGTCCCTCGGCATCGAGACCAAGGGCGGCATCATGACCAGGCTGATCGAGCGCAACACGACCATTCCGACCAAGCGCTCGGAGATCTTCACCACGGCCGAGGACAACCAGCCGTCCGTGCAGATCCAGGTCTTCCAGGGCGAGCGCGAGATCGCGTCGTACAACAAGCGGCTCGGCATGTTCGAGCTGACCGGCCTGCCGCCCGCGCCCAGGGGCCTGCCCCAGATCGAGGTCACCTTCGACATCGACGCCAACGGCATCATGCACGTCGGCGCGAAGGACCTCGGTACCGGCCGCGAGCAGAAGATGACCGTCACCGGCGGCTCCTCGCTGCCGAAGGACGACATCCAGCGGATGATGCGGGACGCCGAGCAGCACGCCGAGGATGACCGGCAGCGCAGGGAGGCCGCGGAGACCCGCAACCAGGCCGAGCAGCTCGTCTACTCGACCGAGCGGCTCCTCGCCGACAACCCCGAGAAGGTCCCCGGCGAGGTCAGGACCGAGGTGGAGGCGGCGCTCGCCGACCTCAAGGAGAAGCTCAAGGGCGAGGACACCGCTGCCGTCCGGATCTCGCTGGAGCGGGCGGCCCTCGTCGCTCAGAAGATCGGCACGGCCATCTACTCCCAGGCCTCGTCCGGCTCCGGCACCCGGCCCGCGGAGGGCGCCTCGGACGGCCCGGCGGGCGGCTCCGAGGGCGCGCCGGGCGGCGAGGAGGAGGTCGTCGACGCCGAGATCGTGGACGAGGACAGGCCCGGGCGCCCGGGCGGCTGAGCCGGTCGGATGCCGGGCCTCTCCTCGTCCGGAACGGCCGGCCGCGGCCCGCCGGCCTTCGCATAGAGTCCGGCCCATGGGGAACAGGGTGGGAGCGCGTGAGCTCTACGAAGGACTGCTGGGACACGAGGGCACGGATGCGTACGGGGAGGTCGTCACCCCGTGGCTGGACCGTGCCCAGGGCGGCTACCGCACCTCGCTCGCGGTGGCGGCCGAGTGCAGCGGGTGGTGGACGGCCCACCGCACCGACGACAGCGTCCTGAGTCTGCAGCGGCAGCTCTACGCCCTGAGCCGGGTGAGCGACATCCTGCTGCTCCGCCGGCAGCCCTCCCGCGATGCGGTGGACGACGCCATACCGAGGCCGGCGTTCCCGGACCACGAGTACCTCGGGCTGTTCGGCGCCCTCGGCATGACACCGGCCGGGGCCGGGGCGGGGCGCGGGTTCGACCCCGTCCTGCACGAGATCGTCGAGGTCGAGCAGGCCGACGACCCCCGCTCGCCGATCGAGGTCACCGGAGTGCTCTGGCCGGGCCTGATGCTCGGCGACCTCGTGTTCGGCCGCGCGGGCGTCCGGGTCCGGGCCGGCGCCGAGCATGCGCAGCGTGGTGTGGCCGACCGCTCGCCGCTGTACTGGGGCTTCCGGCGCCGTCACCGGCCGACCGTCGACCTCTCCCAGGGCTGGGGCGGCAACTCGCAGTGGGCGACCGGCCTCCGGCTCGACTACCGGACCTCGTCCGGCGACCGGCTCAACGTGGACGGTGACCGCCCGATCGACGGCAGCACGGTACTCAGCCTGGACCACCCGGAGAACCTCAGCCCGGAGGAGCGGCTGCTGACACCCCGCGAGCGCCGCGAACTGCTCCGCCACCGCTGCCTGCTCCGGACACCCGAAGCCGCCGCCGACCTGGCCGCTCTGGCCCCCTGGGAGACGGAGCTGACGCCCTTCGACTGGATCCTCCCCGCCGGCGAGGAGTGAGCGGCGTGCCTCCTCCCGGCAGGCGCCGGCCCACCCGGCCGTGCGGCGGGAGTACGGGTAGTGTCGGCGGTCGTCAGGCCGGGGTGCGCCGCCGTGCAGGGGCCCCGCCCCCGGTGGCCGGAGGGCGATCGCCCGTCCGGTTCCGCGTGGCGCCGGAGGCCTCCGCCTGGCCGAAGGGTGGGTGGTCCCATGCCGTCGGATCGTAGCGATCCGCTCGGACCGGCAGCCGGTTCCTGGGTGGCCGGCATCGACGTCGGCGGCACCGGGATCCGGCTCGCCCTTGCGCCCGGCACCTGGCCCGAGGACCTTTCCGGCGCGCGGACGACGGCCGTCGCCGTGGCCGCCCGGGTCGGCGCGTCGGGCCATGACGCGGACGCGCTGCTCGCCGAACTGCTCCCTGCCCTGGACACCCTGGCCGCCGGGCTGCCCACGGGCGCGAGGATCGGCGCCGTCGCCGTGGGCGCCACCGGGATGGCCCTGCTCGGCCGCGACCTCGCCGCCAAGCTCCCCGGTCCGCTGGCCCATGCCACCGGCGCGGCGCGGCTGGTGCTGGCCGGTGACGCCGTCGCCGCGTACGTGGGCGCGCTCGGCACCCGGGCAGGCGTCGTGGTGGCGGCCGGCACCGGCCTGGTGGCGGTCGGCTACCACCCGGACGCGGGCTGGCGGCGGGCCGACGGCTGGGGCCAACTGCTCGGCGACTGCGGCAGCGGCGGCTGGATCGGGCGCGCGGGCCTGGAGGCGGCGCTGCGCGCGTACGACGGGCGGGCCGGCGGCTCGTCCGCCCTGCTGGCGGCGGCCGAACAGCGCTACGGCCCGGTGACCGGCCTGCCCGCCGCGCTCCAGCCACGCCCCGACCGTGCCGCGCTGCTGGCGGCCTTCGCGCCGGACGTGGCCGCCGCGGCCGACACCGGCTGCCCGGTCGCGGACGGGATCGTCCGGCGCGCCGCCGGGGAGATCGCCACCAGCGCGACGGCCGCCGCCACCGCAGCCGGGCTCACGGCACCCACGCTCGCCCTGACCGGAGGCCTGTTCCGTCTCACCCGCCTTCGCGAAGCCACCCGCACCGCATTGACCACCCGCCTCCCGTCGGCCCGCCTCCACCGGCCCGACGGCCCGCCTCTGCTGGGAGCCCTCCGCCTGGCCGCCACCGCGGCGACGGGCCTGCCCTGGCCGGTCGATCCGCCCCTGCTCGACGTCCTGCATACGCCCGCCGCCTGAACGCCGCCGACCGAACGCCGCTGCTTGAGCGCCGCCGACCGAACGCCGCCGCCGGCGGGAGGTGCGCCGTCAGGCCGTCCGGACGGCGAGCGTGCCCTCGAAGCGCGCCCCGACGCGTGCCCCCGAAGCGCGCCCCTGGCGGTGCCCCCGGCGCGTCCTGCGGACCCGACCCGGCTCCCTCGCCGGGCGGGCCGGGGCAGAGCGGCGCAGGATGGATCTTCCAGGGCAGCACGAGGCTCCCGGGTTCCACCAGCGGAACGGGCCGGCGATGGGAGGCCGTCATGATCGGTATGGCGGACATCAGGGAATGGCGCGGCCAGGCCGTGGTCGACGAGAAGGACCACCGGATCGGCACGCTCGAATCCGTCTACGTGGAGACCGCCAGCGATCAGCCGTTCTTCGCGACGGTCACGGTCGGCCTGCCGACCCGCCACCGGCTGGCGTTCGTCCCGCTGGACGGCGCCGTGGTCGGGCCGGGGTACGTACGGGTCGCGTTCCCCAAGAGCCTGGTCAAACAGTCGCCCTCGATCGGTACCGACGACGTCCTGCCGGCCGAGGACGAACCGGCGGTCTTCGCCCACTACGAACTGGCCTACGAGACCGGTGCCGGCGGCGAACGCCGGCTCGCCCGGCGCTGAGGCCCCGGCCGGCCCCGGGCCGGTCCCGGCGCGCCGTTCCCCCGTGCGGCCGCGCCGGGGCGGGACACTCGGTCGTCGCCTCCCGGCACCGCCCGGGTGGAGTCCCGACCTGTCCGACCTCTACCTTCCACCCCCGGGCCGCCACCGATGACCGTCTCCATCGCCCTGTTCACCCAGGACCTCCGCCTGCACGACAACCCCGTCCTGCGGGCCGCCCTGGACTCCGCCGACGAGGTCGTGCCGCTCTTCGTCCTGGACCCGGACGTCGCCGCCGCCGGCTTCGCCGCGCCCAACCGGGCGGCCTTCCTCGCCGACTGCCTCGCCGACCTCGACGCCGGGCTGCGCGCCCTCGGCGGGCGGCTGGTGCTGCGACGCGGACCGGCCGCCGTGGCGACGGCCCGGCTGGCCGAGGAGGTCGGCGCCGCCTCGGTGCACGTCGCGGCCGGTGTCAGCGACTTCGCCCAGCGCCGGGAGCTGGCCCTGCGGGCACTCCTCGGCCCGCGCCTGCACGTCCACGACAGCTCGCTCACGGTGGCCGTGCCCGGGGCGCTCACGCCCGCGGGCAAGGACCACTACGCCGTGTTCACCCCGTACTTCCGGGTCTGGCAGCAGGCGCCGCGCCGGGCGGTCCACCGCGCGCCCACGGCGGTGCGCACACCCGCGGGCGTCGGCGGCGAGCCGCTACCCGCCGCCGTCCCCGACTCTCCGGGCCTGCCGGCCGGCGGGGAGCGGGCCGGGCGGAGGCTCTGGCGGGGCTACGCCCTCGACCGCTACGACGAGTTGCACGACGACCTCGCCGCCGACGGGACGTCACGCCTCTCGCCGTACCTGCACTTCGGCTGCCTCTCCGCCGCCGAACTGGCCGCCTCCGCCGGACGGAGGGGCGGCAGCGGTGCGGAGGCGTTCGTCCGGCAGCTCGCCTGGCGGGACTTCCACCACCAGGTGCTGGCCGCCCGCCCGGAGGCCGCCCACCGCGACTACCGCACCCGCGGCGACCGCTGGCTCTCCGACAGTGCGGAGGCCGAGGCCTGGCGCGAGGGGCGCACCGGCTTCCCGCTGGTGGACGCCGGGATGCGCCAACTCGCCCACGAGGGCTGGATGCACAACCGCGCCCGGCTGGTCACGGCGTCCTTCCTGGTGAAGACGCTCTACCAGGACTGGCGGACCGGGGCCCGGCACTTCCTGCGCCTGCTGGTCGACGGTGACGTGGCGAACAACCAGCTCAACTGGCAGTGGGTGGCCGGGACCGGAACCGACACCCGGCCGAACCGCGTGCTGAACCCACTCGCCCAGGCCGACCGGCTGGATCCGGACGGCGCCTACGTGCGGCGCTGGGTGCCCGAACTCGCCGCCCTCCCCGGGCGGGCCGTCCACCGCCCGTGGCGCCTGGACCGCCCGCCCGCCGGCTATCCGGCACCACTCGTCGACCCCGACGCGATCTCCGCCCGCCTCCGCCACGGCCGCGGTCTCGACTGAGCAGACCGGCCGCCTGGTCGCCCGCGCCGCCCGTACCCGCATACCCGGCCGCCGTGCTCGCGTGCCTGCTGCGCCCGCTGTGCCTGCCGCGCCCGCTGTGCCCGCCGCGCCCGCTGTGCCCGCCGCGCCCGCCGGGCCTGCCGGGCCCGCCCGGGACGTCGGAAGCGGGCGCGCCCCGGACCCGCGGGTCCGCCTAAACGTCCCGGAGTTCCCGGACCGCCCGATATTCCGTCATGCGTCGTTCATGTCCCGGTCGCTGACCTTCGGATGAATGGGGCCGCACGCAGTTGTACAGCCAACTGCGGAAACCCTCCTCCCGCCTCCGTGACCAGCCGCCGACGGACCCGGCCCTGCCCGTACCCCCCCGGGAGGGCCGGCTGCCCGAGCGCGGCGGACAGGACAACCGTGGCCACCGGCAGCGCCCTGACGCTCACCTCACCCGCCAGCCCCGTCGAGGGTGACCGGCTCACCTTCCACTGGACGACCGACGCCCCCGACGCCAAGAACTGGGTCGGCATCTACGACGGCACCCGCCAGCCCGGCACCGGCAGCTCGCTGCTGTGGAAGTACACCCCCGGCTCCTCCGGCGACGTCCAGCTCGACACCTCGGCGCTCACCGGCGGCCCGTACACCGCCTACCTACTGGCCAAGGACGGCTACGGCATCCTCGCCCAGACCGCGCCGTTCACCTTCCGCCCCAAGCCCGCCGTCGTCCGCCCGCACAGCGCCGTCGACGCGCTGACCACCGCCCCGGTCGCCCCCGGCGCCGCCGTCTCGGTGCGGCTCGGCGGCCTCTGGTCCCGTCCGGCCGGGAACCCGGCGGGGACGGCCACCTTCCGCAAGGTCAGCGGAGCTTCCTGGCTCTCGGTGGCCGCTGACGGCACGGTCACCGGTACCGCGCCCGGCGGCGCGACCAGGAACCCCGAGACGGTCGTCGTCGGCGTCCGGGACAGCGCCGGCGCCACCGACGCCGTCACCGTGCAGGTCCCGGTCGCCGATCCGGCCGGCCCGCTGCGCCTGAAGGTGGCGAGCTGGAACCTCGCCGACGCGGGCGCCGCCTTCACCGACGCACCGGAGAAGCAGCTGCGCACCGTCCTCACCCAGGGCATCGACGTCCTGGCGCTGCAGGAGACCGCCGGGACGGCCGCCCAGAGCCTGGCCACCGCCCTCGGCTGGTACGCCTACCAGAGCGCCGGCAGCGTGGGCATCCTCAGCCGGTACCCGCTGACCGCCGTCACGGCCGTCACCGCCTCGCTGCCCGCCGCCGGGGCCACCCTCCAGCTCCCGGGCGGCCGCACCGTCCGGTTCTGGGCCGCCCACCTGGACGAGGCCGACTACGGCCCGTACGCCGTCCAGGACGGCCGGAGCGCCGCCCAGGTGGAGGCCGCCGAGACCGCCTCCACCCGCGGCCGGCAGGCCAAGGCGCTCGCCGCCGCCGTCCAGGCGGACGCCGTCGGGCACACGCCGGTGGTCCTCGCCGGGGCGCTCTCCTCGCCGTCGCACCTGGACTGGACGGCCGCCACCGCCGCCTCCCACAACGGGGTCGGCCCGGTCGCCTGGCCGGTGACCACCGCGCTCCAGGCCGCCGGACTGACCGACAGCTTCCGTGAGGAGAACCGCGACCCGGCCAAGGCGCCCGGCCACACCTGGTCCCCGGTCCGCAAGCAGCGCGGCAGCAAGCCGGAGCCGCAGGACCGGATCGACTACGTCCTGTACGGCGGCCCGCTGAAGCTGGTCGAGGCGCACACCCTGGTTGCCGACTGGCCCGCCACCGGCACCGACCCGGCCGCCCTCGCCGCCAACCAGTGGCCCTCCGACACGGCCGCCGCCGTCGCCACCTTCCAGCTCTGACGGCCCGGCGCGCACCCGCGCACCCGCGCACCCGCGCACCCGCGCGCCCCGGCGCCCGCCCACCCTCCTCCGCCACCCCTGAGAGGCCCCGTTCGCCATGTCCGAACTCTCCCGCCGTACCTTCGTCGGCGTCACCGCGGCCGCCGGCGCCGCCGTGCTCACCGGCCTCCCCGCCGCACCCGCCGACGCCGCACCCGTGCCCGCCGCAGGCCGGCTCACCGGCACCATCAAGGACGTCAAGCACGTCGTCGTCCTCATGCAGGAGAACCGCAGCTTCGACCACTACTTCGGCACCCTCAACGGCGTCCGCGGCTTTGGCGACAAGCAGGCCCTCCAGTTCCCGGACGGGACGGACGTGTTCCGCCAGCCCGACGCCGGGCGCAGCGACGGCGGCGCCATGCTGCCGTACCGGATGGACACCTCCAAGTACAACGCGCAGAACGCGGGCGGCCTCGCCCACGACTGGGCCACCGGCCACCAGGCGATCAACAACGGCGCGATGAACAAGTGGATCGCCGCCAAGGGCGAGCGCGCCATGGGCTACTTCACTCGCGAGGACATCCCTTACCAGTACGCGCTGGCCGATGCGTTCACCCTGTGCGACGCCTACTTCACCTCGCTGGCGGGCCCGACCGACCCCAACCGGCTCTACCTCTGGACGGGTACCGCCGGTCCCGGCCGGGACGGCACCACCGGCCCGTGGATCGACAACACCCCGGTGACGGACAACCCCGTCGCCGACTGGACGACCTACGCCGAGCGCCTGGAGGCGGCCGGTGTGAGCTGGCGCGTCTACCACAACCCGAGCAAGGACGACCGGACGGGCGACTACGACGACAACGCCCTCTCCTACTTCAAGCAGTTCCACAACTTCCCTGCCACCGACCCGCGTTACGTCAACGCGATGACCAAGTTCGACCCCGCCGCCTTCGACGCGCACTGCAAGGACGGCACCCTGCCGACCATCTCCTGGCTGGTCGCGCCGTACCTCTTCTCCGAGCACCCGGAGGCCGGGCCGGCGTACGGGGCGCACTGGGTCGACATGGCGCTGCAGTCGCTGATGTCCAACCCGGCGGTCTGGCAGCACACCGTCTTTCTGGTGATGTACGACGAGAACGACGGCTACTTCGACCACATGGTCCCGCCCACCCCGGAGGCGGGCACGCCCGAGGAGTTCACCCAGGGGCGGGCGATCGGTCTCGGCAACCGGGTGCCGCTCTGGGTCATCTCGCCCTGGTCACGCGGCGGATACGTCAACTCCCAGGTGTTCGACCACACCTCCGTGCTGCGTTTCATGGAGCAGGTCACCGGCGTCGCCGAGCCCAACATCTCCGCGTGGCGCCGGGCCGTCTGCGGCGACCTCACCAGCTGCTTCGACTTCGCCGCCCCGGACCTCTCGATACCGCGGCTGCCGGACACCAACGCCCTGATGGCCAAGGCCGACGCGGGCACCAAGCTCCCGGGCGTCCAACTCCCGGCCGTCGGCGCCCAGTCGATGCCCGTCCAGGAACGCGGCGAGCGCCCGCACCGCCACCTTCCCTACCAGCCCTGGGCCGACGTCGACGTGGACCGGAAGACCGGCAAGGTCACCTGCACCATGACCAACGACGGCACGGTCGCCTTCCCGTACACCGTCTACCCGAACATCGTGCTCCCGTTCGCCGGCACGCCCTACACGGTGGCCCCCGGTGCCACCGCCACCTACGTCTGGGAGGCCGCCGCGACCCACGGCCGCTACGACTTCACGGTCCACGGCCCCGACGGCTTCGTCCGCCGCTTCGCCGGCACCGTGGTCCGTGACGGCCGGAACGCCCCGGACGGCCCGGACGGCCAGAACGACGTGGGCGTGCCGATCGTGACGGCCGACCTGAGCAACTCCTCCCGGCTCACCCTCCAACTGGTCAACGACGGCATGACCGACGTCGCCTTCACCGCCGCGCCCAACGACTTCGCGGGCACCGCGCAGACCGTCTGGGTCAAGCCCGGCAAGCAGGTCAACCTGGCCTGGCCGCTGGACAAGCAGGGCCGCTACGACGTCGTCGTGACGGCCGCCACCGGCCTGCGGTTCACCCAGCGCTACGCGGGCTGGGTCCACTGACCACCCCCTGAGCGAGACCGCCTGCTGAGCGCGACCACCCGCCCCAAGCCCGGCCGCACCACCGTCCGGGGGCTCCGAACCGGTGACCCCCGGACGTGGCGCGGCCGCCCGGCCGGGCCTCGAGGCTACCGTCGGGCGCATGCAGAAAATCATCACCTTCCTCTGGTTCGACGACCAGGCCGAAGAGGCCGCCCGCTTCTACACCTCGCTGTTCGCCAACTCCCGGATCACCGTCATCACGCACTACGGCGCGGACGGCCCCGGCAAGCAGGGCTCCGTCATGACGGTCGAGTTCGAGCTCGACGGCCAGCGCTTCGCCGCCCTCAACGGCGGTCCCACGTTCCACTTCACCGAGGCCATCTCGCTCCAGGTGGAGTGCGCCGACCAGCAGGAGGTGGACCGGCTCTGGACCGGGCTCCTCGCCGACGGCGGCGAGGAGAGCGCCTGCGGCTGGCTCAAGGACCGCTACGGGCTCTCCTGGCAGATCACCCCCCGCGTTCTGATCGACCTGATCGCCGATCCGGACCGGGCCAAGGTCGACCGCGTCATGGCGGCCATGATGCGGATGCGGAAGCTGGAGATCCAGCCGCTCCTCGACGCGGCGCGGGGGTGAGGCCGTGAGTGCCGCGCCCTACCGCTGCATCCTCTACCTCAGGGCCACCCCCGAGCACGTCTGGCACGCGCTCACCAACGCGGACGAGTCCGCCGTCTACTGGGGCCACCGCAACGTCTCGACCTGGCTGCCCGGCGCCCGCTGGGAGCACCGGCGCGCCGACGACTCCGGCACCGCCGACGTGGCCGGCACCGTCGAGACCGCCGAACGCCCACACCTGCTGGTCACCACCTGGGCCGGTCCGGACGAGAAGCGCCCGGCCGGGCCCTCCCGGGTCACCTTCGAGCTCCAGGGGCACCTGGACCTCACCCGGCTCACCGTCACGCACGACCGGCTCGCCGACGAGGCCGAGCGCGCCGACGCCGAAGCCGGCTGGTCGGCCGTCCTGTCCAACCTGAAGACCTACCTGGAGAGCGGCCGGCCGCTCCCGCAGGAACCCTGGTCGATGCCCTGACACCCGGCCGCGGGGCGTGTCCGACCGTTCCCGCCCGGCGCACGATGCTCCCCAGGTCAGAACACCTAGGCCCGCTCGCCCGCCCGGTTGCCGCGCCAGAGCCGGGCCAGCCGGGCGGGCCGCAGCCGTCCGGAGCGCAGCCGCTCGCCGCGGGCGAGCCGGCGCAGCCACGCGAAGCGGGAGAACCGCTCCCGGTTCGCCACCGAGGCCCGGTCCAGCTCCTCCATCAGCCGCCGGCTGCGGTGTTCGAGGTCCAGCTCGTCCAGGATCCGGTCCACCTCGGCCAGCAGCGCGCCGTGCAGCTGCCACGCCTCCGGGTGGAGCTGCACCTGCCGCAGCAGCAGCTGGGCGACGTTCTCGCGGCTGGCCCAGGCGGCGGTCAGCTCCGAGGTGAGCCGCCGTTCGGCCTCCTCGGCGTTGCTGCTCACCTGGGTGGTGACCAGTACCGCGAAGCTCACCAGGGCCCCGCCGACGTGCGCCAGCAGCTCCTCCAGCGCCACCGCGACGTCGGCCGGGAGGAGACGCTCGCCCGGTGCGCGCCGCTTGGCCAGGTCGGTCAGCGAGCGGGCCAGCACCCGGATCACCACCACGCAGATCTCCAGCGTGTCCAGCCCCGTGCGCAGCACCAGCCGGGAGAGCAGGCCCTCGCTGATCCGCGGGTTGAGTCGCAGGCTGTCCTCGGCCTGCCGCAGCGCCCCGTCCACGTCGGCAATGGCCTGGTCCAGCCGCCGGGCCTCGTGCAGGCGCTCGGCCGCTCGCTCGACCGGAGTGGGCCGGCCGAGCTCCTCGGCGATGCCGTTCAGCAGGTGACGGGCGCGCCGGGCGAGGTCCTCGATCGACTCGCCGGCCGTGTCCACCCAGACCGGCGGCGCGAACACCAGGTTGAAGAGCAGTCCGACGACGGCGCCGATCAGGGTCTCCAGCACCCGGTCCCAGGCCTGTGAGGTCACCTGCGAGACGCCCAGGATGAGCATCGCGCTGATCGCCACCTCCTGGACGAACTCGTCCACCCGGACGAACCGGCCGATCGTCAGCGAGGCCAGGATGATCAGCCCGAGGCTCCACCAGGAGAGCCCGACCACCGAGCTGAACCCGATCGCGATCAGCACCCCGACGACCACCGAGTTGACCCGGCGGATGCTGGTGGTCAGCGTCGAGTAGACGGTGACCTGGACCACCAGCAGTGCCGTCAGCGGCGCGGTCAGCGGGGCCGGCTCACTGCTCAGCTGGGTGGCCACCGCGTACGACAGGGTGGCGGCCACCGTCGCCCGGATCGTCTGGACGACGAAGGGTTCTCGGGCGCCGCGGCGCAGTGCGGTCGCGAAGGACTCCGGTAGTAGGGCCATGCCGCCCTTCTTCCCCCGTGACGCGGCCTCCACCGCCGAACCGCCGGACCGCTACCCGAAAGAGCCGCCCGCCGGTGCGGCCGGGGGTGGTGCTACGGCTGCTTGCGCTGGTCGCGGAGCAGCTTCCACGGCGCCATCGCCGACTCGACCTGCACCCCGAGGCTCATCTTCGACGCGCCCTTGATCCGCTCCTCGAAGCGGATCGGCACCTCCCGGATGGTCAGCCCGCGCTTGACGACGCGGTAGTTCAGCTCGACCTGGAACGAGTACCCGTTGCTGTTCACCGAGGGCAGGTCGATCGCCCGCAGGGTCTCCGCCCGCCAGGCCTTGAAACCGGCGGTGGCGTCCCGGACCCCGAGGCTGAGGATCGTGTTGACGTAGAAGTTCGCCCAGGCCGACAGGGCCTTGCGGTGCCACGGCCACTCCTCGGCGGTCGAGCCGCCGGGTACGTAGCGGGAGCCGATCACGACGGCGGTGTCGTCGGCCAGCAGCGTCTCCACCATCACCGGAAGCACCGACGCGGGGTGCGAGAGGTCGGCGTCCATCTGGATCACCACGTCCGCGCCCTCCTCCAGGGCCCGGGTCATGCCCGCGATGTACGCCCGCCCGAGGCCGTCCTTCTCGGTGCGGTGCAGCACGCCGACCGTGCCGGGGGAGTCCGCCGCGAGCTTGTCCGCGACGTCCCCGGTGCCGTCGGGGGAGTTGTCGTCGACCACCAGCAGGTTCAGGCCGGGCAGCTTGAGGTCCGCGAGCAGCCCGGCGAGGACCGGGAGGTTCTCCCGCTCGTTGTACGTGGGTACGACGACAACGACCTTGGGGGAGGCCTCGACCATGTTCTATCCCTCGCGCGATCCCCGGCCCGTGGCGCGCCGTCGGCGCCTGCACCCGGCCGGACAGTTGTTCATTTCGGTCGGGCGAGTCTAGCCGCGTGGGGATCGGCGGGTTCCACCGCGGGTGCCCGGTGGCAGACCCAGGGGCGCCGAGCGGGCGACGCGCGGGGGCGCGCCCGCCGCGTTCCCGGGTACCGGTGACCAGGTCACATAGCCTGACCGGGCCGTCCGTCCGGCGGCCAGTGGTCGGGAGCCGCACGAGGGTGGGCGGCCGGCGTCGTGGACAGGGGAGTACGTGGGCTCGTCAGCTTCGGCCGATCCGGGGGCCGCTCGGGGGCCCGCCCCGTCGGTACGACAGCGAATTCGCGCGTGGCTGCTCCAAGGCGCCGAAACGGCGACACAGCACCCGGGCCCCCACGCCCAGGCCCCCGTCGAGCACAAGGGCCAGCGCTGGTGGCGGGTGATGTGCCTGACCGGCCTGGACTACTTCTCCACGCTCGGCTACCAGCCCGGGATCGCCGCGCTGGCGGCCGGCCTGCTGTCGCCGGTGGCGACCATCGTGCTGGTGCTGGTCACGCTGTTCGGTGCGCTGCCGGTGTACCGGCGGGTGGCGCAGGAGTCCCCGCACGGCGAGGGCTCGATCGCGATGCTGGAGCGGCTGCTGTCGTTCTGGAAGGGCAAGCTCTTCGTCCTGACGCTGCTGGGCTTCGCCGCGACCGACTTCATGATCACCATCACCCTGTCCGCCGCCGACGCCACCGCGCACCTGGTGGAGAACCCGCACCTGCACAGCGCGCTGAGCGGCCGGCAGGTGCTGATCACGCTGATCCTGGTGGCCCTGCTCGGTGGCGTCTTCCTGAAGGGGTTCAGTGAGGCGATCGGCCTGGCCGTGGTGCTGGTCGCGGTCTACCTGAGCCTGAACGTGGTCGTCGTCATCACCGGTCTCTGGGAGGTCCTCCGGGCCCCGCACCTGGTCACCGACTGGAAGGACGCGCTGATCGCCGAGCACGGCAACGCGATCGCGATGATCGGCGTCGCGCTGATCACGTTCCCCAAGCTGGCGCTCGGCCTGTCCGGCTTCGAGACCGGCGTCGCCGTGATGCCGCACATCGAGGGCGACCCGGACGACACCGAGGAGAAACCGACCGGCCGGATCCGCGGCGCCCGCAAGCTGCTGACCACGGCGGCGCTGATCATGAGCGTCTTCCTGATCACCACCAGCTTCATCACCACGCTGCTCATCCCCAAGCCCGCCTTCCAGCCCGGCGGCGCGGCCAACGGACGCGCCCTCGCCTACCTGGCCCACGAGTACCTCGGCAACACCTTCGGCAGCATCTACGACCTCTCCACCATCCTCATCCTCTGGTTCGCCGGCGCCTCCGCGATGGCCGGGCTGCTCAACCTGATGCCCCGCTACCTGCCCCGCTACGGCATGGCTCCGGACTGGGCCCGCGCGGTGCGCCCGACCGTCCTGGTGCTGACCGCCATCGGCTTCCTGGTGACGTGGCTCTTCGACGCCAGCGTGGACGCCCAGGGCGGCGCGTACGCCACCGGTGTGCTGGTGCTGATCAGCTCCGCCGCCATCGCCGTCACCATCGCCGCCCACAAGGCGAGGGAACGGAACTGGACGATCGGCTTCGCGGTGATCGCGGCGGTCTTCCTCTACACCACGGCGGTGAACATCGCCGAGCGGCCGGACGGCGTCAAGATCGGCGCCTGCTTCATCGCCGGCATCATGCTGCTGTCGCTGCTCTCCCGGCTCAAGCGCGCCTTCGAACTGCGGGTCACCGACGTCGTCCTGGACGAGGCGGCGGAACGTTTCGTCCGCGACTACACCCACCGGCCGCTGCGGCTGATCGCCAACGAGCCCAACAACCGCGACCTCGTGGAGTACCAGGAGAAGAAGCGGCAGATCCGGGCGGACAACGACATCCCGGCCGAGGACGACCTGGTCTTCGTGGAGGTCACCGTACGCGACCCCTCGGAGTTCGAGGCCGTGCTGCGCGTCCACGGCGAGGTGCTGCACGACCGCTACCGGGTGCTCTCGCTGGAGAGCTCCAGCGTGTCGAACGCGCTGGCGGCGCTGCTGCTGACGGTCCGCGACCGGACGGGGCAGCAGCCGCACATCTACTTCGAGTGGACGGAGGGCAATCCGTTCGCGCAGTTCCTGCGGTTCTTCCTGTTCGGCCACGGCGAGGTCGCCCCGGTCACCCGCGAGGTGCTCCGGGAGGCCGAGCCGGACCGGCGCCGCCGCCCCCGCGTCCACGTCGGCTGAGTCCTCGGCCGCTCCCGAGCGGCCCGCCCGGGGCCGGGGTCGTCACCTGCTGGGGCGGGACCTGCTCCAGGCGGGGGCGACGAGGGCGATCAGGGCGACGGCGAAGACGAGCTGGAGGAGGTGACGGATCCAGTCGATGCCGGAGGTGTGGCGGACGCCGACCCAGCCGGCCACCGCGTTGCCGAGCAGGGCACCGGCGGCGCCGAGCAGCATCGTCAGCCACCACGGGATCGCCTGCGGGCCGCGCAGGATCAACTTGGCGATCACGCCCAGCACGAAGCCGATGAGCAGAATCCACAGGAGCTGGAACATCGCATTCCACCTTTCGAGGCGCGTCGTCACATGATCGCCCGGATCGCCGGGCCCGGCACGTCGGAGCGGTGCGTGGCGGCCGCGCGCCCGGTGTCGGCAGGCCCGGAATCTGCGTCAAGTTGTCTGGACAGCTTGGGGTCGACGGGTCGTCACCGAGCCGACATGCGGCACTCCGGCGCCGTCCATCTGGGGCACGTAGACATAACGGGTCTGGGCCGAAACCAGCCCCCGCCCAGCGCCCGTGACAAGGAGCGACCCCCGATGAGTCCGATGCCCGAACTGTCGCGCCGCACGATTCTCGGCGGTGCGGCGGCGGCCGCCGTGCTGTCCGCCCTCCCGCTCAGCGTGCGCGACGCGCTGGCCGCGCCGGCGAAGCCCGGCAAGCTGGCGGACATCCGGCATGTCGTGGTGTTCATGCAGGAGAACCGCGCGTTCGACCACTACTTCGGCACGCTGGCCGGGGTGCGCGGCTTCGGCGACCGGACGGCGGTGCGCGGGGTCAACGGGCGCACGGTGTTCCACCAGCCCGACCCGAGCCGCAAGGAGGGCCACCTGCTGCCCTTCCCGATGAACGCCGCGCACACCAACGCCTACCAGCAGGGTGCGCCGGCCTTCGGCTTCGTCGACTCGATGAACGCCTGGAAGGACGGCCTCGCCGACGGCTCGGTCACCCGCCGCTCCGGCGGCTGGCTCGGCCAGGGCTACTACGAGCCCGCCGACATGCCGTTCTACAACGCGCTCGCCTCCGTCTTCACCACCTGTGACGCCTACTACGCGTCCGTGCAGTGCAACACCAACACCAACCGCGACCACCTGATGACCGGTACCAGCGGCGGCACCGTGCGGGACACCCCGGTGACCGACAACACCGAGATCCCCGGCGGCTACGAGTGGACCACCTACGCCGAGCGGCTGGAGCGGGCCGGCGTCAGCTGGAGGACGTACCAGGCACTGGACAACTTCGACGACAACGCCCTCGCCTGGTTCGCGCCCTTCGTCAAGGCCAAGCCCGGCGAGCCGCTGTACGAGCGCGGCATGCGCGCGGTCGGCGACCCGGCGAAGAAGAACGACCCGTTCGCGATGGGCGACGCGCTGGTCGAGGCCTTCTCCGCCGACGTCCAGGCCGACCGGTTGCCGCAGGTCTCCTGGCTGGTCGCGCCCGCGGCGCTCTCCGAGCACGCCAACTACGCGCCGCCGAACGGCGAGCACCTGACGGCCAGGCTGCTGGCCGCGCTGGCGGCCAAGCCTGAGGTCTGGGAGAAGACCGTCTTCATCCTCAACTACGACGAGCACGGCGGCTTCTTCGACCACCAGCTGCCGCCCGTCCCGCCGCTCGCCGCCGGGCGCGGCAAGTCGACCGTTCCGGTGGACGGCGAGGTCGTGGTCCGGGTGAGCAAGGGCGGCTCGACCTACCACCGGGTGGTGAGCCAGGACGGAAAGTACCGGGTGAAGGCCGCCGACGGCTCGCCGGCCTGGTCCGACACCCTGCCGGCCGGGGAGACGCTGGTCTCCGGCCCGTACCCGATGGGCCTCGGCGTCCGGGTGCCGATGATCGTCGTCTCGCCGTGGACCCGCGGCGGCGTGGTCGACTCCACCGTCTACGACCACACCTCGGTGCTGCGGTTCCTGGAGCAGTGCTTCGGCGTCCAGGAGCCCAACATCAGCCCCTGGCGGCGCGCGATCTGCGGCGACCTCACCAACGTGTTCGACTTCTCCGGCCGCAATCCGGTCTGGCCGCAGCTGCCGGACACCAGCGGCAACCGGCAGAAGGTGGTCGACACCGGCAAGCTGCCCGCCCCGACCGTGCCCAGCCCGCAGACCTTCCCGCAGCAGCAGCGCGGCACCCGCACCGCGCGCCCACTGCCGTACGACCTGCTGGTCAAGCCGCGGCTGAAGGGCGACGAGCTGACGCTGGACCTCATCAACCAGGGCCGCCAGGGCGCCGTCCTCGCCGTCTACCCGGCGCCGGGCGCCGCGCCGCGCCACTACACGGTGGGCGCGAAGTCCCGCCTCTCCGACGTCTGGACGGTCGGCCCGGACGGTTACGACCTGCGGGTGCACGGCCCGAACGGCGCGCTCTGGCACCTGCGCGGGGACGCCGCCTCCGCGTACGAGATCTCGCTCTCCGAGGAGCAGAACGGCAAGGTGCTGGAGGTGGACGTGATCAACCGCTCGCGGACCGCCCAGACCTTCCTGGTGGGCGACCTCGCCTACGGCGACGGGCTGCGCGAGGTCCGGGTAGCGGCCGGCGACGACAGGACCGTCAACGTCAAGGCCGGCCCCGAGGGCTGGTACGACGTCGCGGTCGGCGTCCGTGGCGACCTCGCCTTCCGCCGCCGGATCGCCGGGCGCTTCCCCTGGGACGGCGAGCACCTGCAGACCGACCCGGCGATGGGCCTGGCCGACCCGCTCGCCCTCGACGCCACCCTCAAGGCGGCTTCCGCCACCATCGACGAGGCGATCCTGCTGCCCGGCCGCCCGGCCCGGGTCTCCGCCCGGTTCACCACCACCGCCGCGCTCACCGCGATCGAGGCGCAGCCGGTCGTCCCGGCCGGCTGGACGGTCGCCGCCGTCACCGCCCCGCCCGCCGCCCTGGCTGCGGGCGCCGTGGCGACGGCGGAGTGGGACGTCACCCCGCCCGCCCGGCTGCCCGACGGCGCCACCCACCGCATCCTGGTGACCGCCCGCGCCCTGGCCGGTGACCGCTTCGCCCTCGCCGACGGCGAACTCGCCGCCCGCACCGCCCCGGTGATGGCCGGCCACCTGCTCGGTGAGGACTTCGAGTCGCTGGCCGGCGCGCTCCAGCCGCTGGACGGCGTGCTCGGCTGGACGCCGCAGGCGCCGCAGGGCTGGTCGGTGGTCAACGCCCCCGCCATGCCGCAGGGCACCGTCCGCCTCCAGGGCTGGACCTTCCACACCAAGCGCGCCTGGTCCACGCCGGCCGGCCAGGACCGCGGCAACTTCACCCGCGGCCTCGGCATCCTCGCCGTCGCCGACCCGGACGACTGGGACGACACCGGCGCTCCGTCCCGCAAGGGCGTCTTCGACTCCACCCTCGTCTCGCCCGCCGTCCCGATCCCGGCCGGCACGGACACCCTGCACCTCGCCTTCGACTCCCACTACCGCCAGGAGGCCCCGCAGAAGGCGACGGTCACCGCCGTCTTCGACGACGGCACCGAGACCCGCCTGCTCACCTACGGCAGCGAGGCGACCGGAACCGACAACGCCGGCAAGGACGTCCAGAACACCTTCGTCACCAAGCAGTTCGCCGTCCCCGCCGGCGCCCGCACGGTGACCCTGAGGTTCCGGATGTACGACGCCGGCAACAACTGGTACTGGGCCGTCGACCACATCCGCCTCGACACCAGGCCCATCACCGTCTGACGCCCAGGCAGGCCCCGGCCCGCGCACCCCGTCCGCGAGGGGTGCGCGGGCCGCGCGCGTGGGGAGCGGATTCGCGCCGGGTGATCGCCGGATCGGGCCGGAAAGTCGCTGTGCGTCAATGCGGCGTCACGTCAGGATGTCATGGACGCGGACACGCCGCGTCGACGAGAGGAGCCGAGAGCCGTGATCCGTCTTCGGGCTGCCGCCCTGACCCTGGGCTGTACCGCTGCTGCGCTGACCCTGACGATGTCCACCGCGCACGCCGCGCCGGGGGACACCACCAACGTCTGCGGGTCCGTGCTCACCCCGAGCGGGTTCGTCGACGTGCAGTGGTGGAACAGCGCCGGCTGCGGGGCGGGCACCTTCAGCCCCAACTCCAAGAAGATCATGCAGCTCACCGGCTACCCGGTGGGCACCGTGGTCAACGCCTGCGCCTCCACCTGGCCGCCGGCGGGCTGGGTGCAGGTCAGCGACTTCTACAGCTCCAGCTGCAACTACTCCGTGGTGCCCAGCTTCAGCAAGAACTCGTGGCAGCTGAAGCGCGTCTCCTGACGCCCCGCCGCCAGGTCCTGTCCGGCCGGTCGTGCCGGGCGCGCGATCGACCGGACAGGACCTACTCCTCGCGTACGGCCGCCACCGCCTCGCGGACGTCCGGGTCGGGGTCGTCGGCGAGCCCGTCCAGCACCTCGGCCACGCCAGGGGTGGACCAGCGGGCGAGGGCCCAGACCAGTTCCTCGCGTACGGCGGCCTCCGGGTGACCGGCCAGCCCGGCGAGCCGGTCCACCGGGCCGCGGCGGCGCAGGGAGAACCAGTGCAGGGCCTCGCGCAGCACCGCGGGATCGCCCGGATCGCCCGCCGCGGCGATCCGGGCGAGCAGGACGCGCACCGGCGGTGGCGGGCCGTCCAGCGGGTGCGGACGGCGCTCGCGCAGGCGGCGCCCGCCGTACTCGCCGCGGATCCGGCAGCCGGCACAGGTGCAGGGGCGGGTGCCGTGCGCATCCGGCCGGTAGCGCCAGCCCGCCACCTGCGGCGCGCTGCGGATCCGGTGCACCTCGCGGGCCGTCACCGCGCGGGGGAGGAAGACCTCCCAGCCGCGCGGGTCGTCCAGGGCGGCGACCCGCCGGACCGCCTCGGCAGCCGGCACCAGCTGCTGGGTGCCCCGGGCGCGGTGCCCGTAGTGGCCGACCAGCACGGGCTGCTCGTCGTCCAGCCGGACGTGCACCGCGACCAGGCCGCCCCTCGTCCCGAACCGGGCCAGCTCGCGCAGCCACTGGTGGGTCAGCGTGTACGAGGGGAGCACCGGGAAGCAGTACACGCCGCGCGCCCCGCCCTGTCCCCGGCTGTCGGCCCGGATGCCGGCCCGCCGGATCCGGGCCGCGCTCGCCGCCGAGGTCAGATGAACGAAGATCGCCATGGAGCGGGATGCTAGCGCGCTGCCCAGGGCAGCGGCAGGGGCAGGGGCAGGGGCAGGGGCGAGGGGCGAGGGGCGAGGGGCCGGAAGCTCCGGAACGAATTCCTCCGGACGTGTCGAATCCGGCGGAGGAACCGCGTCGCACAGGATGAGGCCGCGGACGCGTGCCGGGAGGCGATCCGGCTGACCGCCAACAGGGTCGAGCGGGCCGAACTCGCACGGCGGCTGGGCGCCCTGCCGGCTGACCGTGCCCGGCGCGCAGTCGGGCCTCGCGGCCGGTCAGGGTACCCGACCGGGCAGGCCGTCCGGCCGGGCATGGCACCCGACCGGAGGGCCTCGCGGCAGGTGGGGTCTCTCGACCGGTCAAGTCTCTCGATCATTGAGAGATATGATGCGACCGACCGTCACCGGCCCCGGCACGAAGGGCGCTTCACGATGCTCACCGGCAGCCCCACCGCCCGGCGCCGAGCCCGGCTGCTGATCCCGCTCGCCCTGTTGCTCGTCTGGCTGGGCCTCGGCGGGGCGTTCGGCTCGTACGCGGGCAGGCTCTCCGAGGTCGCCACCAATGACCGGGCCGCCTTCCTGCCGCGCAGCGCGGAGTCGACCGAGGTGGCCCGGCTCGGGCAGGAGTTCCAGACCGCCGCCACGCTGCCGGTGATCGTGGTCTGGGAGAGCCGCACCGGGGCTGTCGGCGAGGAGCAGCGCGCCGCCGCCGAACGCGCCCTGGCCGCGGCCGCCGGCGTCCCCGGCGCCACCGGGCGGGTGTCGCCCGCCGTGCCCGCCGGGGACGGCCGCGCCCTGCAGGGCGTCGTCCAGCTCCGTGCCGACCTCGGGCGGCAGACCGGCGACAGCGTCCGCGCGGTGCGCGAACTCGCCGCCCGGGTACCGGACACCACCGTCGGCCTGGCCGGCCCGGCCGCGGTCGCGGCCGACCTCGGCAGCGCCTTCGCCGGTATCGACGGACTGCTGCTCGGCGTCGCCCTCGGTGTGGTGCTGCTGATCCTGCTCGCGGTCTACCGGGCCGTCCTGCTGCCCCTGCTGGTCATCCTCGGCGCGGTGTTCGCCCTCGGGATCGCCTGCGCCCTGGTCTACCTGCTCGCCGGCCACGGCCTGGTCCGGGTGGACGGCCAGGTGCAGGGCCTGCTCTCGATCCTGGTGATCGGTGCGGCCACCGACTACGGGCTGCTGCTCTCCGCCCGCTTCCGGGAGGAGCTGCACCTGCACGGCGACCGGTTCGCCGCGATGCGCACCGCCTGGCGGCGGTCGGTCGAGCCGATCGCCGCCTCCGGTGCGACCGTCGCCCTCGGGCTGCTCGTCCTGCTGCTCTCCGACCTGACCAACAACCGGGCGCTCGGGCCGGTCGGCGCGGTCGGGATCGGCTGTGCGGTGCTCTCCGCGCTCACCTTTCTGCCCGCCGCCCTCGCTCTGCTCGGCCGCGCCGCCTACTGGCCGGCCCGGCCGGCCGCCGACGGACGGGCTCCGGTGCACGCCGTCTGGGAGCGGGTGGCCGCGCTGGTCGGCCGCCGGCCGCGCGCCACCTGGGCGGCGAGCCTGGCGGTGCTCGCCGCCCTGGCCGCGTTCGCGCCCACCCTGGACTCCGGCGGCGTGCCGCAGAGCGAGCTGTTCGTCAAGGCCCAGCCCTCGGCGGCCGGCCAGCGGCTGCTGTCGGCGCACTTCGCGGGCGGCTCGGGCAACCCGGCCGTCGTCCTCGCCGGGGCCGGGCAGGCCGAGGCGGCGGCCGCCGCGGCCGCCGTCCCCGGGACGGCCGGCGTCCGGCCGTACACGGGTGGGGCGCCGGGAGGGGTGCCGGGAGGCGTTCCCAAGGTGGTGGACGGGCGGGTCCGGCTGGACGTGACGCTCGCCGACCCGGCCGACAGCGACGAGGCCATCGCCACCGTTCGCCGCCTACGGCAGGCGGTGCACACGGTGCCGGGCGCGGACGCGCTGGTCGGCGGGTACACCGCGCAGCAGTACGACACCCGGGTCACGGCGGAGCACGACCGGTCGTTCATCATGCCGGTGGTGCTGCTCTGCATCCTCGCCGTGCTCGTCCTGCTGCTGCGCTCGCTGCTGGCACCCGTCCTGCTGGCCGCCACCGTCGCGCTCTCCTACCTGGCCACACTCGGCGTCAGCGCGCTGGTCTTCCCGCACGTCTTCGGCTTCACCGCCACCGACCCCTCGGTGCCGCTGTACGGGTTCGTGTTCCTGGTCGCGCTGGGCGTGGACTACAACATCTTCCTGATGACCCGGGTGCGCGAGGAGGCGCAGCGGGTCGGCACCCGGGAGGGGGTGCTGCGCGGGCTGACCGCGACCGGCGGGGTGATCACCTCGGCCGGGGTGGTGCTCGCCGCGACCTTCGCCGCGCTCGGCGTGATCCCGCTCGCGTTCCTTGCCCAGATCGCCTTCATCGTGGCCTTCGGCGTGCTGCTGGACACGCTGCTGGTGCGGTCGCTGCTGGTGCCCGCGCTGGTCCGCGACCTCGGGGAGGGGGTCTGGTGGCCCGCCCGGCCGGGCCGGGTGACGGCTCGTCCGGCGGTGCCTGAGCAGGTCGGCGAGCGGGTCTGACGGCGCCCGTCGGCGGGCGCCGTCGGCGGGCGCCGCGGGTGAGCGCCGCCCGTTAGGCTGAACGGGTCAGCACGCCGTACACGACCCGGAGCGGATGATCTTGTCGGAGCAGGAGCCGAGCACGCCCCCGACGATGCCCGTAGCGGCCGACACTCCGGCTCTCGGGCGGCTCCTCCAGGACCTCGCCTCCGAGCTGCACCTGCTCGGCCACGGCTTCGCCGCCGCGAGCGGCCTGCACGCCACCGACGTCCAGGCGCTGCTGGCCGTCATGCGGGCGGCGCCCGGGCAGGACGGCGGCCCCGGCGGGATCACCCCCGGCCGGCTGCGCGAGGAGCTGGCCCTCACCTCGGGCGCCGTCACCGCGGTGCTGGACCGGCTGGAGCGCGCCGGGCACATCCGGCGCACCCGGGACGCCGCCGACCGCCGGCAGGTGCTGGTGCACTACCTGCCGGGCGCCGGGCTGATGGCCGCCGAGTGGTTCGCGCCGGTAGCGCGGCGCACGGAGGTGGTGCGCGGGGAGTTCACGGCGGCGGAGCTGGCCGCGGTGGCCCGCTTCCTCGGCCGGCTCACCGGCGAGCTGGAGGAACTTCGGCACACGCGCTGACCCGCGGCACACGCGCTGACCGCGGTGCGCGCCCCGGCCGGAGTGCACGCGCCGGCAGCGGCACCTGCACAGACCGTGCCCCCCGCGCTGACCGTGCCCCCCGTGAGCTCTATCGGCCGAGCCGACGGGTGATCAGCGCGTCCAGACCGTCGAGGATGCGCTCCAGGCCGAACGCCAGGGCCTGGTCGTGGCCGTCCTGCGCCGTCATCGCCACCGCGAGCGCGGGGAAGCGGTCGGCGTGCTCCTGGACCAACCCGCCGAGGACGGCCAGCATCTGCGACTCGGGTTCGCCGCCCGGCCCGGCGGCCCGGGCCTGCTCGGCGATGCCGCGGACGTGGCCGGCCAGCAGGACGGCGGCGTCCATCCGCTCGGGCCCGGTCAGCCCGTTGCCGTCCAGCGCGGCCACCACCCGCTCCAGCCAGGCGAGTTCCCTCGGGCCCATCACCCGGGGGCCGACGGGTGCGTCCAGCAGCCAGGGGTGGGCACCGAAGGCATCGGTCAACTGTGCGGACCAGTCGCGGAGCTGCTCGCGCCAGTCGGGTGCGCCGGTGGCTGCGGCGGGTTCGCCGACCGCCTCCTCGACCATCAGCGCGACCAGCTCCGCCTTGCCCGGCACGTACCGGTAGAGCGACATCTTCGTGTAGTCGAGCAGCCCGGCCACCCGCTGCATCGAGACGGCGCCGAGCCCCTCCGCGTCCGCGATCTCGATGCCGGCCCGGGCGATCCGCTCCAGGGTGAGCGCCGGCTTGGGCCCCCGGGTCGGTTTCGGGTGGGGGCCCCAGAGCAGTCGTGCCGTGTCGGCCGCCCCGCTGCCGGATCCGCTGCTCAATCCCCGCTCCCGTCCCTGCCTCCGGCGCCGGCTCCTTGCCGAACCGGCCCCACTGTGTCTACCGTACACAGCAGCAATCAGTGTCCGACGGACACAGTTTCTGGAGGGCGACGGACCTCGCCGCGCCCGCCGGCTTGCGGCGGGCCGCGGCGATCTCATCGGATGGAGCGGTTTCTCATGGGCACGAAGGTCCTCATCTCGGGGGCGAGCATCGCCGGGCCCGCACTGGCCCACTGGCTGGGGCGGTACGGCTTCGAACCGACCGTCGTCGAGCTGGCCCCCGCCCTGCGCGGCGGAGGCCAGGCCGTCGACTTCCGCGGCGAGACCCACCTGACGGTGCTGGAACGGATGGGCGTGCTGGACGAGCTTCGCCGGATGGGCACCGGCGGCAGCCCGATGAGCTTCGTCGACCGGCGCGGCCGTCAACTGCTCCACCTGCCGGCCGACTTCGCCGGAGGTGACGTCGAGGTGCCGCGCGGCGAGCTGGCCCAGGTGCTGTACCGGCACAGCCTGCCCGCCACCGAGTACGTCTTCGGCGACTCGATCACCGCGCTGGAGGAGACGCCCACCGGCGTCCGGGCGGAGTTCCGGCACGGCGCGCCGCGCGCGTTCGACCTGGTGATCGGCGCCGACGGGCTGCACTCGAACGTCCGCCGGCTGGCCCTCGGGCCCGAGCGGCGCTACGTCCGCCACCTCGGCTACTACGCCGCCACCTGGCAGCTTCCCAACGACCTGGGCCTCGCGCCCGGTTCGGTCGGCCTCAATGTGCCGGGCCGGCTCGCCTCCGTCGGCGCGGACCACCGTGACCCGGCCAGGGCCGGCGCCTTCTTCCTCTTCGCCTCGCCCGAACTCGCCTACGACCGGCACGACATCGAACAGCAGAAGACGCTGGTCAGGGACGCCTTCGCCAGCCTCGGCTGGGAGGTGCCCCGGCTGCTGGAGAGCCTGCGGGAGGCCCCGGAGCTGTACTTCGACTCGATCAGCCGGGCGGACGTGCCCGTCTGGTCCACCGGCCGGATCGCCCTGGTCGGCGACGCCGCCTGCGGCGCCACCATCGGCGGCATGGGCACCGGCACCGCCGTGGTCGCCGCGTACGTCCTGGCCGGTGAACTCGCCCGCGCCCGCGGTGACCACCGCGCCGCCTTCGCCCGGTACGAGAACACCGTCCGCGGCTACGCCGAGGGCTGCCAGAAGGGCGGCGACCGCACCGGCCCGTTCCTCGCCCCGGGGACGGCGGCCGGACTGCGGGTGCGCAACGGGCTGCTGGGGCGGCGGTGGATCCTCAACCGGATGCTGGAGCTGGGCAGGAAGGTCGGCAGCACCATCGAACTGCCCGACTACGAAGCCGAGTCGGCGGCACACTGACCGGTGCGGCCCCCGCCGTCCGGCGGGTTCATCTCATGGGCGTGATCCGGGTGCCGCCGTCCAGCACGGCCTCCACCGAGACGGTGGCCCGGGCGGGCCGTTCGACGGCGAGGGTGTGGTCGGGCGCGGGCCGGTCGGCCGTCCAGTCGGGGCCCTTGGCGGTGATCCGGGCGACCCGGCGGCTGCCCGCCGCCAGCAGGAACTCGGTGCCCTGCGGGGAGCGCCACCACGTCCAGCCGACGGTGTCCTGCTCGAACCGGCTGCACGCCCGCCCGGGCCCGCCCCCGGTGCGCTGCGGGCTGCGCGCCCCCGGCAGCAGGACGGCGGTCGCGGCGCTGCCTTCGCCGTTCCACCGGTCGGCCCGCAGACAGACCCAGGACGCCGCGCCCGCGTTCTGCGGCAGCTGCTGCACCGCGAACGCCCAGAGGTCCAGCTGCTTGACCCCCGGCGTGCCGTCCGGCACCGCGCAGCCGCCGTGCGCCCAGGCCCGGAGCGCCTCCGGGGTGACCGCCTCGCGGGCCTCGCGGTCCGGCTGGGTGCGGTCCGGCGGCGGGGTGTAGCTGAGATGGGCGGGGACGAGCCCGCCGAGGTCGGCCAGCAGGAAGGCGTGCTTCTCGGCGATCACGGGGGAGGAGTGCAGCTGGACTACGGTGGCGTCCCGGCAGTCCGCGAGCGGCCCGGGGGAGCTGATGGCCGCCGGGGCGCCCGGGGCCGCGGCCGTCACCCCGTCCGCGCGGTCCAGCGGCTTGGCGGGAGCGTCCGGCTGGTCGATCCGCCGGGTTTCGGCCGCGTCGATCCAGGGGGCGAGCAGGTAGCGGGCGGAGGTGCCCTGGCGGCGCAGCACCACCGCGCCCGCAGTGGTGACGGAGGAGCCGTCGGCCCGGGCGAGGTCGAGCCCGCCGCCGCGCCCGTCGCTGTAGCGGGCCAGCCGCCCGCCGTCGTACAGCACCACCACGGCCGTGCCGTCGACCGTGCCGGCGAACAGCAGGTGCGGCGTCCCGGTGGGCGGGGCGGTGTCCGTGCCCGGCTCTGCCCTGGTCTGCGGGCCGGGCCGGCCGGCCTGTGCCCAGGCGGTGAGCGCCCGGCTGAGCAGGGTGGTGTCGTCGCGGCGGTCGCCACGGGCGGGCCATGCGGAGAAGTCGAGCCGTGCGGTGTGCTGCCACTGGTCCGGCGCGACCCGGACCAGCCGGGCCGGGTCGGACGCCGCCCCGGCCGGCGGCGCGGGGAGCGGGTGGGCGGCGGCCGGGCCGCCGCCGGCGGAGGATCCGGACAGCACGGCGGCCGTGGTGGTGAGCGCCAGCGCGGCCACCGCGAGCGTGGCGCCCACGGTGCGGCGGCGGCGCAGCAGGTCGGTCGGCTGGACACGGACGGCGCAGGGGTCGAAGGCGGGCAGTTCCGGCGCGGCGGTGGGGAGTTCGGCGGCCCGGTCGACGGCCCGGTCCGGCTCGGCGGCCCCGGCCGCTCGCAGCACCTCGGCGGCCTGCCCGGGCGTCAGGTCCTCGACCGCCAGCAGCGCGAACGCCGCCCGCGCGGACGCGTCCAGACCGGCCAGCTCCCGGTCCAGCGCCGCGTCCTCCTCCCCGCCGCCCGGGGTGAACAGCCGCACCCCCCAGACCCGTGGCGCGAGCAGCCGGTCCACGGGCCGCGGCCGCAGGGCGGCGCGGAGCACCCGCAGCCGGAGCGCGGCGTACACCTGGTCCTCGTCCGGGCCGGCCGGGGCGCCCGGGCCGGCGGGGCGGCGCCAGCGGGAGGGCAGGGCGCACTGGACGGCCGCGTGCGCGGCGAGGACGCGGCTGTGGCGGTCCCGGTCGGCGGGCAGGGCCAGGTACGCCAGCCGCACCAGCCGGCGGTAGTGGCGTACCAGGACCGCCTCGGCCCGTGCCACCGGGCGCACGGAGGCGCCTTGCGGCGATGGTCCGGCTGTCCGTTCTGCCAACGCGTCCTCCCCGGAGCCGTGCGTGGTCGTGGTGGACGGTCCAACGAGTCGATCATGTGATGGTTGCGCCGTCCGGGGTGGGTCTTCGCGGCGCGGGCGGTGGCGATCAGTGGCGGGGCCGGGGCGCGGCCGTGAGGGGGGCAGGGCCGTTGGTCCCCGATTTTCAGCCCGTTGGCCTCTGGCGGTGTGCCTGGGCAGGGGCGATGCTCCAGGTGTACCCGGCCGGACGACGGTCGTCCGGCCGACATCGTTCGCGGACGAGGTGAACCGGCGTGCGGCATGCCACCGTCGAATCTGTGATGACCAGCCCTGTGGTCCGGGTCGCGCCCGAGACCGGCTTCCGGGAGATCGTCGCGCTGCTGGCCGAGTACGACATCACCGGTGTGCCGGTGGTGGACGCGCAGGGGCGGCCGCTGGGCATCGTCTCGGAGGCGGACCTCCTGCTCACCCTGGCCGCGCAGGAGGACCCGGGCAGTCTCCTGCCGGCCCCCGAACTGCCCCGGACCGGGCCGGGCGGCGCCGTCACGGCCGCCGACCTGATGACCGGCCCGGCGGTCTGCACCACGCCGGGCACCAGCGTGGTCGCGGCGGCGCGGCAGATGCGCCGGCACGGGGTGAAGCGCCTGCCGGTGCTGGACGCGGAGGGCCGGGTGTTCGGCATGGTCAGCCGGGGCGACCTGCTGCGGGTCTTCCTGCGCGAGGACCGGGTGATCCGGAGGGAGATCGTCGAGGAGGTGCTCGGCCGGATCGAGGGGGTCAGCCCCGCCGAGGTGGGCGTGGAGGTGGACCAGGGCCGGGTGGTGCTCAGCGGCACCGTCCCGGAGCCGCACCTCGTCCCGATCGTGCTGAACCTGTGCCGTTCGGTGGACGGTGTCGTCTCGGTCACCGACCGGCTCGGCAGCAGCGGCGCGGCGCCGGCCCCGGTCGGCTGACGGCGGCCGGCCGCTGGTGGCGGACCCGGAGGATCCGCTTCGCATACTGCGGAGCGTATCGGGTAAGTCACTCTGTGTACTGGCCGGCATCGGGCCGCCGGTACGCAGGGGCACCGGGGAGGCGGCCGTGGCAGTCGTGTTCGATGCGGACTTCACTTCGACCAGGCAGTGGACGGCGGGCCGCAGCAGCGCCTATCCCCGGATGGGGCCGACCAACCGGGGCGACCACAAGCTCGACTTCCTCGGCCGCGCCTACTGCCCGGGCGGGGTGTTCACCGCCACCCGGCAGCAGGGCGGGGAGCTGTGGACGTGCAGCCTGCTCACCACCGAGGGGAGCGCGGAGGGCTTCCAGGTCCGCACCGGCGACGTGATGGCCGCGCGGGTCACGCTCCCGGTCGAGCTGGGTGCCTGGCCGGCCATCTGGACCTGGCGGGACGGCGGCAACGAGGTGGACGCCTTCGAGTACCACCCCGACCACCCGGACCTGCTGGAGATCTCCAACCACGTCCGCGGCGGCTTCCGGTACTGGCACGGCGGCGCCGCCGGCATAGCCCCGGGCGCGACCTTCGACCTGCGGACCGTGCTCGGGGCGTACTCGGTCGACTGGTTCGTCGACGGCACCCTGGTGCATGCGGACCGCCGCGGGGTCGGGCCGGACTGGCACGCGTACCTGATCGTCAACATGTCGGTGGCGGACGGCACCTACCACGACCGCCCGCCGGCCGACGGGCCGGACCGGCTCAGCTGGGTCTGCCACAGTCTGCGGGTCGAGCGCTGAGGCCGGAACCTGCGGGTCGAGCGCCGAGGCCGGCGCCCGCGGCAGGGCCGCCCGGCCTCAGGCGTCCGGCGGGAACGTCGCGGTGATCAGGCCGCGCGGGCCGGAGCGCTGGAACCAGACCACCCGGCGGTGCGGACCGATGAACGCGGGGTGCGTCACGTAGAGGTCGTCGCGCGGGGCCTGCTCGTTGCCGGGGGCGAGGGCGGCGTCACGCGCGTCGTCGGCGATGGCGCGCAGCAGCGCGTGGGCGGTCGCGGTCGCCGCGGACGGGGCGATGGCGAGGGCGGTGAGCTCGTCCCAGAGGCGGGTCGAGACGTAGGCGATCGGCGAGCGGCCGAGGGCCGGGTGCGGGCGACCGTCCTCGTAGCGGCGCAGCACCCCGGCCGCGACGAGCCGCTCGCGGTCGTCCGCCGCCGGATGGTGGTCCATGGGTGGCAACGCTACCCGGTGGGCCTGACCGGCGGGGCGGGGGAGCATTTCCGCGCATTCTCAGGCAATCCTCACGCTCGCCCGGCCGCTTGCGGGCGCACGATGGTGGGTGGGGTGCCGCGGTGGACGGGGCGCCGGACACCTCGGCGGGCCCGGGCGGGCCGGAAGAGGAGGTCGTCATGAGGCACTGGTACGGACACGGGCACGGACACGCCCTCGGTGGCTGGGGCCTGGGGCTGATGGCGATCGCGATGCTGCTGGTCCTGGCGGTGCTGGTGCTGCTCGTCGTCGCGCTCGTCCGCCATCTGTCGCGGACGCCGCGGACGGTGCCGCCCGGCGCGTGGGGGCCGGGCGGGGTCGGGCCGGGCGGGGCGGCAGCGGTGCCGCCGGGGCGGGCGGAGCCGCCGACGGCGGAGCAGTTGCTCGCCGAGCGGTTCGCCCGCGGGGAGATCGATGCGCCGGAGTACCGCCACCGGCTGGACACGCTGCGCGCCGCCGAGGGGCCGGGGCCCGGCACGGGCGGCGGAGGGTGAACGGGCGGAGGGCCGCCGCGTCTCCGCGCGGCGGCCCTCCGGTCCGTGCCGGGTGCTGTTACTCGACGACCAGCTCGACCGGGATGTTGCCGCGGGTGGCCCGGGAGTACGGGCAGACCTCGTGCGCCTGCTTGACGAGCAGCTCGCCGCTCTCGCCGGCGAGGGAGTCCGGCAGCTCGACGCGCAGGATCACCGCGAGGCCGAAGCCGGCGCCGTCCTTGCCGATGGAGACCTCGGCGGTGACCGAGATCTCGCCGGTGTCGACCCGCGCCTGCCGGCCGACCAGGCTCAGGGCGCTCGCGAAGCAGGCCGCGTAGCCGGCGGCGAACAGCTGCTCCGGGTTGGTGCCCTGTCCGCTGCCGCCGAGAGCGGGCGGCATCGCCAGGGCGAGGTCCAGCTGTCCGTCGGAGCTGACGGTGCGGCCCTCCCGGCCGTTCGCGGTGGCCACTGCGGTGTAGAGCGCGTCCATGGGTCCGTTCCCTTCCGTCCTGCGTCGGTCGTGCTTCTGTCCTCGGCGGCCGGGTGGGCCGCCTTCCGGGTTCCAGTAGAGCACGCAATTCAATTGCGCACAACTGAATCGCGCATGCGGCCGGTACGATGGGGTTCATGGCCAAGCTCCCCGAGACCGATCGCTCCGACCCGACCGACGCGGACCTGCTCCGCGACGAGGAGCTGCTCCGCCTCGACCAGCAGATCTGCTTCTCGCTGAACGCCGCCTCGCGCGCCTTCGGCGGCGTCTACCGGGTGCTGCTCAAGGACCTCGGCCTCACCTACCCCCAGTACCTGGTCATGCTCGTGCTCTGGGAGCACGGCGACCTGCCCGTGAAGCGGATCGGCGAGCGCCTGCGACTGGACTCCGGCACCCTCTCCCCGCTGCTCAAGCGGCTGGAGGCGGCGGGCCTGGTCCGCCGCGAGCGCAGCCCCGAGGACGAGCGGTCGGTGAACGTCAGCCTCACCGACGCCGGGCTGGTCCTGCGCGAGCGGGCGGGCCAGGTGCCGCGCCGGCTCCTCGCCGCGACCAGCCTCCCGGTCGAGGACCTCGCCGCCCTGCGCTCCCTGCTGGACCGGGTCACGGGCGCGCTCGACTCGGCCGTCCTCGCGGGCGGCGACGGCGCCTGACGTCGGCGACATCGGCGGACCTGCGGAAACGGTGGCGGACCCCGGCTGACGCCGGCGGACCTGTGGCGACGGCTCAGGGCGTGTTGGCGGGGGAGTGGCGGTGAGTTGTGATCGGCTTGGCGGCATGCTCGGGGCCCGCGCCCTGAGCGGACCTCGCCGGATGGATCAGAAGGGCCTGCGATGGAGCTGTTCCCGCCGATGCCGCTCGCCGGGTGGCAGGACACGAAGGAGACGCTGCACCGCTTCGCGCAGATCGTCGGCAAGATCCGGCTCGCGGCGAGTGTGCGGCGCAATCACTGGTGGAACGTGCCGTTCCACCTCACCGGGCGCGGGATGACCACCCGCCCGATGGGCCGGATCGACGGCATTCCGGCCGCCGGCGCGGTCTCCGGTCCGATCTTCACGATCGACTTCGACTTCGTCGAGCACCGGCTGGTCGTCGCCACGGTGGACGGCCGGACGGTCTCCTTCCCGCTGGCCGGCCAGTCCGTGGCGTCGTTCCACCGCGCGACCCTGGACGCCCTGGCGGCCCTGGGCGTCCAGGTCGAGATCCGGATCCCCCGCCCGTACGCCCTGCCCGACGCCGCACGGCCGTTCGCCGAGGACGTCGAGCACGCGTCGTACGATCCCGACTGGGCCAACCGGTACTGGCGGGTCCTCGGCCAGGTGGCACTGGTGCTGGAGGAGTTCGCGGCCCGGTTCTCCGGCAAGGCCAGCCCGGTGCACCATTTCTGGCACAGCCTGGACATCGCCCACACGCGCTTCTCCGGGCGGATCGTCCAGCAGCCCCCGCAGGTGGACCCGGTCACCCGGGAGGCGTACTCGCGTGAGCTGATCAGCTTCGGGTTCTGGTTCGGTGACGCGGACCTGGGCGAGCCGGCCTTCTACTCGTACACGGCCCCCGAGCCGGCCGGGCTCGCCGAGGACCCGCTCACGCCGGCCTCCGCGCGGTGGTTCGCCCGCAACGGCGGCCATCTGGCCGTCCTGCCCTACGACGCGGCGCGTGCCGAGGCCGACCCGGTGTCGGCCGTCCTGGCCTTCTACGAGAGCGCCTACCAGGCCGGGGCCGCGCGTGCCGGCTGGGACGCCGACGGCCTCGCCTGCCCCGGTGGCATCACGGACCCGCACCTGCGGGGTCCGTTGCTCTGAGGCGGTCAGTGCAGGTGGAGCTGCCAGTCGGCGGGCACCTTGCCGCGCGGTCCCGGCGTCGGCTGGGAGAGCGGGTGTGCGGCGGGCGGGGCCAGCTGCGGGCCCTCGTAGTACTGCTCGGTCTCGACGTTCCAGAACCACGCCTCGCCGGGTTCGAAGCTCGCCAGGAAGGGGTGCCCCGCCGCCCGGGCGTGCTTCGTGGCGTGCTGGGAGGGCGAGGAGTCGCAGCAGCCGATGTGGCCGCACGCGGTGCAGCGCCGCAGGTGCAGCCACCACCCCGGTCCGTCGTCCGTCAGGCACTCCACGCATCCGTCCCCGCTCGGCCGTGCGGTGGGGTCGATGCCCGGGATGTCGTCATCGCTCATGTCGCATGCCTCCCTGGTCGGGCACGGGCGCGGGCTCGGCTGCTGCGGCGCTCGCGGGCACTCCGGCGGTCCCGGGCACTCCTGCACTCCGGCCCGACGACGGTCCGGCGCCGGGTGCACCGGGCCGTACTTGCATCGTAGCGGCGGGAGGGGCCGGCCGGCGGACCCGTTCGGACGCAGTGCCCCGAGCATCGCGGTCGGGGCGGGAGCGCGCCGCGCCGAGCGGCCGGGGCGGTCCCTCCGGGGCGGCGGGGCGCACCGTGTCCGGCACTCCGAAGTCCGGCGCGTTGGCACGGGAGGCGGTTCGAAGTGTCCGGTACGGGCGATATGGGTCCACACTCTAGGGAAGAGCTTGTCGCCCGTCCGGCGGCAGGCCCGCACTCCTCTCCCGGAGGTACTTCATGTCCAGGATCAGTGACAGCGACTCCATGCCCACGCCGGACCACCTGCTCCACACGGGGGCCGAGCACCCCGTCGACCCCGAGGACATGGTGCGCGCCTCGGGGCGCGAGCCCACTCCCGCGCTGATCGAGAAGGCCCGGCAGGACCTCGCCAAGTACGGAGCCGCAGCGGTGGAGCGCCTGCTCCCCTGACCCGCCACCTGCGGGAATGCCGGCCACCCCCCGAACGCCGGCACCCGCGCGAAGAGCCGGCACCCCCAGAAGGCCCCGCAGCGAAGCGGGGCCTTCTGGCATGTCCGGGGCCGTCGCCGGTGGAGCGCGTGAGGACGATCGGCGTCACCTTCCGTGGGTGCCGCGGGTCTGCATATGCAGGTAGTCGACATATCTTGTCTGATGACTTATGGTCCTCATGTGGCGGCCCGTCAGCTACGGGCGTCCAGCGGCCCCGTGCCCGCCGACGCCCCTGCTCGCCGACCTCCGTGACCGCCGCCCCGGCGTGCTGGTCCGGCAGGTCGGGCGGACCGGCCACGACCGAAAGCGAAGTGACCGTTCATCAGATGCCTGCGTGTCGCCGGCACAGATCCGTGTTCCACGAGAGGAGCGCAGTGCACCACCGTTCCCGCACGCCGAGGGTGTTCGGCGTCGGCATAACCGCCGCCCTGAGCCTGGCCCTGGCCGCGCCACCCGCGCTGGCCGGACCGGCCACGGACCCCGATCCCGTCCCCGGCCTGGTGGCCGGCCAGGGCACCGCCGCCCCGCAGCTGGTCACCGGCCTGGCCGAGCCGGCCTCCGGCAGCCCGGCCGACGCCGCCCGGGCCCATCTCGCGGCCCACCCGGACCGCTACCGGATCGATCCCGGTGGGCTGGCCGAAGCCGGTACCGAGCGCAGCGCCGACGGCCGACGTACCGTCAGGTTCCAGCAGCACCACGGCGGTGTGCCGGTGCTCGGCGCGCAGTACCTGGTCCACCTCACCGGCGACGGTGCCGGGCAGAAGGTCGAGTCGGCCGGCGGCAAGTACTTCACCGGCCTCACCGCGCCGACCACCCCGGCCGTCCCGGCCGCGACGCTGCGCGACCTCGCGCTCGGCTCGCTCACGGACCCGCGCGTCCGTGCCGCGGCCACCGCCGAGGACGCCGGACTGGTGATCCTGCCCGGCGGCGCCGGCCGGCTGGCCCAGCACTTCACCCTGCGCGGCACCGACCCGGCCACCGGCGGGCGGCTGGTCCGCGAGGTCTTCGTGGACGCCACCGCCGGAGCGATCGCCCTGGCCTTCGACGCCCACGCCCCGTACGAGGTCGGGGGCAACACGACGACGCGCGCCGCGGCGGCCGCCGTCGAACCCGCCACCGGCACCGCCCCGGACGCATTCGGGCGATCCGTCAAGGTGAACATCGGCCGCCTCCCGGACGGGAGTTACCAGCTGACCGACCTCACCCGGCCCGCCACCATCACCACCTATGACGCGGCCGGGCGGGACGCCGAGGACTTCCGGGGCACCATCCCCGCCGACGCCCTCCCGGCCCACTCCCCGACCCCGGACTTCCCGGCGGCCAGCGGCACCAGCGGCGCCACCGACGCCCACCTCAACGCCGCCACGGTGTACGACTTCTACCACGACCGCCTCGGCCGGGACGGTCTGGACGGGAAGGGCGGCCCGATCACCTCGGTGGTCAACGTGACGGCCGGCGGCGATCCGTTCCCGAACGCCTACTGGGACGGGAAGAAGATGGTGTACGGCGCCGCCGACGCCAAGTACCAGCCGTTCTCCGTCGCGCTCGACATCGCCGGGCACGAGATGACCCACGGCGTCGTCCAGAACACCGCCAACCTGATCTACGCGGGCCAGTCCGGCGCGATGGACGAGGCGCTGGCCGACTACTTCGGGAACGCCATCGAGGTGACCGCCCGCGGCCTGCAGATGAACGACCCGAAGGCCGCGCTGCTCGGCGAGAACAAGTGCCGCACCGGTACCCCGGAGGCCTGCGCGGACCGCCGGCTGGACGACCGCCGCACCACCGTGGACGACTACGTCGGTGCGGGGCGCGGGCTCGACGACGGCGGGGTGCACCTCAACTCGACGATCTTCTCCGGCGCGTTGTGGGACATCCGGCGCACCCTCGACCCGCTCACCGCCGACCGGCTCGTCTACCGTGCGCTCGCCGACTACCTCACCCCGCTCGACGACTTCATGGACGGGCGCAACGCCGTGCTCGCCGCCGGGCGTGCGCTCGACCTCAGCCCGTCCCAGCTCCGTTCGGTGGCGAAGGCGTTCGACGGGCACGGGATCCGGGCCGGCTGGCAGTCCCGGATCGGCCTGGACAGCCGTACCGTGCTGCCCGAGGTGAACAGCATGCTCGCCGCGCCGGCCGCCGCCAACGGCCGCTGGGTGATGTCCAACAGCGATCCGCTGGGCAAGACCGTGCCCGCCCTGTACACCGGGTCCGTCACCGGCGGCGGTGCCCCCACCCGGCTCAGCCCGGACGACGGCCGCTACCACATCGCGGCCGCCACCGACGGCACGTCCGCCGCGTGGCAGGTCCAAGGACTCGACTCCGAGCACCGGTGGGGGGCGGAGGTGCTGACCCGCTCGCTGTCCGGCGGCGAGATCCGCAGCCTGTTCCGCTCCGCGACCCAGCAGCCCAGCGAGGTCCGGATCTCCGGCAACGACATCGCCTTCATGGTGTCCGACTCCAACGGACGGTCCCGGGTCCACCTCTCCCACAACGGCGCCCCGGCGGTGGAACTCCCGCTGCCCGACGGTCACGCGCCGATGGGCCTCACCCTCAAGGACGGCACCCTCGGCTGGACCGAGTACTGGACGGCCGGGGAGGACCGCGTCAACGCGCCGACCGTCTACTCGATCGCCGCCGGCAAGGTCACCGCCCAGTACCTGCCGCAGGACGGGAAGGCGCGCATCGCCTCCACCGTGCTCGCGGGAGGACGGCTGCTCTGGGTGGAGACGCCCGGTGACCCGACCAAGCACACCTCCATCCGGTCCGGTGCTCTGGACGGATCCGGGGTGACCGATGTGCTGCCCGGCAACGCGCCCTATGCCGCGCCGAGCGCCACCATCACCGCCTCGGACCGGGCCGTCACCTACGAGTCCCCGAGCAGCAAGCCGAGCACCGGCTGGTCCAACGCCGCGCTGCCCAAGCTCTGGCAGATCCCGGTCACCGGCGGCACGCCCCAGCGGCTCTCCTGCAACCGGGGCGGCCAGTACCAGGCCGCGGCCGACCAGGGCACCCGGGTGATCTGGCTGGACGCCACCCCCGGCCGCACCGACCTGGTGGTCCGCGACCGTCCGGCCGGCGGCTGCTGACCCCTCCTGCTCCACGGCCGGCCGGCCGCCGAACCCTTCGGCGGTCGGCCCGCCGACCGTCCGTCAGGCCGACCGGCCGGCCGACCGCTGCCGTGCGATGCGCGCACCCCGATGCCGCCGCGAACCCGGCCGGGAATCCCGGGCCCTCTGCGGTGAGCCGGGCCGACGAACCGTCACCGAACCGTCACCGAGCCGTCGGTGCCCGCCGGTTGCTGCCGGCCCGCACCCCGCGGGTGCATCGCGAGCAGGGCCGAGTACGATCTCCGGCACGACTGAGTCGGGCACCCGCTCCGTGGACGAGGGGAGCGGCCGCCGCATGCGGTGGCACCCCGGGCAGGACTCCGGCCGTGCGTTTGCGGCCGGGCTTCCCAGCGGGTGGCCGGCACTACGCACGGTTCGAACGGGGGAGCGAGCGGATATGACCACACCGGCAGGTAACGAACAGTTCAGCTTCAACAGCCAGGCCATGAACGGCGCGCAGTCGGCGCTGAACGGCATGGCACTGGACAGCAAGACGATCGGCGCGCTGGCGGACGAGTCGACCAACGCGGCCGCCGCGGCGCACAAGGGCTGGGAGACGGCGGGGGCGCTGCGGGCGGCGCTGACCGAGTGGCACGAGCAGGTGGACCAGCTGACCGCCCGTCTGCACCAGAACAGCGCGGCGATGCAGCAGACCACGTTCAACTATCACACCACCAACCAGTCCATCGCCGACGCGTTCAAGGTGAAGTGACCCATGCTCGGATACGAGGACGTCCTCAACGCCAACCCCGCCACCCTCTCCACCGCCGCCGTGAAGTGGCGGGAGATGGCCCAGAAGTTCCACACCATGGAGACCGACTTCGACCGCGACGTGCTGTCGGTGACCCGCAACGGGCTCTGGACCGGTGGCACGGCCGGCCTGGCCGACTTCCAGCTGATGATGACCAAGGGCCAGATCGCCGCCGCCCAGGTCGAGGCGAACGCCATGGCCTCGCTGCTGGACGACGCGCACGGGGACTTCGAGGCCGCGCAGAAGGAGGTTCGCGCGGCCGCGGAGGGCGCGGTCAAGGCCGGGTTCAAGGTCACCGGCACCGGGGTCGCCGTGCTCGACCCCAGCACGCTCGACCCGGGCACGCGCAACGACCTCCACCACGACGCCGACACCCAGCGGGCGTACCAGGAGGCCGCGGGCAAGTGGACCAAGGCCATCGAGGCCGGCATCCAGAAGGCCACCGACGCCGACCAGCGCGCCGCGCGTGCCCTGCGCAGCGCCTCGAAGGCGGGCAGCTCCGACAACACCTTCAACGCCCAGGCGGTGGGCGGCGGCGACAAGGCCGACGCGCAGCGGGCCGCCGACCTCGCCACCCGGATCGACAGCCTGAACGACGACGAGCGCGGGCAGCTGGCGAACCTGATGAAGGCCAACGCGGACAGTCCCGAGTTCTCCCGGACGCTGCTGGACAAGCTCGGCCCCGAGAACACCCTCAAGCTCGCGGAGAAGCTCAACAACCCGGGCAAGGACGACGGGAAGAAGGGCACCTACCCGGGCCTGCAGACCGATCTCACCCGGGCCATCGCCTCCGCCACCCAGGACCCGAACACCGAGTTCTACAAGAAGTGGCGCGAGGGGCTGAAGGAGAACGGCACCAAGAACTTCGGCTCCAACACCGAGCCGGTCTACGGGTACCAGATCCTCAGCACCCTGATGACCAAGGGCGACGCGAAGTACTCCACGCCCTTCCTCACCGACCTCGCCGACGACATCGTCGACAGCGAGAAGAAGCACCCCGGCCTGTGGAGCTACCGCGCATCGCACGACGGCACCTCACTGGGCGCCGACCCGCTGGACGAGGTCCTCGGGGTGATGGGCCGCCAGCCCGAGGCGGCGACCTCCTACCTGGACCCGGGCGCGGACGCCTCCAACAAGCGGCTGCACTACCTGTTGAAGGAACGGGACTGGCCCGAGGGCTACCTCACCGGCTACACCGGCATGATCAAGATGGAGGACCCGCTCTCCCAGAGCGGCCTGGCCGCCGCGATCGAGGCCGCCTCCACCGGTGAGCGGGCCGGTACCGCCCACGACGGCAAGCACACCGAGGCGCAGGCCCGCGTCATGCACGACACCATCGTCACCATGGACGAGGGGCACGGCGGCGACAAGATCAAGGACACCCTGCGCCAGCCGCTCGCCAACGCCCTCGCCGACTACGTCGGTGACACCCACGAGCTGCTGAACGGCCGCAACGACGTCTACAACGGCCACACCGGGCACGACTCGGTCTGGAAGGACGGAGACACCACCCGGATGGCCGTCGGCCAGGACAGCCTGGTCCGGTTCATGCGCGGACTCTCCGAGGATCCGGCCGCGTACGGCACCCTGCACCAGGCGGAGACCGGGAAGATCGCCCAGGAGCTGGCGGCCATCGGGCCCAACCCCACCGAGTCCCAGATGAAGGACCCGATGGGCAAGGGCGCTGCCGCGCTCGGTGTCTTCGACGCCATCCGGGCCGACGCCGCGATGGACATGCGCGACGACAAGAACGCCCAGGCCGACTGGAAGGCCAAGGTCCTTTACCACACCATCGGCGCGCCGATCACCCCGATCGCCCCGCTCGGCGACGCCGCCCAGCGCATGGTGGACACCTGGACGTACGCCGTCAGCCTGGAGGAGAAGGACCAGAACAACACCGAGGCCAACGCGAAGATCTCGGACACCTACCTGGGCGCCAACCGCGAGATGTCCGACCTGGTCGGCATCTGGGCGCGGGACCGCGGCCAGAACCCGGACAGCCCCGAGATCAACTCGCTCCAGGACGACATGCTCAACAGCCGCAACCGCAGCAACGACGTCGCGAGCCGCTACCTCGGCCGGGGCAACGCCTGATGGTGTCCGCCCCCGTCTCCCGCCGCACCGCGGCCGCCGCCACCGCCCTGGTGGTGGCGGCCGCGGTCGGCGCGGGTCTGTGGTGGTCCGCCGGGCGTGACGACCCCGACCGCGACTGCGCCGGACTCCGCGGTGACGACCGCGTCCGCACCGTGCTCGGCGCCTCCTGGCGGTCCGGCCTGCCGTGCGGCGAACTCGCCGAAGGCCTGCGCCGGGCCACCGTCGGCGGCGACCCCGGCAGCCACACCCTGGAACAGGCCCGCGCCCTGCGGACCGTCCTGCTGGCGGTCGCGGGCCGGGCGGACCACCGCGTCCACCCCGACGTCCGCAGGCCGCTCGCCGAGGCGCTCGCCGACTACGCCCCCGACACGCACGCCGTGCTCACCGGGATCAACGACGTCTACACGGCCCACGACGGGCCCGGCGCGGACGCCTGGCAGGACGGGAACGGCGTCCACGTCGCGGTGGAGAAGAGCCAACTGGTCCACGTGCTGCGGGGCTTGTCGCAGGACCCGGCGGCCTACGCGGTCCTGCGGGCCGCCGACCTGCGGCAGGGGGCCCTCGGGATCGCCGCCATCGGTCCCGAGCCGTCCGTGCCCGCGATCGAGGACCCGCTGGCCCGCGCCGCCGCACCCGCCGGAGTCTTCGACGGCATCGCCGACGCCGCCGTGCGGGACCGCGACGCCAAGGCCCGTACCGCCTGGCAGGACGCCGCCCTGACCGGCCTGGCCCCGGCCGCGGCGGTCCCGGTCTTCGCCGCCGACCCCGCCGGCCACCTCACCCAGAGCTGGCTCCAGCAGGTGGCCGCCGCTCCCGACCGCTTCGCCCGCCTCCACGACCAGGCCGCGGGCCTCCTCGCCGTCTGGGCCGACGCCACCCACCGGGACGAGGAGAAGACCGGCCTGCCCGCGCTCCAGGACCGGGCGCGCACCACCACCGACCGTGAACGGGCGGACACCGTCAAGCAGTTCGAACAGGGCAGCGCCTGACGCCCGGTCTCCCGGGCCAGCGTGGGTAGCACCGTCGCGCGGACCACCGGCGCGCGGGCTACCGGGGCGGGCCGCAGAGGTGGGACTCTTCGGGTATGGACCGGGAGCCCGAGTACGGCGGAGCCGGGCCGGCCGGGGCGCTCGATGTCGCGCCGACGGCCCGTACGGCGCTCGCGTGGCTTCCGCCCGAGCAGCTGTGGCCGCCGATCCAGGACATCCGCTGGGAGCACGACCCACAGGTCCGCCGGTGGCCGCCGCACGTCAACCTGCTGTTCGGGTTCGTACCGGAGTCCGAGTTCCGGCGGGCGGTCCCGGCCGTCGCCGCCGCGGTGGCGCGGACGCAGCCCTTCACGGCCCGCCTGCACGGGGTGCGCAGCTTCCGGCACCGGGCGTATGCGACGGTCTGGCTCGACCCGGCCGCGGCCGGTGCGGCACCGTGGACCGCGCTGTACCGGCTGCTGCTGGAGCGGTTCCCGCGCTGCGGCGGCCGGCGCCCGGGGTTCACCCCGCATCTGTCCCTGGGCCGGACCCGGGATCCGCAGGGCCTCGCCGCCGAGTGCGCGGCCCGGCTCGGGACGGCGTCCGCGGAGGTGCGGGAGGTGGTGCTGCTCTCCCGCCGCGGCGGCGACGATCCGATGCTGCCCCGCGCGACCGTCGCCCTGGGCAGCGGCGAGGTCCGCTGGGCGCCCGGCCCCTCCCCGCCCGGAGCTGGCTGAGCCGGCCGGGCTGCCCGTTCTCCCACGGCAACGGGCCGGCTCACGGCGGCAGCGGGGCCCTCCTGCCCTCCGCCCGGAGCCAACCGGCCGAGGCGGCCCGCAGGATGCGGCGGAATTTCGGGCACTCCCGGTGGCTGGGCGCGGGGCAGTCGGCGGCGTGCTGCAAGGAGTCGCGCAGGGCGCTGAGTCTGCGGATCGTCGCGTCCAGCTCCTGCGCCTTGGCGGCGAGCATCAGCCGGTCGAGACGCGGCTGTCCGTCGGGCGCGAGCATGCCGGCGATCTCGTCGAGGGAGAACCCGGCGGCGCGGGCCAGGGCGATCAGTCCCAGCTGTTCGATGACGCCGGGATCGAACTGGCGGCGCAGGCCGCGCCGGCCGGTGGAGGCGATCAGCCCTTTCTCCTCGTAGAAGCGCAGGGTGGAGACGGGCACTCCGGTGCGCCGCACCACCTCGGCGATGTCCAGGTCTGTCATCTGTTGACCTCAAGTCGGCTTGAGGTGGAACGGTGTCATCCCCGGCCCGCGAAGGCAACCGACAGGAGACGGCCATGGAGAACACGCAGAACACGCAGAACACCGCAGAGGACCAGGCGGCACGGTGGAACGGCCCCGGCGGCCGCGCCTGGGTCGAGGCCCAGTCCGTGCTGGACGCCATGCTCAAACCGTTCGGGGACCTGCTCCTGGAAGCGGTCTCCGTCGGAGCCGGAGACCGGGTGCTCGACGTCGGCTGCGGCACCGGCGGCACGACGGTGGCAATCGCCGGGCCGGCCGGCGCGCAGGGCCGCTGTGTCGGCGTCGACATCTCCGAGCCCATGGTCGCCGCCGCCCGGGCGCGCGCCGAGCGGGAGGGCTCGCAGGCCCGCTTCGTCTGCGCCGACGCGCAGGAGTACGCGTTCGAGCCCGCCGCCTTCGACGCGGTCGTCTCCCGTTTCGGCGTGATGTTCTTCGACGACCCCGTCCGGGCCTTCGCCAACCTGCGGCGCGCCGCGCGGGACGGTGCCGAGCTGCGGTTCCTCTGCTGGCGTGGCCTCGAGGAGAACCCGTTCATGACGACGGCCGAGCGCGCCGCGGCGCCGCTCCTGCCGGACCTCCCCCCGCGCCGGCCGGACGCGCCGGGGCAGTTCGGCCTCGCGGATCCGGACCGGATCCGCCGGGTGCTGGCGGAGAGCGGCTGGGCCGGGATCGACCTCCGGCCGGTCGACGTGGTCTGCACCCTGCCCGAGCGGGAGCTGGTCCCGTACTTCACCCGGTTCGGCGCGCTCGGTCCGGTACTGCCCGGGGTCGACGAGCGGACCCGCGCCCAGGTCGTCGAAACGGTCCGCGCGGCCTTCGACCCCTTCGTGCACGGCCCGGAGGTCCGCTTCACCGCGGCCTGCTGGCTGGTCGGCGCCCGCGCCTAGCCTGCTCCCGGTAGCCGGCCCCCGGCGTCGGTCATGCCCCGTCCCCAGCGTCGGAGCGCGCAGGGGACGGCGCATGACCGGGACGTCTCGCGGCCGGTCGCCGACGGGGTCAGCCCATGGTCTTGGCGCCGTCCAGGGCCTCGCGGATGATGTCGGCGTGGCCGGCGTGCTGGGCGGTTTCGGCGCTGATGTGCAGCAGGACACGGCGGGCGGACCAGCGGGCGCCGGGTTCGAACCAGGGGGCCTTGGGCAGCGGGTGGGAGGCGTCGAGGTCGGGGAGGACGGCGATGAGTTCGTCGGTGCGGCGGGCGGTGTCGGCGTAGTCGGCCAGTACGCCGGCGAGGGTGTCGCCCGGGAGCATCCGGAACTCGTCGGCGCGCCGGGCGAAGTCGGCCTCGGTCATGGCGCTGAAGTCGCCCATGGCCGTGGGGCCTTCGAGGATGAAGTCCACCCATCCGCGCTCGACCGAGGTGACGTGCTTGATGAGGCCGCCCAGGCAGAGCTCGCTGGGGGTGGTGCGGAGTCCGGCCTGCTCGTCGGTGAGGTCGCGGGTGGTGAAGCGCAGGAATCGGCGGTGCTGGCCCAGCACGGCCAGCAGGTCGGCGCGCTCCCCGCCGACCGCGACGCCGCTCTGCTCGGGGGCGCTCTGCTCGGGGGTGGTCGACTCGGGGGTGGTCGTGGTGTCGGTCATGGTCTCCGCCTTCGTTGGTCCTGTTCCGTGGCCAAGAACTACGGTAGGGGTCATGTGGGTCAGATCATGTCCTAGTTGACGAGTGATCGGGAGTCGGTTGCCTACGCCGGCCCGACCGTCCGGCGTACCGTCTCCAGCCCGACCAGCTCGATGTGCGGCGTGCCGTCGGCGTCCCGCCCCAGCCGGGCGGGGTTCTGCACCAGCAGGCCACCGGTCATGACGTAGCCGCCGTCCTGCAGCGCGCCCAGCGGGAAGGTCCGCGGGCCGAGACGCAGGTTCAGCGCGGGGCCGTCCTGGGTGAGCGTGTATCCGCCTTCGTAGTGGCCCAGGTACGGGGCCGTGACCGCCGGGTCGGCCGGGCTGGTCCGCTCGCCGAGTGCGCGCAGGGCCTGGACGGCGGCCCGGTGGTCGGCGCGGACCTCGGCCGGGACGCCCTTGTTCAGCCCGAACCGCTCGCTGAGCAGGAGGTTGAGAACGTACAGGTAGAAGTACTGGCCGGTCGGGGACGGGTTCATGGCGTTGAGCACGACCAGCCCGATGTCGCGTTCGGGCAGGAACCCGATGTACGAGGTGAAGCCGTCGATGCCGCCGTTGTGCCAGATGAGCGAGGTCCCGTCGCAGAACCGGTTATGGATCCAGCCCATGCCGTAACCGGAGTCCGCGACGTCGGGATCGAGCTCCGGCGACACCGGCACCGGGATGTGCGGCTTCCAGCATTCGGCGAGGTTCTCGGCCGACACCACCCGCCGCCCGTCCACCGAGACGCCGCGACGCAGTTGCAGGCGGACGTAGGCCGCCATGTCGTCCAACGATGCCAGCGTCCCGCCGGCCGGGGCGTAGCTGCCGACCGGCCCGTAGGCCAGCGGGGTGCTCGCACCCGTGAGGTCGGGCCCGTTGCCGCGGACGAACTCGGCGACCAGGCCGCGGGGGTCGTCCGCGACGAGGGCCCCGGTCATGCCGGCCGGCCCGTACACCCGGTGCCGCAGGTCGTCGGCGAACGCGCCGGTCAGCCGGTCGCCGGTGACGCCGGAGCGCAGCAGCGGGAGGTACCCGCCGGCGCAGTACACGGTGTTGTTGTAGATCCAGGTGGTGTTCGGCGGGGCCTGCACCGGCAGGTTGACGAGGGACTGGAGGAGTTGCGTGGCCGTGGGGTCGCCCTCGTGGAGACCGGACAGGGCCGGGGGCTCGTCGATTCCCGAGGCCATGCCCAGGAGGTCACGAACCTTCAGGGTGTGTGTCAGGTCGTCCGTGGGGGCCCGGAAGCCCGGCCAGGCGTCGACGACCCGCTGGTCCCACGCCAGCTGCCCCTGGTCGACGTAGGTGGCCACCGACAGGGACGACATCGACTTCGTGGTCGAGGCCACCAGGAACCGTGCCGAGGACGTGACCGGCTCGCCCGTCCCTGGATCCCGGAGACCGAGCGGCAGGCTGAGCAGTACCTCGTCCCTGCTGACCACGGCCACGGCCGCACCGACCATGCCCATGGCCGTGAACTCCTCCCGGACCTGTCCTGCGAACTCCGCCCAACCACCGGCGGCCGCCGCCGCCCGCGCCGAGGTCGTCGCCCGGCCGCCGAGCCCCGCCGCCAGCCCTCCCGCCGCCACCGCCCGCAAGACGGCCCGTCGCGTCGGTCCGCCCGGCATGGTTGTTCCGGCCGCGCTGAGATCCATCACTGTCCCTGGGGTGAGGTCCGGGGCGTCGGGGCCGGGGGTCGGGTGACCGGCCTCGGCCGCCGACCACGGGCCCTCGAACGCCGGGGTGCTGATCGTCAGTATCGGGGGGCTGCCGTGAGCACGACGAGAGGCCGGCGTGACGGCGTGTCTCCTACCGTCCGATCATCGGCCCGTGTGCGTGAGCGGTCCCGCTCCGGACGGTCGGCCGGGGCGCGCCTCAGGTGAGGAAGCCGGCGTGGACGTGGTCGCGGTGGGTGGGGTCGGAGAAGAACTGGTTGGCGGTACGGCCGCCGCTCAACTGCCGGGGCCCGCCCACGTTGTAGGAACCCGCGGCGGCCGCCGCACGCATGAAGCCGTCGACGAGTTCGGCCGGGGTGGCCGGATCGACGACCGGATGGCCGTCGATCTGCCAGGTGTCGAAGGCCCGGCCCTGCGGGTGGTCGCTGGGGCGGGTGGTGCCGAAGACGTCCAGCGGGTGGCCGGAGCGCACCACGCTGACCTGGAAGGTGTAGTCACGGGCGAGGGCCAGCATCGCCTGCAGCACGCTGTCGTGGACGGTGCCGCTGCGCAGGTCCGCGACGGCCGCCGGCGGCAGCTGGATGCGCTGCTCGGCGAGCACCTGCCCGGCGGCCGTCGGCAGGACGGCCGCGGCCTGCCCGGGCTCGGCCGGGTGCAGGGCGGTGACCGTCCAGAGCGGCTCGGCCCGGCTGAGCCGTACGTCCACCGTGGTGCCGCCCGGGGTGAGCGTGCCGTCGGCGGCCAGGGTCCACTGCCGGCAGACCACCAGCACGCTCGCCGAATCGGTGAGGATGCCGCCGTACTGGGCGTCGACCACCTGGAGTGCGGCCTGGGGCGCGGCGGGCAGCAGGGCCCCGGCCTGGTCCGCGAGGGCCGCCGGCAGCCCGAGTGCCGCCACCCGCTGCTGCGCCGCCGCGGCGCCCTGGCCGCCGGGGCCCCACGCGCCGAGCGCCTGGACGACCTCGACGGCACGGCGTTTGACCTCCGGACTGACCTCGCCCGGGCCGGGTTCCCAGGGCGTGGTGGCGGGCAGTGCCGCCGCGGCGGAGGGGGACGTGGAAGCAGCGGCGGGGGCAGCGGGGGACGCGGAGGCATCGGGGGCCGCGGTGCCGGACGGGGCCGACGGGGCGGCCGGGGTGGCCGACGGGGCTGCGGAGTGGCCGCCGCTGCCGCAGCCGGCCGCGCCGAGCAGCACCGCCAGCCCGCCGGCCAGCACCGTCCGCCGCCGGGGGGTGCGGGGGAGGTCGCTCACGCCCCCACTATGGGCAAGAGGGCGCCCGCTGCGCGAGCGGACGCGGCCGGTGCCGGGCCGGCCGCGTCCGCGCGACGGGGTGGCCGGGGTGGCGGACGGGGCTGCGGAGTGGCTGCCGCTGCCGCTGCCGGCATGCGGCCGGTGGCGGGCCCGCCGACGCGGTTCCCCCGCCGTGGCAGGGCTGCCGCGTCCGGAGAACAGGAGGCCGCCGGGGCGGTCCCGCGGTGGGCGGGACGGCCCGGCGGCCGGGTGCCGCGTGGGGCGGGCGGGGGTTACGTGGCGGTCCGCTCGTTCACGCAGAGGATGTTCCCTTCGCTGTCCTTGAACCAGGCCGCGCGCATGCCCTCGGCCTCCGCGACGCCGTTGACGGTCTTCAGCCCCGGCATGTCGTACTCCTCAAACGTGATGCCGCGGCCGCGCAGCGTCGCCATCTCGGCGTCGAGGTCCGAGACCTTGAAGCTCGCCAGCGTGTGGGCGGCCTGCCCGGCGCTCGGCGTCTCGTAGAGGCCGAACTCCGTCCCGCCGCACTCGAATGTGAGGTCCTGCGGGCTCTCCTCGCTGACCTTCAGGCCGAGAGTGTCCGTGTAGAACCTCCTCGCCCGGGCAATATCGGCGGCCGGGATGATGGCCACCAGCGGTGCGTCTCCAAGCATTGCCATCGCCTCCTCCTCCTTCCAGGCTAGGGACCTCGGCGCGGTGGCGCGCGGTGCCGGTGCGGCAGCCGTGGCGGGGCGGTCCGTGGGGCCCGGGTGTCAGGCTCGGGTGTCAGGCCATGGAGTCCGGCCGGGGAGAGGTGCCGGGGCGAGGTGCCGGGGGGAGGTCACCCCGGCGGTGCGGGCCGCCCGCGGAGGGCCCAGCCCCGCGGCACCCGTTCCAGCACACCCCCGGCGAAGACCTCGTAGAGCGGCAGCGTCTCCAGGTGCACATAGCCGATGTGGCAGTCGCAGACCGGCAACGGGCACTCCCGGGGCAGGAGTCGGGCGCGGTACGAGCCGTCGTAGAGGTTGCCGAGCACGTCGCGGACGAAGTGGCAGCGGCGGACGGTGCCCTCGCCGTCGACCGAGAGCACCGACTCGCCGGTGCGGCAGGGCCGGCCGGCGCTCGGGTGTGCGTGCCGGCTGTAGCCGAAGTGCGGGTCGAGCGCGTGCCAGTCGGCGGCCTCGGCGTCGGTGTAGGTGCGCCCCTCCTCGGCGTTGATCCAGAGGTAGACGGCGGGGGAGAGCGCGGCGCGCAGCCGGCGGGCCTCGGCGAGGTGCTCGGGCCGGCCGACCACGCCGACGCTGTAGCGCACGCCGAGCCGGTCGAGCTCGCGGCACTTGGCGAGGAAGCGGTCGTGGCCGACCTGCCCGGGGTGGTAGGTCACCCAGAGCGCCAGGGTGGCGAGGTCGGCCTCGGCGAGCCAGTCGGTGCGGCAGCTGAGGTTGGTCTGGATCGCGACCCGCCGTACGTGCGGCATCCGGCTCAGTTCGACCAGCGCCCGCCGGTACCAGGACCGCACCAGCCCCTCGCCCCAGGGCGTGAACAGCAGTGACAGCGTGTCGCCGGTGCCGGCCCGGCCGGCGGCCCAGCCGGTGAACCGGTCCAGCGCGGCGCGGTCGGCCCGCAGCTGCCCGGGTGTGTCGCGCCGCTTGGCGAACGGGCAGTAGGGGCAGTCGTAGTCGCAGGAGGCGAGCGGGCCCCGGTAGAGCAGGGTCAGGCCGAGCCCGCCGTCCGGGACCGGGGGAACGGCCGGGGCCGGGCCGTTGACCGGAGCCGGGCGTACGGGCGGGGCCGGGCGTATGGCCGGGGCCGTACGCGCGCCTGGGGCCGCGGTGGCGGCGTCGTCCCCGTCCGGGCCGGTCGCGGGCATGCCGAGGAAGGTCATTTCACCTCGTATTCGGCCATCAGGCGGTGTACCTCGGGTGAGAACAGCATCGGACCGGCGAGGTCCGAGTGCGCCAGGCCCTCGGAGGAGAGCACCAGCCGCAGCGGGTCGGCGGCCAGCCAGCCCCGCGCCTCGAACTCGGCCAGCTCGGCGGGGAAGTCCTCGGCGGGTGTGGAGCCGAACCGGTCCCGGTACTCCGCCAGCGGCATTCCCTCGGCCTGGAGCAGCGACTGGACGAGGTGGCGCCGCCGCGCCTCCTCGGGCGTCGTGTACCGGCCCACCTCGGCGCGGTGGAAGTCCTCGGTGGCCACGTAGTCGTCGATGATGCCGCGCACCTCGGTGGCGTTGACTGCGTAGTCGAAGGAGTAGTGCAGCCGCGAGGTGTACGAGCGGGCGCCGCAGCCGAGGCCGACCATGCCGTCGGTCTGGCACGCGTACTCGCCGCTGCCGGCCTGTGGGGAGGCGGCGCGCCGGAACATCCGCATCGACACCTGCTGGTAGCCGTTCGCGAGCAGGTGGTCGCGGCCCGCCCGGTAGAGGGCGAGCCGCCGGGCGTCCCAGTCGGCCGGGCTCTCCTGCTCGCCGCGCCTGGCCAGCCCGGTCAGCGGCCGGATGTACAGCGGGTAGAGGTACAGCTCCTCGGGCCGCCAGGCCAGGGCGGCGTCCAGTGACCGCAGCCAGCCGGCCTCGGTCTGGCCGTCGATGCCGTAGATCAGGTCGATGTTGAGCACGGGGAAGCCGGCGGCGCGGATCCGGCCGAGGGCGGCCTCGACCTCGGCGCGCTTCTGGGGGCGGACGGCCGAGCGGGCCTCCCGGTCGTCGAAGGACTGCACGCCCAGGCTCAGCCGGGTGGTGCCCCGGGCGGCCAGCACCTCCAGCCGGTCGGTGGTGGCGGTGGCCGGCGAGGCCTCCACGGAGAGCGGGACCGCCTGAAGGTCGGCGCCCATCCGCCGCTCGGTGATGTCGCAGAGCCGCTCCAGCTCGGCGGCGGTCAGGTACGTGGGCGTGCCGCCGCCGAACGCGGCCAGCGCGAACCGGGCGCCGCCGTCCAGCGATCGGCGGACAGCGGCGGCCTGGCGGTCGAGCGCGTCCAGGTAGGCGGTGGTCAGGCCGTCAGGGCTGCCGATCCGGGTGAACAGGTTGCAGAATCCGCAGCGGACCTCGCAGAACGGGATGTGGAGGTAGAGCGAGAGCGCGTGCTGCGGCTCGCCGGCCCACAGCTCGCGCAGCGCCGGGCGCTCCGGCAGCGGCCGGTACGCGGTCTTGTGCGGGTAGGCGTAGACGTACGAGCGGTAGGGGGACTCGGCCGGTCGGGCGGGCACCGTGGTCATGAGGTCTCCTCGGCGGTGGCCGTCGGGCGGGGCGGCTCGGCACCGCCGGCGGTGTCGGAGGGGCCGGTGCCGACGGGAACGGCGCGTACGGGGGCCGAGGCGGCACCGCCGGCAGGGCCGGTGCCGGCGGGGATGGTGAAGTGCGCGTACGGGACCGTCCAGACCACCTCGTGGCCGATCCGGTGGCCCGTGTAGCCGTCCTCGCCGTACGCCGTGCCGTGGTCGGAGCAGACGATCGCGAAGCACGGCCGGCGGGCGCTCATCGCCGCGAAGAGCCGGCCGATGTGCGCGTCCACGTACACCAGGGCGGCCGCGTGGCTCTCCCGGGAGTCCCCGTGCTCGCGCGTGGCGCCGGGCAGGTGGAACCAGTTGGGCTGGTGCAGCGCCGAGACGTTGACGAAGAGGAAGAGCGGTTGCCCGTCCGGCTGCGCGGCGGCGACCTGCTCGGCCCGGGCCACCTGAGCCTCGAAGGAGACGGGGGAGGGGACCCCCATCTCGGGCGCCCAGTGGCTCTCCTGGAAGAGCCCGGGCAGCACCGAACCGAGCGGCCCCTGCTTGTTGAAGAAGCCGACGCCGCCGATGCAGGCCGTCCGGTACCCGGCCGTGGCGAGCGCGCCGGGCAGGTCGGGCGCGTCGAAGACCCAGGTCCGCGGCGCGGTGGTCTCCGAACCGGCGAACCGGGCGGCGAACAGGCGCGGGTGCGGCCCGTCCGGGGAGGCCGGGGTCGGCAGGAACCCGGCCAGGATCGCCTGGTGCGCGGCGTAGGTGAAGCTGCCGGGGGAGTGCCGGCGCTCCCACCGGCCGCCGGGGAGGAAGGCGGCGAGGTTCGGGATCCGCCCGGCCGCGGCCAGCTCCTCGGCGACGTCGAACCGCAGCGTGTCGAGCGTGACGAGGAGCAGGTCGTGGCTGCCCACGACGGCGTTCATGTCGGGTGACGGTGCCGGAGTCGTGGGCCCGGGGTTCTGGTGGCTCATCGGGTCGGCTCCCTGGGTGCGTTGTTCGCCGGCGCCGGAGGGCCGTCGAGGTGGTGGCGGCGGAGGAGGAGGGCGGCGAGCTGGGCGCCGTAGGTGTCGAGGCCCTCGGCGGGGCCGCCGGGCAGGCCGGTCAGGTTGGGCAGGAGGTCGCCGAAGGCGTTCACCTCGCCGACCAGCGCGCGGCGCCAGCCGGCGGTGGGCAGCACGTCCACGCCGACCATCGGGGAGTTCGGGAAGCAGGCCGCTGCCCGCTCCGCCGTCTCCAGCAGCGCCGGCCAGGCGGCCCCGGCGGCCTCCCGGGCCGATGCGAGGCTGCCGCGGGCGCCGCCGAGGTGGAGGTTGGTCATCGGCTGGGAGCCGGTGCGCACCACCGCGTGGGTGGCCCGCCCGGCGACCACCACCACACGGAGGTCCGCCGAGCGGCCGGACTGCGAGGCCTTCGGAATCCACTGCTCGACGTGCAGGCCGTCCGGTGCGAGCCGGTCGATCAGCTCGGCCACCTGCCGCTCGCTCCGGTGGCGCCGGACCCGCAGCGAGTTGTGCAGCTGCCCGCCCGCCGGCTCGGCCGACGTGGTGGCCAGGACCTGCCCGCGCGGGCCGAACTCCAGCGCCACCACGCCGGAGGCCGAGGAGCCGTGCGCGGGTTTGACGAACACCCGGCGCAGCCCGGCGGCGCGCAGCCGCTCCCGGAGGTCGTCCCAGCCGTCGACGGCCGCGCCGCCGAGCGCCCGGGGCACCGGTACCCCGGCGGCCGCCAGCAGGGCGTGTGCCCGGCGTTTGTCGAACATCACGGCGATCTCCTCCGGATCGCCGAGCAGCCGCACCCCCGGCAGCCGGGCCAGTCCGCGCAGGGCGGCCATCACCCCGGCGTACCAGGCCGCCCCGCCCTCCACTCGGGTCGGCGCGTAGGAGGGGCCGAGCGCAGGGCCGCGCAGCAGCTCGTCCACGGCTGCGTCCTCGCCGGGCGACTCGATCCGCACCACGCTCCCCTCGGGCAGGTGGTACGCGCCGCGCAGCACGTCGATCCAGGGCAGGACGGCGGGCTGGGGCAGCCCCGCCGCCCGGGCCGCGGCGGCGAACAGCGTGACCCGCCGGTGCCCGGGGTTGCCGAGCACCGTCAGGAGCGGACGTGTCGGCCGTGTGGTCATGTGCGGTACGGACATCAGGACTCCGCCCGGTTACTCGGCGACGGCGACGTACCGCCACTGGTCGTCCGGCTTGCCGGCCTCGGAGAGGTCGGTCGCGACCCCGGGCAGTGCCTGGCGCAGCCGCTGCTGCACGGCCTCCGTGAGGTAGTGGTGGTGCAGGTCGAGGGCTTTCAGATGGGTGAGCGGCTGCCCCTCCAGGAGGGCGGTGGCGCCCTGGTCGGTGAGCACGCCCATGGAGAGGCTGAGCGACTCCAGCCGGGCCACCACCGGGGCGTGGGCGACGGCGGCGGCGATGTCGTCCTGCCTCTCGCTGTCCTGCAGGCCGAGGTGGCGCAGCGCGGGGAACCGGGAGCCGTCGAGGAACGGCGCCAAGTCCTCCAGGGTGGAGTCGCCGCCGTAGTTCTCCACGCCCAGCCAGAACTCCAGCCGCTCCAGCGCCGGGAGCTCGCTGTCCGCGACCGCCCGCAGCACCGCGGCCGGCAGGCCGCCCGACTCGAACCGCAGCGCCCGCAGGCTCTGGTGCCGCACCGGCTTCAGGGAGAGGCCGTCACCCTCCACCATGTCCCCCGCGGCGCCGCGCACCACCAGCTCCTCCAGCAGCGGGAACGTCGTCAGCACCGGGGTGACGTCGACCATGTCGATCCAGGAGATCTCGCACTCCTCGTACGTGAGGTCCCCGAGGAAGAGGGCTCGCAACGCCGGCAGGCGGCCGGCCGCGGCGAGGATGGCCGTCAGCGGCTCGGCGAAGCTCTCCGGCCCCTCCTGCGACCACTCGCCGACGACGACGGCGGTGATCCGCTCGGTGTCGACGGTGCCGAGGAAGTGCTGCCACTGCTCGACGAAGCCCTTCGGCGAGTCGTACTCGATGCCGATCTTCCAGGCGACCGCCGCCGCATCGGGCAGCGCGGCACCCTGCCCGACGGCCGGGACGAAGTCGAGGACGGGGAGGCCGTGGAACTGTTCGATGTGCTTGCCGACGGTCATGCGCTGCTCCTCCGGGGGGTCGGGACCGGTCAACTGTCTACCAGTCGGGTCCGACAATCCGGCGGCCGGGGCACAAACCGGGCGCGCTCCCGGGCGGGTCGGCGAGGCGGTCGCGACGCGGCCGGTGATCCACCACCCGGCGGCGCTCCGGCGCAGCGGCGTCGTCGGCCCCCGCTGCCCCGGCAGCCCCGGCCGCCCGGCGGCATGCCCATCGCCGCGGGGCGGCCCGGGCGGCGCCCGGAAGCATGCTCTACAGGCCCGAAGGCCGGTACACCGTCAGGCCGTTGGGTGTTTTGGCGAGCCGGAGTGCGCCGGCCGCCGGGACGCTTTCGCCGTCGACGGCGATCCGGTCCGCGGTGCCGAGCGAGTCGAGGTCGAGCGCGGTCAGCCGGGCGGCGTGGTAGACGCGGGAACGGGAGAGGGTGCCGGAGAGGAAGGCGGCGGTGAGCCTGGTGCGGGCGAACGGGCTGCCGCCGTCGACCACCCGGATGTCGAGCAGGCCGTCGGCCAGGCCGGTCCGGCGGGTGGGGGCGAACCCGGGTGGGTCGTACGCGCCGTTGCCCGCGAACAGCAGCCAGACGCGGCGGGTGCGGCCGCCGGCCTCGACGGTGACCGGTTCGGCGACGGCCAGGGCTCGGGCGACGGCCACCGCCAGGGCCGGCCACTTGCCGAGGCGGCCCTCCAACGACTCGCGCAGCCGGACGAGTTCGGGGTAGACGCCGAGGCTGAAGGTGTTCAGGAAGACCCGCCGCCCGGTGTCGTCCACGGCCAGCCCGAGATCGACCCCGCACGCCGAACCGGTCGCCACCGCCTCCGCCGTCGCCTCGGGCGTGTCGATTCCGAGGTCCAGCGCGAAGTGGTTGAGCGTGCCGCCGGGGAAGACGGCCAGCGGCAGGTTGCGTTCCGCGGCCAGCGACGCGGCGAGGTTGACGCTGCCGTCGCCGCCGCAGACCCCGAGCGCGCCGTCGGCCGCGGCTGCCCGGTCGGCGGCCTCGGCGAGCAGTGCGGGCAGGTCGTCGTCCGGGCCGCAGAGCCGTACGTCGGCCCGCGGGAGCAGGGCGCGCAGCTCGGCCGCCGTCTCGTCCGGGTCGGCCGGCAGCAGCGCTCCGCCGCCGGAGCCGCTGTTCACCACCACCGACAGGCCCGCTCCCTCGGGCAGGGCCGGGGCCGAGCGGCGTGGCGGGCCGGCGGGCGGCGGACGGTCGTTCGACCGGGGCCACCAGCGCAGGGTCACCGCCGCCAGGGCCGCGCCGAGCCCGAGCCCGGCCAGCACGTCACCCGGGTAGTGCGCCCCGGTGTAGACCCGGGACGCCCCGACGGCGGCCGCCACCGGTGCCAGCGCGGCGCCCAGCAGCGGCGCCTCGATCGCGACGCCGGTCACGAAGGCCGCCGCCGAGGCCGAGTGCCCGGACGGGAAGGAGGTCGTCACCGGCTGCCGCAGCAGCCGCCGGACGGCAGGCACCTGGTCGAGCACCGGGCGGGGCCGCCGGGTCAGCTGCTTGGCGGCGATGTTGGCCGCCGTGGAGGCCAGCGTCAGCGAGCCGATCCCGCGCAGGGCCGCCCGCCGTCCCTCCCGCCCGCCGACCGCACCGAGCACCGCCGCCGCGCCCAGCCAGAGCACCCCGTGGTCGGCGGCATGGCTCAGCCCGCGCAGCCACGGCTGGGTACCGCGCAGCCGCGCGAGCGCCACCCGGTCGAACAGGGCCCGGTCCACCGCATCGAGTCGCCTCATATGGCGAGCCTAGGGCCGACCGGCGCGCGTCGGCAGGTGCGGCGCCCTCCGGGGCCCGGGACGAGTACCCGGTTGAGTACGGGTACTCAGGTGCGGGGCGGTGGTGTGGCGGAGACTGGTCGGCAGCTCGCCCGCCCATCGGAGGATCACGTCACCGCCATGCTCAGCCGCACCGCATCCCTCCTCGTCCCCGCCGTCGGCACCCTGCGGGTCACCGTCGACCCGGGGGCCGACCTCCGGCCGGGGAGCATCGTCGCGGCGAACCACACCGCGCTGACCGACCCGGCGATCGTGCTCGCCGCCCTGCGCCGTCTCGACGCGCGGCCGGTGGTGCTCGCGGCGGCCGGTCTCTGGCGGGTGCCGGTGCTCGGCCGGCTGCTGCGGCGGGACGGCCACATTCCCGTCCACCGCGGCACCGGGCGCGCGGCCGAGGCGCTCGACGCGGCCGCCGAAGCGCTCGCCGCCGGGCGCGTGGTGCTGATCTACGGCGAGGGCGGGCTGCCCCGGCGCCGTGACTCCGGCGAGCGCCCGCCCGGCCCCTTCCGCAGCGGCGTCGCCCGCCTCGCGGCGGCCACCGGCGCGCCCGTCGTCCCCCTCGGCCAGGCCGGTGCCCGCCGGGTCGCGTCCGGCGGCCCGCTGAAGCAGCTGGCCGGCCTCGCCACCGCCCCCGCCCGCCGGCCGTCCCTGCACGTCCACCTCGGCGCGCCGCTGAGGCTCGGTGGCGACCCGGTCGCCGCGACGAGGGCGGCACACGACGCGGTGACGGCGGCCTGGCGGGTGGCGGCGGAGGCCGCGGCCCGCTGAGGGGGCGGGCGGGAGGTGGTGCGGGCACTCGGGCGGCCACCGCTGCCGCATCGCCGCGGGGCCGCACTGCAGCATCGCCGTAGCGCGGACACTGCGGACACCGCGGCCGCGCCCCGTACACCGCTGCCGGGGCCGCCGCCCGGCCGGCCCCGGCCGGGGCGAAAAACCGGTTGGCCGGGGCCTCCGGGTGCCGGGATGATGCGGGTATGTCGCGTACGTTCGAAGAGCTGATTGCCGAGGCCGAGGCCGTGTCCGTGGACGGCTGGGACTTCTCCTGGCTGGACGGGAGGGCCACCGAGCAGCGGCCGTCCTGGGGGTACCAGCGGCTGCTGGGGGAGCGGCTGGGAGCGGCCACGGCGGCGCTGGACATCCAGACCGGCGGCGGCGAGGTGCTGGCCGGGGCCGGGAGCTTCCCGCCGGCCATGGTCGCCACCGAGTCGTGGCCGCCGAACATCGCCAGGGCGACGAAGCTGCTGCACCCGCGGGGCGCGATCGTGGTCGCGGACCCGGACGAGCCGCCGCTGCCCTTCGCCGACGCGGCGTTCGACCTGGTGACCAGCCGGCACCCCGCGACGGTCTGGTGGGCGGAGATCGCCCGTGTGCTGCAGCCCGGCGGCACCTACTTCGCACAGCACGTCGGGCCGGCGTCGGTGTTCGAGCTGGTCGAGTACTTCCTCGGGCCGCAGCCCGAGGCGCGCCTGGGCCGGCACCCCGACGGCGAGAGCGCCGACGCGCGGGCGGCCGGGCTGGAGGTGGTCGACCTGCGGTCGGAGCGGCTGCGCATCGAGTTCCACGACATCGGGGCGGTGGTCTACTTCCTGCGGAAGGTGATCTGGATGGTTCCCGGCTTCACCGTCGACGCCTACCGTGACCGGCTGCGCGAACTCGACGCGCTGATCCGGGCGGAGGGGCCGTTCGTCGCGTACTCCGCCCGCTTCCTGATCGAGGCCCGTAAGCCGGTCTGAGCCGGCACCCCCGGTGCCCGGCGCCCGGGCGGGCCGGGTTCGGGTCGGCGGGCTAGCCTGGTGGGAGGGGCCGGCCTGACGGGTGGGTCCGTGTGGTTCCCGGCCCCCGGCCCGAACCGGTCGAGGCCGCCGGCCCGGGCAGTGGCGTGCGGATCAAGGGCGGGTGACCGAGGGCCCGCGGATGCGCCGGCCGCCCGCCACGGCGTGCCGCCCTTCGGCGGGGCCGCTCGCGCCCCCGGACCAGGTCACCCGGCCTCACCGCTCAGGATTCCAGGAGCTGTTGTGAGCAACGAACCCAACGGATCGGGCGAGCTGGACGAACCCGGCCCCATCGACTACGTGGTCATCGAATTCCCCGGCAGCCGGTTGACCGGTGAAGGGATGCCGCTCCTGGTCGACCTGGTCGATCGCGGCATCATTCGTATCCTCGACCTGACGTTCGTCACCAAGCAGGACGACGGCACGGTGACCGGGCTCGAACTGGCCGACGTGACCGGTGACGGGAAGCTCGATCTCACCGTTTTCGAAGGTGCCTCCTCGGGACTGTTCGACGAGGGCGACCTCACCGAGGCCGGGTCCCTCCTCGCGCCCGGTGACTCCGCCGCCGTCCTCCTCTACGAGAACCTGTGGGCCGCGCCCCTGGCGGCGGCCCTGCGCCGCGCCGGCGCCCGCATGATCGCGGGTGGCCGTGTTCCGGTCCAGGACGTCATCGAGGCGCTGGAGGTGCTCGACTCCACGACCTGACAGGGCCGAAACGACAGGTCCGATGCTCGTACCGTCCCCCTTCTCACCACTGGCAGGAAGCCATGCCCGGACTACTTCGGGGAGTCGCCCGAACGGCGGTCGTCGCCGGAACGGCCACCGCGGTCTCCAACCGCGTCTCCCGCCGCCAGGCCGGCCGCTGGGCCCAGCAGGAACCGGCCGCGGCCCAGCAGCAGGCCTACAGCGAGCCGCCGCCCCCGGAGGCTGCGGCGCCCCCGGAGGCTGCGGCGCCCCCGTCCATGGACGACAAGATCGGCCAGCTCAAGGAACTCGCCGCCCTCAAGGAGCAGGGCGTCCTCACCGAGGACGAGTTCGCCGCCCAGAAGGCCCGCATACTCGGCGGCTGACACGGGGCGGGCAGAGCCGTCGGCCCGAGCCCCGCAGCACGCAGGGCCGGCGGCACCCGGCGGGACCGCTCCGTGACATCCGGCGCACCCGCCGCCCGCGGCACTCGCGTGCGGCCGGGCGCCGGACAGGGTGGTTTCGGCCAGCGGGAGGTGAACCGGCGGGATAGGCGGTCTTGCCGGGGTGGGCGGGGCGGCGCTTCCATGACGGCATGGGTCCACGCGAGCTCGTTCTGATGACCGATCACAGCTCGACCGAGGGTAGCCGGGAGACCCTGTCCGCCGCGGTACGGCTGCTCACCGGCCGAGCGCCCGTCGAGCTCGACGCGCGGCACTTCATGACCGGCGGTACCGGCCGCATCACCCGGGCGGGGCGGGGCGGCACCGGGGCGGACGGCACGGACGGCGGGCCGGGCGCTGCCGGACCGGGCGCTGCCGGACCGGACGCTGCCGGGCACGCCGGCGCGGTCCGTCTGGAGGTGCCCGCGGAGGGCATCGCGGTGACGGCGGAGGCGGTGCTCGTCTACGAGATCCCGCCGCACCGGCGCCGCGAATTCGAGTCGTGCCAGCGTCAGTTGCTTCAGTGCGGCGCCCGATCGCTCGGCACGGACACCGACGCCTGGCGGGCGGCCACCGAGAAGAACCGCACGGTCGAGCGGTTCGCCCGCGACGGCATCCCGCAGATGCCCACCATCGCGCTCTCCCGGCCGAGCCCCGAGGCCGCCGCCGAGGCGTTCGGGCGGCTCGGCGGCGACGTCTGGGCCCGCCCGACCGTCGGCATGGGCGGCAACGACGTCTTCCACGTCACCACCCGCGCCCAACTCGCCGCCGCCGCGCGTCACTACGCCGCGGCGGGCGCCGACTGGCTGCTCGCCCGTGACGCCGGGAACTTCACCGCGGACGGCCGGCGCCACCAGTACCGGGTGGTGGTGCTCGGCGGGCGGGTCGTCCGCGCGGTGGAGCATGTGCAGCCGGACCCGGACGCGCCCTGCAACGAGTGTCAGGGCGCCGTCTCCACTCTGCTGAAGGAGTCCGAACTCCCCGCCGGACTAGCCGAGTTGGCGGTGTCCGCGACCAAGTCGCTGGGCCTTCCGCTGGCCGGGGTGGACCTCGCGGCGGAGAACGGCGGGGTGGTCTTCGAGGTCAACGTCCACCCGGTCTTCGGCACCGTCGGCGGCCTGGAGACCGTCGCCGTCCCGTACGCCGCCGCCCACCTCGCGCCGCGGTAGCAGGCCGGCCGCGAGGCGTCGTGGCGGGCCGGCCCGCCCCCGGCCGCGAGGCGGAGTGCCGGGCCCGCCCGGCCGCCGGCCGGAGGGGGATGGTCGGAGGGAGGCCCGGGAGGGTACTAGACTCGGTGAGGTTGTGAAGGCACCTCGTTCGGTGAGGCGTCGCCATGGACACAGGCCACTGACCCCACGACGTCGAGAGACGCCCAGGTTCAGGACAGGTCTCCCCGGCCTAAGGGGTGACCCCAAGTGGCTGCACCTCCGGGTGCTACGCCGTGGCGTGCCAAAGCTCTGACGAGATCAGGGGTGCCCACCCGTCCTGCGGGCCCGCGTGCCCGCCCGCGTGGGGTGGATCCTCCTGATGGCCCGGTAACGGCGACCCGGTGTGCGGGCGCCCGACGGCGAGGAGGTGAGAGCTGTGGAGTCCAGTAGTCCGGGCCGAAGTCGGCCCCGTCCCAGGATGTCCCCCTCATCTCCTGGCACCCGGCAACCCTCCTCCCGTACCGCTCCCACCCCCTGCCGCCGCGCCGCCCGCTGACACCGACGGGCACCGCCGCGCGGCCGGGCGCCGTGCGCGGAGGAGGACGGCCGGGCGTCTCCCCTTCCTGCCCCGCCCGGCGACCGCGGTCCCCGGCGGCGGACACCGAACCGTGGAGGTACCCGCCATGTCCGACTGGCGTGTGCGCGCCGTGCGCGCGAGCAAGCGTCCGTTCTCCCGTCCCGTCACCGCCACCGCCGGCAGCGGTGACGGCCAGCCGGCGCCCGAGCAGTCGATGGACCCGCGGCACGAGCAGCCCGCCGAGCCGGTGACGCTGGAGCGTTCCGTCGTGGACGCCGCGGTCTACCGCGAGGGCCGCCGGGCCGGCGAGCCGGCCGGCCTGGCCGACGTCTACCGCCAGCTGCCCGGCAAGCCCGGCACGATGGCCTGGATCGGGCTGTACCGGCCCGCCGAGGCCCAGCTGCTGGAGGCCGCCGAGCGGTTCGGCCTGCACGAACTGGCCGTCGAGGACGCGATCGTCGCCCACCAGCGGCCCAAGCTGGAGCGCTACGGCGACACCCTCTTCGTCGTGCTGCGCGCCGCCCGGTACCTGGACGACGTGGAGGAGGTCGACTTCGGCGAGATCCACCTCTTCGTCGGCCCCGACTTCGTCCTCACCGTGCGCCACTCGCAGGCGCCCGACCTGTCCGCCGTCCGCAGCCGGCTGGAGGCCGACCCGGAGCTGCTCGCGCTCGGCCCCGAGGCCGTGCTCTACGCGGTGCTGGACGCGGTGGTCGACGGCTACGCGCCGGTGATCGCCGGGCTCCAGCACGACATCGACGAGATCGAGACCGAGGTGTTCGGCGGCGACCCGCAGGTCTCCCGGCGCATCTACGAGCTCTCCCGCGAGGTCATCGAGCTCCAGCGGGCCACCCGGCCGCTGCTGGAGATCATGAAGAGCCTGGAAGCCGGCTTCGGCAAGTACGGCACCGACGACGAGCTCCAGCGCTACCTGCGCGACGTGGCCGACCACGCCACGTACGCCGCCGAGCGGGTGGACGGCTTCCGGCAGATGCTGCAGAACATCCTCACCGTCAACGCGACCCTGGTCTCGCAGCGGCAGAACGAGGAGATGAAGCAGCTCGCCGAGGCCGGGCACGTGCAGAACGACGAGATCAAGAAGATCTCCTCGTGGGCCGCCATCCTGTTCGCACCCACGCTGGTGGGGACGATCTACGGCATGAACTTCGACAACATGCCGGAGCTGCACTGGGCGGCCGGGTACCCGTTCGCCATTCTGCTGATGGCGGCGGTCTGCACGAGCCTGTACGTGATCTTCAAGAAGCGGGACTGGCTGTAGGCGGCGGGGCGCCCGGCGGACCGGGCGCCCCTCGGGCTGCGGCACGTCGTCACCGACCGGAGCGCGTCCAGGGTCCGGCCCGCGTCAAGAAGGCGTCAAGAGGGCTGGCCGACGGCGTCAAGGAGGCGTCAGGGGCGGCCCGTCCCCCGATCACCGCGGCATAGCGTCGGCAGTGAGGAAACGGTTCCGCGTCTGCTTCGTGGGGAGTACGGGCGGGTCCGCTCTACGGGGGAGGGGACGCGCGGCCATGGCCACGGCGGGTTCGGGTACATCGGGTTCAGGTGCAGCGGGTTCGGTCGCAGCGGGTGCGGGCACGGTGCCCGCCGGCCCGGGCAGGACGGGCTCACCGGGGGAGGCGGGGCCCGGACCGGCGGCCCCGGGGTCGCGGGCCGCGACCATCGCGCGCGCCCTGCGGCGGCGCGCCGGCCGGCCGCTGCCCTGGACGACCCCGCGCCTGGTCCGCGCCCTCACCGCGCTCTGCCTGGCCGCCCTGCTCGGCGCGGGCGCCGCGGCCGCCGCCGTGCTGACCGGTGCCCGCGCCGACACCGACGCCATCGGCCACCGCGACGCCCCGCAGGCGGCTCGCGCCGCCGACCTCTACTTCGCGCTCAGCGACATGGACGCCCAGGCCGCCAACCTCCTGCTGCTCGGCGCCGACCCGGACTTCGCGCCGCTGCGCCGTCAGACGCTCGACACCTACGAGCAGCGCCGCACCCAGGCCGACGCGGACCTCCAGCAGGCCGCCGAGGCCGCCGCCGGCGACCCGGCCGGACAGCGCGCGGTGCAGACCGTACTCGGCCAACTCGGCGGATACGAAGCGCAGGTGGCCCGCGCCGAACTGCTGGAGGAGCAGGCCGGCGCCCCGGCCGGGCAGCCTTCCCCGGCCGCGCTGGACGCCTACCGCCAGGCCACCGACCTGCTGCGGCAGCGGCTGCTGCCCGCCGCCGACGAGGTGGGCACGGCGAGCGGCGCCACCGTGGACCGTGTCTACGGCGGGGGCCGCGACGGCCTCGCCACCGGCCGGTGGTGGATCCTCGGCACCGGCCTGCTCGCGCTGGCCGCCCTCGCCGGGCTCCAGCGGCTGCTGATGGTGCGCTACCGCCGCCTGGTCAACCCGCCGCTCGCCGCCGTCACCCTGTTGACCGTCGTCGCCCTGACGGTCGGGCTCCACCTGGTGACCCGGGCCGACGAGCATCTGGTGGTCGCCAAGAGCAATGCCTACGACTCCGTGATCGCGCTCAGCCGGGCCCGCGCGGTCGCGTACGACCTGAACGCCGACGAGAGCCGCTACCTCACCGACCCGGCCCGCGCCGCCGCGTACCAGCAGAGCTTCCTGGACAAGACCCAGGCCGTCGCGCGGGTCGACGGTGCCACGCTCGCGGACTACAACGCCCGGCTGGCCACCGTCGCGGGCCGCCACCGCGCCGACCATGCGGCCGTCCCGTTCGGCGGCTTCCTCGGCACCGAGCTGCGCAACATCACCTTCCCCGGCGAGCGGGAGGCCGCAGAGCGCGTGCTCGCGGCGTTCCAGGCGTACCAGCTGGACGACCGGCGGATCCGCGAACTGCGCGACGCCGGGCGGCTGAAGGAGGCGGTCACGCTCAACACCGGCCTGGCGCCCGGGCAGTCCAACTACGATTTCGAGCGGCTGGCCCGCGCGATCGGGGACACCCTCGACGTCAACGCGCGGGCGATGGACGAGGCGGTCGCGGAGACCGACTCGGACCTCGACACCACCACGGCCGCCCTCGGTGCGCTGACGCTGGCGGCGTCGCTCGCCCTCACGGCGTTGGGCGTCCGGCCGCGGCTCCGGGAGTACCGGTAGGGGCCGACGGGTGGTCGGAGGGCGGCCGACGGGTGGTCGGTAGGGAGCCGACGGGTGGTCGGAGGGGAGTCGGACACCTCGAGCCGGAGGACGAGGGCGCGTTCCGCCGCGACCTTCCGCGCCCCTGGCTCGTCACCGGCATCCACCCAGGCGCGCGTACTCGGCCTCCGGATCGAGCTGGGCCCGGTAGCCGAAGTGCAGCCGTAGGGTGCCGTCCGGACCGGCGTGGGTGGTGAGCGGGTTCCGGCCGGCCGGGAGCAGGCGCGGCGCCGCCCACTGCTGGGCCAGGACGGCGAGCGGCGTGGCGTCGCCGGCCGTGGCGATCCAGGTGGCCCGCCCGCCGGCGACGGTGGCGAGGTAGCCGGCGGACAGGATCCCGTCGAGGAGCGACCGGACGGAGGTGTCGTCCGGCACGTCCCGCGTCCCGGCGTGTGGCGCGGCGACGTCGTCGCCCATCGCGACACTGTCCCGGGTCAGTTGGACTCGCACACCCGGCAGCCTAACCGGTCGTTCCGGATGAGACCGGGGCAATCGACGTCGAGTCGCCTGCGTTCCTGGTGGAGTCACCGGAGCGGACAGGCCGGCGAGCACCCGGGTCGCGCTCTCGGTGCTCGCCGGCCTCTCACCGGCCACGCGGCGGCGATGCCGCTGATCGTGCCGCGGTCAGCGGGCGGCAGCGAAGTGGGCGAGCGTCTCCGCGAGTTGGGAGTGCCGGGGCTGGGGCAGGTCCTCGAGGCCGAACCAGTCGAGGGCGTCGAACTTGTGGGGCTCGCCGATGACGACCTGAGCAGGGTCCACCTCGACGGCGAACAGGACCGCGACCCAGTGCGAGACCGGGGTGCCGCGCAGGATGTTGCGTACGCCCAGGGTCTCGACGGCCAGGGCCTCGGCGCCGTACTCCTCGCGGACCTCGCGCCGCACGGCCGACTCGAAGGACTCGCCGTGCTCCAGCGCCCCCGCTCCGGTGTCCCAGGTGCCCGGCTCGTCCCGGGCGCCGGCGCTGCGCCGGGCGAGCAGGATGCGGCCGTTGCCGTCGTGGCAGACGAAGACGCAGGACACCGTGGGGGCGGTGAGTGCCCTTTCGACGGGACGTCCGGTCGAGGTGGGGTTCATGCGGTGGTGACTCCGGTGGCGAGGACGGTCAGAAGTGGTCGAGGAGCTCACGGAAGGTGCGAAGCCGCAGGACGGCGTCGTCGGCCGGGTCCAGCTCGCTGTGCTCCAGCACCCAGGTGTGGTCGTTGGGGATGAAGACGGCGTTCATGCCTGCTGCCCGCGCCGGCAGGATGTCCGACTTCGGCGAGTTGCCGATCATCCAGCTGGTGGCGGGGGTGAGGCCGTGCTCCGCCACGAAGCTGCGGTAGGTCGCGGCGTCCTTCTCGTCGACGATGTCGATCGCCTTGAAGTGGTGCGCCAGTCGGGAGCCGTCGATCTTGCGCTGCTGCTCCTCCCGGTTGCCCTTGGTGAGCATCAGCAGGGTGTGCCGGCCGCTGAGGACGGAGAGGGTCTCGGCGACGTCGGCGATGAGCTCCACCCGGTAGCCGGCCAGGACGGCGGCCAACTCCTCGATCTCGGAGAGCTCCTGGGCCGTGGCGGGCCTGCCGCGCAGCTTCTCGACGCAGTCACCGAGACTGCGCAGCAGCATCCGGCTGCCGTACCCGTGGGTGACGGCGTTGGCCCTCTGGACGTCGTCGAGGGCGGCCCGCAGCTGGGCCTGGTCGAGCGTGGGGTGCCGGAGCCAGTTCAGGTAGTCGTGGATCACGCGCTCGAACAGCACGTTGTTCTCCCACAATGTGTCGTCCGCGTCGAAGACGAGTACCTGCCCGGTGTGCGGCATCAAGACCCCCAAGATCATTACACTGACTACCCGGTGACCCTAACCGGAATCGCGCCGGCCTGCCCGGATTTTCGGGAAGGGCTCCCCCGGGCCGAACGGTCCTGCTCACCCCTCGGATACGGGAGGAGCCGGCAGGCTCGGCCGGGTACCCGGCCTTTCCGGGCCCGCCGGCGGATCCCACCCGGACACCCGCCCACGGACCCCGCCCACGGGCCCGCTCTGCGGATGCGCCGCGCCTCGCCCGGGTGCTGCCCGTTTGACAAACCCGGTTGCCGGAGCGGCAGATAGAAGGCATGGCCCATTCCCACCACACCGACGATGCCGCGGACGGACCCGGTGCCACCGAGGAGCTCTCCACCGTCCTGGACGCGGTGGGTCCGCGGCTGCGGGCGCTGCGGCGTGAACGGGGGACCACGCTGGCCCGGTTGAGCGAGGCCACCGGGATCTCCCTGAGCACTCTCTCCCGCCTGGAGTCCGGAGGGCGCAAGCCCACCCTGGAACTGCTGCTGCCGTTGGCCCGGGAGTACCGCGTCCCGCTGGACGAGCTGGTCGGCGCCCCGGCCACCGGGGACCCGCGGGTCCACGCCCGCCCGTTCACCCGGGGCGGCCAGACCTTCGTCCCGCTCACCCGCCACCTCGGCGGGCTGCACGCCTACAAGCAGATCATGCCCCCGGGCTTCCGGGCCGGCCCCGAGGTGGAGCCCAAGGTGCACGAGGGCCACGAGTGGGTGTACGTCCTGGCGGGCCGGCTGCGCCTGCTGCTCGGCTCGCAGGACCTGGTGCTCACGGCCGGCGAGGCGGCCGAGTTCGACACCCGGATCCCGCACGCCTTCGGCAACGCCGGGCCGAACGCGGTCGAGTTCCTGAGCCTGTTCGGCGCGCAGGGCGAGCGCATGCACGTCCGGGCGCGACCGGGAACCTCCGATCGTTAGCTGACAAGCGGGGTTTCCGTCCGGGCCCCGCAGGCCGTTGGGAGGGGCCCAGGGATGAGTGGCGAGAACACTGCGGAGACCGGCGGGACGGCTGGGGCATCGGATGCGGGTGATGCGGCCGGCCGGAGCGAGGTGATCGTCACCGACGACCTGGCGGGCGGCGCTGCGGAGTCCGGGAGCGCGGACGGGTCCGACGCCGGCGGGGAGCCGAAGCGCGGCCGGGCGGAGCGCAGGAAGCGCCCGTTCTGGCAGGAGCTGCCGATCCTGGTGGTGGTCGCCCTGCTGCTCTCACTGGGCATCAAGACCTTCTTCGTACAGGCGTTCTCGATCCCCTCCGGCTCGATGCAGCACACCCTGGAGGAGGGTGACCGGGTCCTGGTCGACAAGCTGACCCCGTGGTTCGGCGCCACGCCCGAGCGCGGCGAGGTGGTGGTCTTCCGCGACCCGGGCGGCTGGCTGGAGACGGAGCCGGAGGAGTCCGGAAACTCCGTCGTCCGGGGCATCAGGAAGGCGCTGAGCGTGGTCGGCCTGATGCCCTCGCAGGACGAGAAGGACCTGATCAAGCGAGTGATCGCGGTCGGCGGCGACACCGTCGAGTGCAATGCCGGCAGCCCGGTGAAGGTGAACGGCGTGGCACTGGACGAGCCGTACATCTACCCGGGGGCGACACCCTGCGGCGAGGCGCCGGTCGGGACGGTCAAGGTCCCCAAGGACCGGATCTGGGTCATGGGCGACCACCGCAATGCCTCCCGCGACTCCCGCTACCACGTCAACGAGCCCGGTGGCGGCTTCGTGCCGGTGGACAACGTGATCGGGCGCGCCTTCGTCGTCGCCTGGCCGGTCGGTCACTGGGACACCTTGTCCGTCCCCGGCACCTTCGACCAGAAGGCCCTCGACAACCAGCAGGCACAGGCCGGTGCGGCTGCGGCGACCGGCGTCGGCGGCGCCGACCCGCTGGAGGAGTTGCCGGCCCCGGAGGCCGCCGCGCTCGCCGCCGTCGTCCCGGCGGCCCTCTGGCAGCGCCGCCGGGCCGCCCGGCGGACGGGTGCCCAGGAGGCGGACGGCGCGTCGTCCTGAGCTCCTCCGAGGGGTGGGATGAACGGTTCCGCCCCGCCCCCACCGGCCGGTCCGCACGGCGCACGCCGCCATCTGGTCCTGGTCCTGGCCCGGGCGGGGCGGACGGGCTGGGGCGCGGTGGGACGGGGCCGGGCGTGAGGGTGTGGCAGCTTGTGTCGCGTTCCGTCCCGCTGAGATCTACACCGCTGTAGAGTCTGGCGGGTGAGCTGTACGTCCGGTCGCCCGGCCGTCCCGTTGCGGGGGCCGGCGGCCCGGTCCGGAACGGGAGGCGGAACCGTGGTGGAGAGTCGGCGCAGTCCGGTGCGGGACGGCGGGCACGGCGGTCCGGCGGTCGCGGAGGCGGACGTCGAGTGGGTCTACCAGCCGGTCGAGGTGCACTTCGGCGACGGCAGTTGGGCGCTCGGCCGGGTCAGCGGATGGTGGCAGGACGCGGCCGGGATGCGCTGGTGCCGGCTGCGGGTGGCCCGCAGCGGCTCCCCGGCGTGCTGGGAGCCGTTCGACCCGGCCCGGGTGGTGCTGCTGCCGGGAGGCGGTCTCTGATTCAGGCGTTCCGATCCCGGCGTTCTGAGCCGGGCGTTCCGGCTGGAACCGTGGCCGAGCCGGGGCCCGGATGCGTCGCCACTGCGACACCGCGCTCGACCTGGCCGGCCGGCTCGCCGCGCACCCGGCCGTCACCGCCGTCCACTGCCCGGGCCTGCCCGCCCACCCCGACCACGAGCTGGCCCGCCGTCTGCTGCCCGAGGGCCACGGCGGCGTCCTCGCCTTCGACCTGGCCGGCGGCCGCGAGGCGGCCCGCGCCCTCACCGAGTCGGTCCGGCTCGCCTCCCTCGCCCCCTCGCTCGGTGGCGTGCACACCCTGATCATCCACCCGGCCAGCACCTCGCACCGTCAGCTGGGCGACGCCGGACTGGCCGCCGCCGGCATCGGCCCCGGCACCGTCCGCCTCGCGGTGGGCATCGAGCACCCCGAGGACCTCTGGACCGACCTCGACCAGGCACTCGCCAAGCTCTGAGCAGGCGTCAGCACGCCGACCCGATCGTCGCCGCGTTGCACGTCGCCGCGTTGCACGTCGCCGCGCCGCACGGGCGAGGCGCCGATCGCCGAGGCGCCGATCATCGTCAGCGCCGACCGGCCGGGTGAGCCGGCCCGGAGACACCCGAGCGGGGGCGGCGGGCGCCGTCGGGCCCCGCGGCGTCCGCTCCCGCTCGGGGGACTCGTGGTCAGGCGTCGCCATCCCGGGTGGCGCATCCGCCTCAGGCGTCCCCGCGCGGGCGGATGCCGTCGAGGGCGAGTTCGACGAAGCGGCGCCAGTCGCCGTGGCCGGTGCGGATGACTCCGGACATGCAGCCCACCAGGGTGTAGACATCCGCCACGGTGAGATCGTGCCGGAGGGTGCCGCTCGCGCGCCCCTGGTCGATCAGTGCCCCGACCGCGCTCTCGAGTCGGGTGAGCATCTCGCCCCTGGGCGCCGACGAGCCCACTGCCGCCGCGAGGGCCACGGACAGCCCCCGGTCCTCGGCGAGCAGCCGGCCGACATGGTGGAGGTACCGGACCAGCCCCTGTCCGGACTCGGGGTCGGACAGGCCTTCGGTGCGGGCGAACTCCAGGATCTCGGCGAACCGGTGCTCCGCCGCGGCCTCGACCAGGGCCTGGCGGGTCGGGAAGTGCCGGTACACGGTGCCCATGCCGACCCCGGCGGCGCGTGCCACCTCCGGCATCTGGACCTCGTCGCCGCGTTCCTCGAACAGGGCGCGCGCCGCTGCCAGGACGCGGGCGCGGTTGCGCTCGGCGTCGGCACGCGGCTTGCGGGCACCGGGTGTTGACGGCGTTGGCGGCGTTGACAACGCGACCACTCTCCTGTCTGAATGGAAACGGAAGCGGATTCCGGTTCCGATTATGCCATGCGAAGAGAGGCTGAGCTCATGTCCGAAGGCCGTTTCATCCTGCTCGGGCCGGGGGGCGCCCGCCCGGGGCGGGTCCCGCTGCCGCCCGCGTTCGCCGTCAAGGCGTCGACCGCCGACACCGAGGGCCGGCTCTCCCTCCTGGAGGTGACTCTCGCGAAGGACATCCCGCGGCACACCCACCACCGGGCGGACGAGTGCATCTACGTGCTGGACGGCGTCCTCGCGATCGAGTTCGACGATGTGACGCACTCGGCGCCGAAGGGCACGTTCGCCCTGCTGCCGCGCGGCGTCCCGCACGCGCTCCGCCGCGCCTCCGACCCGCCCCCGCGCGTCCTGCAGATCTCCTCGCCCGGCGGCTGGGAGCAGTACGTCGAGGACCTGATCGAGGCCGGGCCCACCGTCCTGACCGACGGCGAGCTGGATCCGGCGAAGATCAACCCGATCGCGGCCCGGCACCACATCACCTACGACGAGGGCGGGCAGGACTGACCGCCCCGTACGAGGCCGGCCACCGTCGGCGCCCCCCGGGCGGTCAGCGCAGTGCGGCCGCCGCGGACCCCGGCCCGTCCGCCCGCGGGCGCGGCCGGGCCGCCAGGACGGCGATGTCGTCCTCGGCGGCCGGGGCGGTCGGCCCGGTGGGGGCGAGGGCGTGCAGGAGGGCGTCCAGCAGGTCGTCCAGCTCACCGCCGGCGGGCAGGCGGAGGGCGGCGAGGCGGGCGAGGGAGGCGTCGATGTCCTCGTCCCGTCGTTCGACCAGGCCGTCGGTGTAGAGCAACAGCGTTTCGCCGGGCAGCAGTTCGCGGGTGGTCTGCTCGTAGCCGCCGAAGCCGGTGCCGAGGGGAGGGCCGGTGGGGATCTGCAGCAGTTCGGTCGGGCGGCCGGGGGAGATCAGGACGGGCGGGAGATGGCCGGCGCTGGAGAGGGTCCAGCGGCCCCGGCCCGGGTCGGCGAGGGCGAGCAGGCAGGTCGCCGGGCGGGCGGACTCGTTGGCGGCGATGACGGTGTCGAGCTGGCGCAGGATCCGGTGCGGCGGCAGGTCCATGCCCGCCACGTCGCGCAGGGTGGAGCGGTAGGTGCTCATGTCGACGGCCGCCTCGACGCCGTGGCCCATGACGTCGCCCATCACCAGCAGGGTCCGCCCGAACGGCAGCCGGACCGTCTCGTACCAGTCGCCGCCGACCACCGAACTGGAGCCGGAGGGCAGGTAGCGGGAGGCGAGTTCGAGGTTCTGGTGCGGGCTGCCGGGTTCGCTGAGCAGGGCCCGCTGGAGTTCGAGGGCGATGCCCTGGGAGCGGGTGTAGCGGCGGGCGTTGTCGATGCCGGTGGCGGCGCGGGCGGCGAGGTCGCCGATGAGGGCGGCCTCGTCCGGGGTGAAACCGGGCGAGGCGGCGGTGCGGGCCAGGGTCAGCAGGCCGACCAGCCGGCCGCGGGCGGACAACGGCACCGCGAGCAGCGAGGTCAGCCCGGTGGCCCGGTAGGCGGCCAGGGCGGCCGGATCGGGCGCGGCATGGGCGAGTCCCTCGTCCGCGAGCCCGTTCACGAGCACCGCGACGCCGGCGGTCAGGGCGCGTGCGGCGGCCGATCCCTCCCGGTACCGCACGGTCTCGCCGGGCCCCGCGGGTGCCGCCGCCGCCTCGCTGAGGCGCCCGGTGCACTGGACGGCGGCACGGTGGAGCCGCAGACCGCCGGCCCGGCCGGTGTGGGCGGCGGAGTCGGGCGGCAGGACGTCGACGGTCACCAGCTCGGCGAGCCGGGGCACGGCGAAGGAGGCCAGTTCGGCGCAGGTGGTGCCGACGTCGAGTGTGGTGCCGATCCGCTCGGCGGCCGCGTCCAGCAGCGCCAGCCGGGCCCGGGCCTGCGCGAGTTCGCGCCGCAGCTCCTCCCCCGGACCGGGGTCGTCCAGCACGACGACCACCACGCCGGTGATGCGCCCGCCGGCCTCCAGTGGCCGGTAGCGGACCCGCAGGCCGGCCGGCACCGGGGCGCCCGCGCCGTCCGGCCCGCCGGTGGTCCGCTCGCGGCCCCGGCCGTCGGCCAGGACGTGGTGCAGTGTGCCGGCCGCGGCCGCGAAGGCCGTGCTCTCGACCGGCCGGCCGAGCAGGTCGGCGCGGCGCAGCCCGGTGGCGGTGGTGAACGCGGCGTTGAGGTACTGCCAGCGAAGCCGCTCGTCCAGCAGCGCGACTCCGACGGGGGCGACGGCGAGCACCTCGCGGAGCAGATCCGGACTGTCACCCACCGTGACGGACTCGCCGCTCGCGGCCAGGGCCGCCGCTGCCGCCGCGCGTGACCGGCTGTCCGGACCCGTGGGCGCGGCGCCCTCTCCTCCGTTGCCGTACCGGAACCGCATACGCCCATGATCACGCGCCGGGCCGCGGTACGCCCACGGACCGGTGAAACTTTGACTCACCGGTGGCGATGTTGTAACCGGCCCGGGCCCGGGCCCGGTGCCAGGTCCGTTTCCGGAGCCGCGGTGTCGCCGGTTCGGGCCTCGCCCGGCCGCCGGTCGGAGAGCGGGCTCAGGCTCCGCGCCCCGTGGGCGGCCGCTTCAGTTTGGCCCAGACGGTTTCCAGCGCGGCGATGTCCGCGTCGTCCAGCCGGTCGTCGAAGGCCTCGGCGAGCGTCGCGCGCCGGGTGGCGTCGGCCTCGGCGAAGAGCCGGTGCCCCTCCGTGGTGAGTGCGATGCGGACGGAGCGGGCGTCGGTGGGGGAGGGGGCGCGTTCGACCAGACCGCGGGCCTGGAGCGAGTCGGCGACCCGGGAGACCTGGCTGCGGCTGAGCAGGGTCTTCGCGCCGAGGTCGGAGGCGGCGACCGGCTCGTCCTGGCCGTGCAGCCAGAGCATCACCTCGAACCAGGAGAGCGGCAGGTCGTGGGCCTTGGCCAGGGCCTGGTCGACGCGCGCGCTGAGGGTGGCACCGGCCCAGACCAGGCCGTAGAAGGCGTGGTCGCGGGCGGTGAGGTCTCCCAGGGTGAGGTCGGTGCGCGCCATGCCCGGCACTCTACCTGTTTGCGTGTGCGCGCACATAGTGCCTATGGTGTGTGTGCACGCACATACCTGCCCCTGGGAGCGCTCCGCATGACCACCACCCGCACCGTCCTGATCACCGGCACCTCCTCCGGCATCGGCCTCGCCGCCGCCGTGGCCGCCGCCCGCGCCGGCTACCACGTCGTCGCGACCATGCGTGACCCCGGCCGTTCCGACGCCCTGCGCGCGGCCGCCGCCGAGGCCGGCGTGGCCGACCGGGTCGAGGTCGCCCGGCTGGACGTCACCGACCCCGCCTCCGTCGCCGACTGCCTGGCCGGAGTCCTCGGCCGGCACGGCCGGCTCGACGCCGTGGTGAACAACGCGGGTGCCGGCTACGTCGGCACCGTCGAACAGGACGGCCTCGACCCCGTCCGCGCCGCGATGGAGGTCAACTTCTTCGGCGTCGTCGACGTCACCCGGGCCGCGCTGCCGCACCTGCGGGCCACCGGCGGCCGGGTCGTCACCGTCACCAGCGTGGGCGGCGTCGTCGGCCAGCCCTTCAACGAGGCCTACTGCGCGGCCAAGTTCGCCGTCGAGGGCTTCATGGAGTCGCTCGCCCCGGTCGCCGCGACCGTCGGCGTCCACGTCACCGTGGTCGAACCGGGCGCCGTCGCCAGCGAGTTCGTCGCCAGCCAGGGCATCGACCTCCCCGCCCTGCTGACCGCCGCCGGCCCCTACGCCCCCGCGCTGAGCGCTTACGTCGAGCGCACCCGGGCCGCCTTCGACCAGGCCCAGACCTCCGCCGAGGCCGCCGAGACGGTACTCGACGCCCTGACCGCGGAGCAGCCGCCGTTCCGGGTGCAGACCTCCGACCGGGCGCGCGCCTTCGTCGGTGCCAAGCTCGCCGACCTGGACGGCGCGGCCGTCCAGCAGCTCACCGGCACCTGGGTCCGCTGACCGCCGCCGGCTGCCCGCAGACGGCTGCCCGCCGCGGGCTGACCGCAGTCGGCTGACCACCGCGGGCTGACCGCCGCCGGCTGACGGCCGGTCACGTCCGGAGCCTCCGGCCTGCTCGGGCCGGCGTTGCTCCGGGCGGTAGTGGCCCCGGCATGACAGGCGATCACCGGCCGGGGCGCGAGGCCGACACCGTCGCCGCGATCGTCGGCCACGACGAACCGGCCGGGAGCATCCCGTCGGCCGCGCCGTACCGGCTCACCGTCAACGGTTCCCCCCAACCCGGTGGCTGATGCGAGCGGCAGGTGTCCCACCCTGTGGGCCACCTGCCCCGCAGCCCGGTGGCCCGGCCGGTCACCGGTCATACTTGGGCGGCGGTGCCCGAGCCCGAGCGCCGCCGCGAGCCGCCACCACCGGGCCCGCGGAGCACGCCGAGCCCGGAGGACCCGATGAGCCGCCACCTGCCGACCACAGTTCCGCCGGGCGGGGCGCCGGCGCAGCCGTGGAACCGGCAGCGGCTGCGCAGCAACAACGAATGGCTGCTGCTCGAACTGCTGCGCACCGGCGGCCCCTCCTCGCGCGCCCAGCTCGCCCGCGACACCGGTCTCTCCAAGCCGACCGTCTCCACCGCCCTCGCCGCGCTGGAACAGGCCGGACTGGCCCGGGAGGCCGGCCGCTTCGTCCCCGAACGCGGCCGGACCGCCGTGCTGTACGAGCCCGACCCGACCGCCGGCCACGTCCTCGGCGTGGACATCGGCCGGGCCCGGCTGCGCGTCGCGGTGGCCGACCTCGCCGGGCGGATCGTCGCCCGCCGGGACGTCCCCAACAAGGGCCGCACCGCCAACGCGGTGGCCGACGCCGTGGTGGCCGCCGCCCGCGAGACCACCGCCGAGGCGGGCCTGGCCGCCGCCGAGATCGTCCACGCGGTGATCGGCACGCCCGGCGTCTGGGACGAGCAGCGGCGCGGCGTCCGGTACGCCACCAACCTACCCGGCTGGGGCAGACGCGGGCTGTTCGACCGGATCGGGGAGGGCCTGGAGACCAGGATCACCGTCGCCAACGACGCCAACCTCGCCGCCCTCGGCGAGTACACCCTCGGCGCCGGCCGCGGCAGCCGGATGTTCGCCTACCTGCTGATCGGCACCGGCCTCGGTGTGGGTGTCCTGAAGGACGGCGAGCTCCTCTCGGGTGCCCACGGCGCGGCCGGTGAGGTCGGCCTGGTGCCGCTGCCCGCCCGGCCCGACGGCGAACCGGGCGGGACGATCGAGCAGGCGGCCGCGGCGGACGCGGTGGTCCGGACGGCACTGGAGCTGGGCATGCGCGGCCCGCTCACGGCCAAGCAGGTCTTCGAGGCGGCCCGGTCCGGCGACCCCCTCGCCGTGGAGGCGGTGCACCGCGAGGCCGAGCAGCTCGCCTATGCCGTCGCCGTCCTGTCGGCCGTGCTCGACCCGGATCTGGTCGTCCTCGGCGGCGGCCTCGGCAACAGCGCCGACCTGCTGCTGGAACCCCTGGAGCGCGCACTGCAGCGCCTCACCCCCCTGCGGCCGAAGCTCGCCCCGAGCGAGCTGGGCGAGGAGGCGGTCCTGCTGGGTGCCGTCGCAACGGCGCTGGAGACCGCCCGCCCCGAGGTCTTCGAACGGCGCTCGGCGCCGGTGGGCTGAGCGTTCCACGCCTCCCGCGCGAGGCCGAGCGGCCTCTGCCCCCGGGCCGGACCTTCGGCTGACGATCGCCCTGCCCCGGAGCGTTGGCCGGCATGCTTCTGGCCACCCCTGTCGCGGACTCCCACGGCCGGGCCGCGCTGCGCCCACTGGCGGCCGGATTCCACCCGCACGGGTGAGGACGGCCCACATCGTGGGGCGAGCGGACCGGGCGTCAGGGCGTGCCGCGCCGGGGCCCGTGCGGTGGATCCTGGAGAACGGCCGCCAGAAGGTTGGTGACGAGGGGGCTCCGGTCGTTCCTGCGCCAGGCGACGGCGACGCGGGTGCGGGCCGTGTCGGGTTCGATCCGGCGGAAGGCCACTCCCTTGAGCCTGATCCGCCGGATGCTCGCCGGGGCCAGGGAGACACCGAGCCCGGTTTCCACCAGTGCGCAGACGGTCTGCCACTCCGTCGCGTGCTGGGCCACCCGGGGGGAGAAGCCGGCGGCGACGCACAGACCGGTGATCTGGTCGTGCAGCCGCGGCCCGGCCTCGCGGGGCAGGAGAACGAACGGCGAGTCCGCCAGCCGGGAGAGGTGGACGGTTCGCCGGGACGCCAGCGGGTGCGCGGCGGGCAGGACGGCCACGAAGCTTTCGGTCAGGACGGTCTCGAACCCCAAGTCCGGCTCTTCGGCGGGTGGTTCGCGCAGCAGTCCGATGTCGATGCTCCCCTCGTGCAGGGCCCGGATCTGCGGCGCGGTGGTCATCTCGTGGATGTCCAGGTGCACGCCGGGGAACTGCTCCCGGTAGGTGCGCAGCAAGCCGGGCAGGACGGTGAGGGCGAGGGAGGCGGAGAACCCTATGCGGAGCCGGCCGGCCTTCCCGCTGCCGGCGGCCCGCGCCGCCGCCAGCCCGTCGGCGAGGTCCGTGAGGGCCCGCTGGGCGGCGGGCAGGAGCTGACGGCCCGCCGCGGTGAGGGCTACGCGCCCCGGCTCCCGGCTGAACAGCGGGTGGCCGACCTTCTCCTCGAGGCGGCGGATCTGCTGGCTCAGCGGCGGCTGCGCGATACCCAGGCGGGCGGCCGTGCGGCCGAAATGGAGCTCCTCGGCGAGGACGGTGAAGGCGTGCAGCTGCGGCAGGGGAAGTTCGGGGCGCTCCATACGCCCAGAGATATCAGACGATGGCCGTGGGTGTATTAGACGTATCATCGCAGGTCTCCTAGCGTTCCCTGCATGACAGAGCGACGCGCGATCCTCAGCGGTTCGACCTTCGAGGAACAGATCGGCTATGCCCGCGCCGTGGTCGACGGCGACTGGGTGCACGTGTCCGGCACCACCGGATTCGACTACGCCACCATGACGATCTCCGAGGACGTGGTGGAGCAGGCCGAGCAGTGCCTGCGCAACATCGGAGCGGCACTCACCGAAGCGGGGTGCGGATTCGCGGACGTCGTGCGGGTGCGCTACCTGCTGCCCGACCGGGAGGACTTCGAGCCCTGCTGGCCCGTCCTGCGGCGCTGCTTCGGAGACATCAGGCCGGCCGCGACGATGCTCGTGTGCGGCCTCGCCGATCCCCGGATGAAGATCGAGATCGAGGTGTACGCCCGGCGGGCCCTCCGGAAGGCCTGAAATCCGGAGGAGTACCTCGTCTGCAGGGTGCCGGATGTGACGCCCCGGCAGTACCTCCGCCTACTGCGCCCGCCCCACCACCGCGTCCTGCGCACCATCGGAGGCGCCCTGCCGAGGCGGGGTGCGGCCGGACGGGGTGGGTCGGCGGCCGGACGGGGTGGGTCGGCTGCCGGAAGGAAAATGCCCGATCGGGCACGAAATACTGCACTTCCCGCTGCCTTGTGGATCTTGCAGTACCGCGGCGGTGCCGGTAGACATGAGTCTTTGGGCCTGGTCCGGAGACACCGCCGCGCAGGCACCCACCGGACGCCGCGATCAGGGCGGGAACCGGCGGGCCGGGGGCGGCAGTCCTAGGGACGGGGACCTCGGCCCGCGAAGGCCGTGCGAGCGTCCGCGGCCTGTACGTGGCGGTGGCCGGATCCGCGGCGGGCCCTCCCCTCTTCCCGCGCACGTCACAGGGGGCGTCGCCCCCCCGACCGAATGGAGTCCGATGTCCGAGATAACCGCCGAGGATCCGCGCCGGGGTGCGGCCGACCCGACGGTCTTGGCTCTGGCCGCGATATCCGCAGTGATGGCCGCGCTCCTGGTCAGAGTCCTCCTGCTGGACAGTGAGTCGTCGGACTACTACTACTTCCTCGGCCCCTGGTACCAGTACATCTCGGAGCACGGCGGGTTCGGCGCCCTCAGGAACGCGGACTTCTCGGACTACAACGTTCCCTACCTCTACCTCATGGCCGCGCTCACCTACCTGCCGGTGCCGGCGCTGGCGGGCATCAAGTGGATCTCGATCCTCTTCGACCTGGCGCTGGCCTCCTACGCCTTCCGCATCGTCTCCCTGCGGCGGCCGCAGCAGCCCTGGCACGCCGTCGGCGCGGCGGTGGTCGTCCTCTTCCTGCCCACGGTCGTGACCAACAGCGGCTGGTGGGGCCAGGCCGACGCGATCTTCACCACCTTCCTGGTCGGCGGCGTCTACCACGTGCTCCGCGGCCGGCCCTGGTGGGCGTGCGCGTTCTTCGGGATCGCGCTGGGGTTCAAGCTCCAGGCGGTCTTCCTCTTCCCGCTCCTGCTGGTGCTGGTGCTGGTGAAGCGGATCCCCTGGCCGAGCCTGCTGGCCGTCCCGGCGGCGTACGTGGCGCTCGACCTCCCCGCCTTCCTGCTCGGCGCCGACCCGTGGCAGTTGCTGACGGTGTACACCCGCCAGCCGGACACGTACAAGCAGCTCACGCTCAACGCGCCGTCCGTCTACCAGTTCGTCTCCGTGCCGCAGGGTGAGGAGGACGCCGTGCGCGGCGCCGGCGTGCTGGTCGCGGGAGCGGTGGTCCTGGTGCTGATCGGGCTGGCCGTATGGGCCGTCCGGCGGGCCGGTGGCGTGGCGGGACGGGGCGGGAAGCCGGTGCTCACGGACACGCAGGTCCTGCTGCTGGCCACCGCCTCCGCGATCGCGGTGCCGTTCCTGCTGCCGTCCATGCATGAGCGCTACTTCTACGTCGCCGACGTGCTCAGTGTGATCGTCGCCTTCCAGCGCCCCCGGCAACTCTGGTACGTGCCGGTCCTGGTGCAGCTGTCGTCCCTCGGCAGCTACCTCAAGTTCATCGCCCCCGACGTGTCACCGTACCTGTCGATGCCGGCCCACGGCGTGCTGATGCTGCTCGCGCTGCTCGCCGTACTGCGGGCCACCGCGCGGGAGTTCCGCGCCGAGCCGGCGCCGGGCGTCCCCGCAACCCGCGCCCGGGAGCTGGTCCACCGCTGATCCTCGGAGCCTCCCGCGCCATCGAGGCCGTCGCGGCCGGCCCTGCGCGAGCGGGGACCGGCCGGGTTCGGGTCGGGACGACGCCGGCCCGGGCTCCCGGCGTCCACAGCGTCATCGGCTGCCAATCCGGTTGACGGCGCTTGCAGAATTCATGGCTCGTCGATGACACCCTCTACCGCGCGGAGACGATGCGCCGCCGGGACGCGGTGCCGGAGGACGGCGAGTGGAAGCCGGTCTGGACGGTCATGGAGGCCCTCGCCTCGCAGCACGGTGACCAGAACGTCCGGCTGGTCGTCTGGTTCGACAACTGAGCGGTCGGCGGCGAGCCGGCGCCACGTCAATCGATGTTCGCCCCGCGCTGTCTCTGTGATAATTTCGGCGTCGCCGTGCACCACTGCAAACACGAGGAGGTGAGACCGATCAACGCTGTCACAGGTCGGGGCTCCCTCCCTTGCATGGTCTAGGGAGCGCCCGCAAAGGCATCCCGAAAGGCTTCGCAACGCTATGCGCTTCACCACCATCTCCAGCCTCACCTCCGCCTCCGGCTCCGAGGCGTCGTCAGGCGGCGTCACCGAGCAGCTCTTCACCATCGGTGACATTCCCGGTGTGCTGTGGAGGCCGGAACAGGCCGAAGGCCCCCGCCCCCTGATCCTGATGGGGCACGGCGGCGGGCAGCACAAGAAGGCCCCCGGCATCCAGGCCCGCGCGGCCCGCTTCGTCGCCGAAGGCGGCTACGCGGTAGCCGCGATCGACCTGCCCAACCACGGCGACCGGCCGAAGGGCGAGGAGTTCGTCCGGGCCACGACCGAGATGCGGGCCAGGATGGTCGCCGGTGAGGACCCGACCGTGCTGGTCGCCGGCCTGCACGATCTCCTGGCCGGCCAGGCCGTCGCCGATTGGCAGTCAGTCATCACCGCGGTCCAGGAACTCGATCACGTGGGCACCGGCCCGGTCGGCTACTGGGGCATGTCGATGGGCTGCGGTCTCGGTCTGCCGCTGCTCGCTGCGGAATCCAGGATCCGCGCGGCCGTCCTGGGCCTGCTCGGCGTGCACGGCCTGGCCGACATCGCGGAGCGGGTCACCGCCCCGGTGCAGTTCCTGCTCCAGTGGGACGACGACCTGGTCCCGCGGGCCCAGGGCCTGGCTCTGTTCGACGCCCTGGCGTCTGCCGAGAAGACGCTGCACATCAACCCCGGCCGGCACGGGGACATCCCCGCGTTCGAGACGGACAGCTCGCTGCAGTTCTTCGCCCGACACCTCGGCTAGGGCCGAGACTCCGCGATGACGGGGTACCCGGTGGCCCCGCGCCGAAATCGGCGCGGGGCCACCGGACGTTGGGAGGGCTCTCATCGTTACGCCGAAGGGGCGGGTTCTCCTGTGGATCGGCGCCGGATCACTGTGATCCGGCGCAGACCTCGGCTGATGTGCGCCGACCCCGCCCACCGCCTCGGCCAGAACGCCGTCGGCCGGTTGCGGCCGTGCCCTCGCCCGCTACGCCCACCATGCGCGGCGAGGGCGACGCCTCGTGGGCCCGACATCCGGAGCCGGCCCTTCGGACAGCCGTCAACCCGTGGGTTCGCCCGTCTGCTGGCCAACCACGCACCTGAGTCCGCTCGGCCGGGCCGGCCGAATCTCCCCGAATCAGGGGTCACTCGGATGGGCTAATGAGTGTGGTGGGGCAGTTCCAAGGGGCGGAGCGTCGGGAAAGGGGCTCGGATAACGACAGGAAAGGAGCGGGATCACGGCAGCAAGAACACTCGGCGGCAAAGAGAAGATTGTCACCGTGCGGAGGTCAGCAGCGGCGGAGAGCGGTACCGTCCGACCCTCTCCTCGATCGAACCGGCCCCGGCGGATTCGCCGGAGTGAGCGACCACGAGAACACCCGGCGCAGCCGCGTTCTCCTGGAAAGGGGAAATCGATAGGCATGGAGCTCAACCAGTTCATGAAGAAGTGTCCGGGTGGATATCAGATTCAGGCAGCCGATGTCGAGGCCTACGGAACGCTGGGGGCGACGGTCCTGTGGGACGACAAGTTGGCGGCCATCACGGCAGCCCATGTGGTGGACTCGGTCGGGGCACCGGTGTTCCAGCCCTCGTGGTATGCAAAGCGCCGCGAGGATGTGCATGTCATCGGACCCGTTTCGGGAAGGTCGAAATACTTCACATATCGGAACGCGCTGGAATATGGCCTCCGTCTCGAGGACATGCTTTATGATTTTGCGTGGATAGCTCCGGTGGCGGGAGAAACCATCTCGCAGATCCCGGGGATTTATGGCGGCGATGCTCCACTGAGGACTCGGGACCCCAAGGACCGCGAACCTGTGAGCTGGCTCGGCATGAAAACGGGCTCCGTTCAACACGGGAAGGTGGTGGACATCGACCGCTGGGTGTTTCGGGGGAACGACACTTTGGGATTTACCAGCCTCGGTCCGTGCATACAGATCGAAGGCGGTACGGGTCTGGCGGGAGACTCCGGCGCCGCAATCGTTTCCCAGGATGACGGCAGGGTCATCGGTGTGCACGCCTTTGCCGAAAAGGGCAACAGGTATTCGGTGGCATCCAGAATCCCCCCGACTGCTCAGGACTTGATCCAGCACAGTACCCGGACAGTCGACGAGGAGACGTACCTCAAAAGACTGGAAAAATGGAGGAAGAGCAGGCCTTGAGCGGTCCGGTGGCTTCCGGCGTCACAGGTCGGGGCTCCCGGTGGCCCGAACGGCAGCCGTTGTGGCGGCACGTTGGTGACCGGCGCCGGAAGGGGCGGCAGGGGGTGACCGCGCGGCCCGGCCGGTCAAGCCGGCGGGTGATCTCCACCGCCCGCCCCGGTCGGTCCGGGTCTGCTGCGCCCGACCGCGCCGGGCCCGCGCCCGGCAAGGACGGTCGGCGCCGACGGCCGGACCAAGGGAAACGACAGGGCGCTTCGTCGGCCTCACGGACGCGTCGAACACCCCGGCGGCGCGGGTGGGCGACGGGCCGCCCGACGCCGGCCGCGGGGATTCCCGGGCGTACGCAACCTTTCGCCCCGCTCGCGGCATCACAAGTGATGTCAGGGCCGCGCGAGGGGAGGGGTGCCGTACGCGAAGCCACGGACGCACGGGTGGGGAGCAGGTGAGCAACAGGCGTGGCGCGCATCCGTCGGCGCCTCCCTCGGGCGGATTCCTCCCGGTCCGTGCCACTGGCAGGGGGATGAATTGGCTACAGGCGGCCCGAGTTCCGGCATGCCTATTGAGTGCGTATGCGATCTGTTGTTCCGGGGATGGATTCGGTATCTGTTGCACGGCTGTGACAGTCCCGTGCGACAAACCGTTCGATCCGCGAGGTGCGAAGGCTAGCATTTCGACATGGCATCGAATCTCCCTCCGATATGGAATTCATCCGACAGTACGGCTCCCCGACCGTCCCGCAATTCGCCGCTTCGGCTGGTGCGCTACGGGGCGACCTTCCTGGGTGTGAGCGTGGTGTCCGGTGCGCTGCTGGCCGGCATGGCCCTGCCCGCCGCCGGGGCGCTCGGACTTGCCGCGAAGGACACGGCGGAGGGCTTCGACGACATCCCGGACGACTTCAAGACCCCGCCGCTGACCCAGGCCACCCAGGTCTTCGACGCCAAGGGCGGGCTGATCGCCAAGGTCTACGAGCGGGACCGCACGGTGCTGGCCGCCGACCAGATGTCGCCGTTCATGCGGCAGGCGCAGGTGGACATCGAGGACGCCCGCTTCTACGAGCACGGCGCCGTCGACCTCAAGGGCGTGCTCCGTGCGATCGGCAAGAACGCGGAGAGCGGTACCGCCTCGCAGGGCGCCTCGACGCTGACCCAGCAGTACGTGAAGAACGTCAACGTCGAGAAGGCCGGCGAGGACCTGGCCGCCGTACGGGAGGCCCAGCGCAAGACCCTGGGCCGCAAGATCCAGGAGCTGAAGGTCTCGATCAAGCTGGAGGAGGAGCTGACCAAGGAACAGATCCTCACCAACTACCTCAACATCACGTACTACGGGAACGGCGCCTACGGCGTGGAGGCCGCCTCCCAGCGGTACTTCAGCAAGAGCAACAAGGATCTGACGATCGCCGAGGCCGCCACCCTGGCCGGGTTGGTGCAGAACCCGTCGGCCTACGACCCGAAGCTGCACCCGCAGGCCGCGCAGACCCGCCGCGACGTGGTGATCGACAAGCTGCTGGAGAACAAGCACATCACTGCGGACCAGGCCAGGGAGGCCAAGGCCGCCCCGCTGGGCCTGCGTTACAAGGAGCCGCAGCACGGCTGCATCACCGCCAACGCCGGGATGGGCTTCTTCTGCGACTACGTGCGCCATGTGGTCAAGCAGGACCCGGTGTTCGGCAAGACCGCCGCCGACCGGCAGAAGTTCTGGGACCAGGGCGGCCTGAACATCTACACCACCCTCGACCCCGCCAAGCAGGCCGCCGCCCAGAGCGCTGTGAGCGACAACGTGCGGATCACCGACAGCGTCTCGGCCGCCGCCACCATGGTCGAGCCGGGCAGCGGCAAGATATTGGCCATGGCCCAGACCCGCCCGTACGGCCTTGCGACGAGCAAGAACGAGACCGTCGTCAACCTCAACGTCGACGCGGCGATGGGCGGCGGAAACGGCTTCCAGCCCGGGTCCACCTTCAAGCCGGTCGTCGCGGCCGCGGCGCTGGAGGCGGGGCTGCCGGCGACCCGGGAGTACTCGTCCCCGAACAGGCTCGAGTACCCGACGATGAAGACCTGCGAGGGGACCTGGAGGAACGAGGCCAGGCCCAAGGCGGTGGTGCCCAACGAATCCGTGAACGAGAAGGGCCCGTACCAGCTGAAGCAGGCGATGGCGCTCTCGGTCAACACCTACTTCGTGCAGATGGAGCAGGAGATCGGCCTCTGCTCGGTCAAGCAGATGGCCAACAAGCTCGGCGTCACCGCCAAGGCCAGCGGCAAGCCCCTGGAGGAGGTCCCCGCGATGGCCCTGGGCGTCGAGGAGATGAGCCCGCTGACCATGGCCAACGTCTACGCGACCTTCGCCGCCCAAGGCACGCACTGCGCCCCGATCGCCATCAACAAGATCACCACGGTGGACGGCAAGGACGTCCCCGCCCCGGCCGGCCGCTGCGAGAAGGCGTTCTCCGAGCAGACGGCGCAAGCGATCAACACCATCCTGAACGGCGTGACCGAGAACAACGGCACCGGCGCGGCGCTCAGCCTGGAGGGCGGCCGACAGATCGCCGGCAAGACCGGCACCTCGGACCACAAGAAGGCCGCCTGGTTCAACGGCTACACCCCGCAACTCGCCACCGCCGTCTGGCTCGGCGGCCCCGACGGCGGCGTCGAGATGCGCGGCATCACCATCAACGGGAAGTACCGCACCGAGGTGTTCGGCGCCGACGGCCCCGGACCGATCTGGCGGGACGCCATGAACAAGGCCCTGCGAGGCACGCCCCAGCAGTCCCTGCCGATGGCCGACATCCCCGATCCGGCCCCCAAGACCGACCCGACCTCCACCGAGACCGGTACGGGCTCGCCGGCCACCACCCCGCCCGCCCCGCAGCACTGACAGCGGTGACCCCCGGGGCCGGCGGCGGCGCCGCTGTCCGCGGTCCGGGGACCGGTCCCGCGCGGGCTGTCCCCGCCAGGCCCCGGCTCCACGCCCGCTCGGCGGACGTGGAGCCGGGGCGCGGCCAACCGGCCGGAGCGCGGTCGTTCTCGGGGGTGCGGAGACGGCCGATGCCTTCAGAGCCGCCGCGCAGTGTGCTGCCGGGCGGGTGGCACCGCACCGGCACCCGGTGGTTCGGTTTGGCTCACCAGCCTCCTTGCCCCAGGCGGCAGTCGGCGATGAGACGTCCTGCGCCGCATGGGAGGGGGATGCCTCGCAATCAGTTCATCTCCGGCCCGAACCGCTCCTTGTATGCGGATGGAGTGATGCCGGTCTCGCGGCGCATCAGCGTGCGCAGATTGGCAGCGGTGCCAAGCCCGCTGCGCCGCGCGACCACCTCGAAGCGGTACTCACCTCGCTCGATCAACCGGCAGGCCAAGGCGAGTCGTTCCCCCGTGAGCCACGTCAACGGTGTCGTTCCCAGTTGTGCCCGGAAGCGGCGGTGCAGCGTCGCCGGACTGACCGCCGCACGTGCCGCAAGGCCGGAGACCGTGAGCGGCGAGTCCAATCGCTCCTGGGCCCAGGCCAGGACGGGCGCCAGGGACTCGTCCGGCAGGTCGGGGAAGGGGCGCTCCACGAACTGCTGCTGTCCGCCGTCCCGGTGTGCGGCGAAGACCAGCCGCCTGCTCACCGAGTTGGCGACCTCCGCGCCGTAGTCGCGGCGGACCACATGCAGCCCGAGGTCGAGTGCGGCCGCGCTCCCCGCGGCGGTGAGGACGTCGCCGTCGTCGACGAACAGCACGTCCGATTCGAGGTGCACGGAAGGGAAGCGGGCGCGGAAGGAATCCGCCCACTGCCAGTGCGCGGTGGCCCGCCGGCCGTCGAGGACCCCCGCCTCGGCCAGTGTGAAGGCGCCGCTGCAGAAGCCGATCAGGCGCGCACCACGTGCGTGCGCCCGTCGGACGGCATCGAGCACGGCGGGGCGGCGGGGTACCTCGGTGTCCGGGCGGTTGGGGACGATCAGGGTGTCCGCCGCGTCGGCAGCTTCCAGATCGGCGACTCCCGTGAGCGTGAAGAACCCGTCTCGCATCAGGGTGCGGGGCTTGGGGGAGCAGAGCCTGAAGTCGTAGAGATCACGACCGAGCTCCGGCCTGCGCAGACCGAAGACCTCGGTCGCGCAGCCGAGCTCGAAGGGGTTCGAGTTCTCGTCCACGATCACGACGACCCGGTGTACGCCCGCGGCCTGCACTGCGTGAGAGGATTCTTTCGCCATATGCAATTCCTAGCACTCACGCCGACAGTGCGGAACGGCTCAGGATGAGCTCATGAGCAACGAACCCATCCCCCTCGGCAAGGCGCTGGCCTCCTTCGATGCGCTGTGGAGCCCCCGTATCGTCACGCGCGTCAACGACTATGACGTCCGCATCGCCAAGGTCGAGGGCGAACACATCTGGCACGCCCACGACGACACCGACGAGTTCTTCCTGGTGCTCGACGGAGAGCTGCACATCTCCTTGCGCGAGCCCGGTGGCGAGCGCACGGTCCTGCTCCCACAGGGGGCGGTCTTCACCGTCCCCCGAGGTACGGAGCACAAGCCGTATGCTCCGTCCGGCGCCGCAATCCTCATGTTCGAGCCCGCCGGGACACTGACCGTAGGCGATCGTCACGACGAGATCCCGGACCACGTGGACTCGACGACCGGACATGCACTCAACGCCTGAGCCAACAGGCTCCGGGCCTCCCCGCTCGGCCGCCGGCGCAACGGAGTCGGGGACAGCCGAGCAGCCCCGCGCCGATGTGGCGCGGGGCTGCTGGAGGTCCGCGGTGGGTCAGCTGTTGGTGGGGAAGTCCCCGGCATGGATGCCGGCGACAAAGGCCTGCCACGCATCGGCCGCGAAGGCGAGGGCGGGGCCGTGGGCGTCCTTGCTGTCCCGGACGGCCTGGCCACCATCAACGAGGCCCGCCACCTCGACACACTCACCGCCCTGCTGGGAGTACGACGACTTCTTGAACGGAGTTGCCAGCTCGATCCTGTTCACTCTTCCTCTTCCTTACCTTCTTCGTGTGGGAGCTCTCGAAGCACTCGGCGGACGAAGGCCAGGCTTGCGTCCGGGGCCCACGCGGCGGACCTCAGTGTTTCCAATGCATAGGCATAGCCGGCCAGTTCCTCCGAAGACTCCACAACGACCACATTCGTGAAGCCTTCGAAGGATACGGCTTCCAACGTGGGGTCGGACCCGAACGACATCCCGGTGAACGGGCCTGCGACTCTGGCGGCGTTCCCCGAATTCAGAGGCAAAACCTGAAGCGTCACGTTGGGTAGCCTGGCCACCTTGATGAGGTGCTGGAGCTGCTCCCGGTGGACCGCCTCCGTGCCCATGGGTGCGACGACGGCAGGCTCCCACATGATGGCCGTAAATCTGACGCTACCGTCCTCGATGCGCTTCTGCCGAGCTTGGCGCACCTTGATGAACTCGTCCCTGTTCGCCGCCGGCACGACGGTGGGGTTTGCGTTGTGCATCTCCGCTGCGAATGCCGATGTCTGAAGCAGCCCGGGAATGAGACCGAGTTGCCACGTCACTATGTGCGTCGCGTCGCTCTCAAGCTCGATGTAGGCGGCGTAGTTCTCACCGACGCCCTTGTAGTCGAGCCACCATCCGCGGCGATTGCTCTCACGGGCAAGCGATTCGAGGCGTGCCCGTTCGTCCGGATCACGGACTTCATACAGGTCAAGAAGCAGGCGAACGTCCAGGGGCCGCGAGGTCACCTTCCCCGACTCAAGGCGGGAGATCTTCGCCACCGATGACACCAGGGCCTCTGCGGCGTGAGATTGATCGAGGCCGGCCCCCAGGCGGTGCTTGCGCAGGGCTGCACCAAGTCGACGGCTGCGTACGGTCGGCCTCCCGCCTGCTGGCATCTCTCCGCCTCTCGATCTGAAGTCATCAGTCTGCCTGTCGGCCGGAGTTGAAGCTAGCAGGGACTGACTCTGCGATCGAGTGCAAATTTGCATGAGTGCCACTTGCATGTGACCCGTCGCACAGCGCACACTGACGGTGAGTAGTTCGACGGATCGATTGAGTGATCACGGCGGCTGGTCATCGGGCATTCCTTTGCTCGCTCACGGCGTCGCCGGCCCTTCGTCGCTTCCTGCGACGTTTCGACTCCCTGCTTCCGGAAGGTGGCTCCGGCATGCTCGAAGACTCTGATCGTCCTCTCAGTCCTGTTGCTGGGAGCGGCTGTTGGTTGGTGCGCAGCAAGCGATCACCCGGTGAGGCGCGTCGTCTGCTCGACAAGCTGCTCGTCGACCTTCCCTACGGTCAACGCTTCGCCGATGTCGGGTTGTTGCTCGTCTCCGAGCTGGTGACCAATGCCGTGATGCACGGGACGCCCACCGGCAACCGCATCCGCCTGGAGCTCTCCGTCAACCGCGTCCGCCTGCGGATCGAGGTGCATGACGCCCGGGCGGAGCGGGAGCCTGTGCTCCGCCCCAGCTCCGCCGACGACGAGAACGGGCGCGGTCTCATCCTCGTCAAGTCCCTCTCGCTGCGCTGGGGTTGCTGCCCCCAAACAGGGCTCGGGAAGATCGTCTGGGCTGAGATCGGCCCGGACGCCACCGCCGGGGAGCGTGCCGCGTGAGGGATGACCGCCTCGTCACCGTCGAGATCACCGGCGGCGTCATGCCGCCGACGACCTTCCCGCTCCTCCCGAGGGCCCTGGACTCCCTCTGGTCCGCCCTTCAGTTCCGCCCGCTGAGCAGGCCGCAGTGGCTGTGGTTCGAGCGCTACCTCACCGGCCCCTGCGCCGAGCGCGTCGTCGCCGAATACCTCAACTACACCGGGCCGTTGTCCCTCCCCGTCATCCTCCCCGAGGGCTTCCACCACCTGCGCATCGACTGGGCGGCCCCGGTGGACGTTCGGTGATCCGGCTCCTCTACCCCTGGTGGTTCGTCCACTGCTCCCGCGCCCCCGTCGCGCGCCTCCTCCGGGCCGAACGTCGCCGCCTCGAAGCCGAGTTGGCGCACACGCTCCCCGACTCGTTCGAGCGGGTCAGGCGTCGCGTCGAGCAGGCATTCGTCGACGGTCACCACTGACGCGCGCAGCCTCGGAGCCGTCGCCCCGAGGCCGCGCCATTCGCGATCGCGAGGCCTCAGGCCGACGCGAACTCCTCCCGTACCTCCCGCGGCCCGAACGGCCAAGTGCGTTCCGCCCGCGCCCAGAGCAGGAACGCCCCGCACCCCGCCGCCACCCACGCCAGCGACCACTCGATGGGGTGGAAGCCGGGCGCGTTCCGGTCGGCGTAGCCGTAGATCACCAGCCAGCCGACCGCGGCGATGACGCCCGGCGCCGGGTAGAGCCACATCCGGTACGGCCGCAGCAGCCCCGGCTGGCGCCGCCGCAGGACGCTCACCGCGAGTATCTGGGCGAGCGCCTGGACGATCACCATCACCGTCGTCAGCAGGTTGATCAGCACCGTGAGCGGCGGGTGCGCCGCACTGCTGCCCAGGTGGCGGCCGAGCAGGAAGCCCGCGGCCGTGAGCGCGCCCATCGCGGCGAGCCCGTACACCGGGAACCCGTGCTTCGCGTGCAGCTTGCCGAAGGCGCGGAAGAACACCCCGTCGCGCGCCGCGTCGTACGGGACCCGGGAGCCGCCGAGCAGCCCGGCCAGTACGGAGGCGAACGCGGTGATCAGGATGAGGACGGTGACGACGTCCGCCGCGCCCTTGCCCCAGGTGCTCTCCAGCACCGCCGAGGCGACCGACTTCGACGCCACCGAGTCCGGGTCCAGCATCGCGTGCCAGTCCATCGCCCCCAGCACGCCCACCTGCAGCAGCAGGTAGATCGCCATGATCCCGACGATGGAGAGCACGATGGCGCGGGGCAGTACCCGGCCGGGCTGCCGGACCTCGGCGCCCAGGTAGGCGGCGGTGTTGTACCCGAGGTAGTCGTAGATCCCGATCGTCAGGCCTGCCGCGAAGCCGAGCCAGAACTGCCCGTGTGTGAGCTCGATCGCGTGGGCGGGCCAGTCGAAGGCGCGGCTCGGGCTGAAGTGGGTGTAGCAGGCCAGGATCACGGCCGCCACGGAGGCGATCATGACCACCCACATCACGGTGGTGAGCTTGGCGATGTTCTCGACCCGGCGCCAGAGCAGGAGGACCACCAGCGCGCAGAACGCCAGGCCGACCGCGTCACCCTGCCCGTCCGTCATCCCGGGCCACAGGTAGCCGAGGTACTGGACGAAGCCGACCACGCCGGTGGACATGATCAGCGGGATGAAGAGCATCGCCGTCCAGACGAAGAGGAACGGCATCAGCCGGCCCGTCCGGTACTGGAAGGCCTCGCGCAGGTAGACGTACGTGCCGCCGGAGCCGGGGAGCGAGGCGCCGAGCTCGGCCCAGACGAGGCCGTCGGCGAGGGCGAGCACGGCGCCGGCGATCCAGCCGATCACCGCCTGGGGGCCGCCGAACGCGGCGACCATGAGGGGGATGGTGACGAACGGTCCGATGCCGCACATCTGGCTCATGTTGATGGCGGCGGCCTGGAAGAGGCCGATTCTTCGGGACAGACCTGGGGACGACACCGTGGGCCTCCGGAGTGGGGGGAGTGGGCGCCCGGCGGGGCGCGGGGGTTCAAGTTAGGGAGCTTTACTAGATTCGTCAAGGCTGACCGGGGGCGGCGGAGTTGACGGGGGTTAACGGTTTGACCATTGGGAAACTTTCCTAACGAAAGTCATTGACCGCGCGGCCCGGTGCCCCGATTCTGGTGGCGCCCGCCGTGGCTGCCGCGGCGCTCTCCCGTCCTCCCCCTGGTCCGTCGCCCCGGGCGACCGGCCGACGAAAGTGAGTTGGCATGCACAAGGCTATCGGAGTCCGTCTCACCGCCCCGTTGCTGGCCGCCGCCCTCGGTCCGGCCGCCCTGCTGCTGGCGCCCGTGAACACCGCGTCGGCCGCCCCCGCCGCCGCGAGCGCCGTACCCGGGATGGCCGCCGCGCCGTACGAGTACCTCGGCTGGGGCAGCCCGCAGAAGCCGACCGACGTGATGAAGGCGACCGGGGTCAAGTGGTTCACCCTGGCCTTCATCCTCTCCGACGGCGGCTGCAACCCGAAGTGGGACGGCAGCCGGCCGCTGGCCGGCGGCTCCGACGAGGCCGCGATCAAGTCGATCCGGGCGGCCGGCGGCGACGTCATGGTCTCGGTCGGGGGCTGGAGCGGCAACAAGCTGGGCGAGAAGTGTTCGAGCGCGAGCGCGCTGGCCGGCGCCTACCAGAAGGTGATCGACGCCTACGGGCTGAAGGCGCTGGACATCGACATCGAGAACACCGAGTTCTCCAACGCGACGGTCCGTCAGCGGGTGGTCGACGCCCTGAAGATCGTCAAGACCAGGAACCCCGGCATCGTCACCTACGTCACCATGGGCACCACGCCGACCGGCCCGGACGCCACCGGCAAGGACCTGATCAAGCGCGGTGCCGCGGCCGGGCTGGCCAACGACGGCTGGGTCGTCATGCCGTTCGACTTCGGCGGCCACAGCGGCACCATGGGCCAGGCCACGGTGGGCGCCCTGGACGGGCTCAAGGCGGCGGTCAAGAGCGCCTACGGCTACAGCGACGACGCCGCGTACCGGCACATAGGCGTGTCGTCCATGAACGGGAAGACCGACGAGGCCGGCGAGACCGTCACCACCGCCGACTTCCGCACCATCCTCGGCTACGCGAAGCAGCACCACCTCGCCCGGTTCGCCTTCTGGTCGGTCAACCGCGACCGGGCCTGCGGCTCCGGCGCGGACGCCGACGCGTGCAGCGGCATCGCGCAGTCCCCGTACGAGTTCACCAAGATCGTCGTCCAGTACCAGGGCTGAGGAGCACCCCGATGGCACAGCTGATCACCAGACACCGTGCCCGCGCCGCCGCCCTGCTCGCGGGGGCGGGCCTGGCGGCAGGGCTGCTCGCGGCCCCGCCGGCCTCGGCCGCGCCGGTCCGCCAGGAGGCGGAGAGCGCGACGCTCTCGCAGGGCGTGGTGGAGTCCAACCACACCGGCTACTCCGGCACCGGCTTCGTCAACGGCGACAACGTCACCGGCAGCTGGGTGGAGTTCACCGTCAACGCGGCGGGCGCCGGCAGCGCCACGCTCGGCATCCGCTACTCCAACGGGACCACCGCCGACCGCCCGGCGGCCGTGGCCGTCAACGGCGCCACGGTCGAGGCCGCCCGCGCCTTCCCGGGCACCGGGAGCTGGGACGCCTGGGCGACCTCGACGCTCACCGTCCGGCTCGCCGCCGGGGCCAACCGGATCCGGCTCACCTCCACCGCCGCCGGCGGCCTGCCCAACCTGGACTACCTGGACGCCGACCTCGGCGGCGGCCCGCCCTCCGGCGGGCCGGCGGTGCCGTTCGGCAGCCACCGCTACCCGTACGCGGCGGGAACCCTCAGGCCGTCCGGCGCGCAGTCCGTGACCGACCAGCAGGTGATCGACAAGTACAACGCCTGGAAGGCCGCCTTCGTCCGGCAGAACTGCGGCAACGGCTGGTACGAGACCGTCTCCCCGGACGCCGACCACCCGTACGTCGCGGAGGGCCAGGGCTACGGCATGGTGATCACCGCGCTGATGGCCGGCGCGGACGCCAACGCGAAGACGGCCTTCGACGGCATGGTCAGGTTCGTGCTCGCCCACCCGTCGGTGAACAACCCCCACCTCCTCGCCGCCGAACAGGATTCCTCCTGCAAGAGCGTCAACGGCTCCGACTCGGCGACCGACGGCGACCTGGACGTCGCGTACGGGCTGTTGCTCGCGGACCGGCAGTGGGGCAGCGGCGGGACGTACGACTACAAGGACCTGGCCGTCAAGCACATCAACGCGATCAAGGCCGGCGAGGTCAACCCGAGCACCCACCTGATGCGACTCGGCGACTGGTCCACCTCGGACGACAAGACCTACTACGTCACCCGCTCCTCGGACTGGCTGATCGACCACTTCCGCGCCTTCCGGGCGGCGACCGGTGACGCCGCCTGGGACACCATCCGCACCGCGCACCAGAACCTGATCACCTCACAGCAGTCCACGTACGCCTCCGGCACCGGCCTGCTCGCGGACTTCGTGGTCAACACCAACGGCACGGCCAAGCCCGCCGCCGGCAAGGTGCTGGAGAGCGTCAACGACGGCGACTACGGCTGGAACGCCTGCCGTGACCCGTGGCGGATCGGCACCGACGCGGTGACCAGCGGCGACACCGCCTCGCTGGCCTCGGCACGCAAGCTCAACGCCTGGATCAAGGGCAAGGCCGGCGGCAACCCCGCGAACATCGTGACCGGCTACCACCTGAACGGCTCGGCCTTCGACAGCGGGCACGACATGGCGTTCACCGCGCCGTTCGTGGTCACCGCGATGACCGACCCGGGCTCGCAGGCCTGGCTGGACGCGCTCTGGAACAAGCTCGCCGCCACCGCCGTGGACCCGTCGCTCTACTACGGCAGCAGCGTGCAGCTGCAGTCGATGATCGTCGCCTCCGGAAACTACTGGGTGCCCTGATGACAGACCGAGCACACCCGCGCCGCCCGCGAACGGCACTCGCCAGGGCCGGCGGCGCCGCACTCGCCGCCGCCGGCCTGATCCTCGGGCTGATGGTGGCACCGTCGGCGACCGCCGCCCCGGCGGTCACGGCGAGCACCGACTACCAGGCCGAGGACGCCCTGCTGATGCAGGCCAAGACGGCCGCCAACCACACCGGGTACACCGGCACCGGCTTCGTCGACTACACCAACACCACCGGCTCCGCCGTCGAGTTCACGGTCAGCGCCACCGCGGCCGGCACCGCCCCGCTGGCCTTCCGGTACGCCAACGCCGGGACGGCGAACCGTCCGATGGACATCGCGGTCAACGGGAAGGTCGTCGCAGCCGGTGTCGCCTTCCCGCCCACCGCCGACTGGGACACCTGGGCGGAGAAGACCGTCGCCGTCGGCCTCGGCGCCGGCACCAACCGGATCAGGGCCACCGCCACCACCGCCGACGGCGGGCCCAACCTGGACCGCCTGCGGGTGGGCGCCGCGGCCGACACCACCCCGCCCGGCCGTCCCGGCCCGCCGAGCTGCTCCGGCATCGGGCCCAACGGCCTGACGCTCGGCTGGGGCGCCGCCACCGACAACGTCGGCGTCACCGCCTACGACCTGTACGAACACGGCAACAAGCTCGCCGAGGCGCCGGGGACGGCGACGTCCTGGAAGCTCACCGGGCTGACCCCCGCCACCACCTACAACCTCACGGTGATCGCCCGCGACGCCTCCGGCAACGCCTCACCGGCCAGCGTCGCCGTGGACTGCACCACCGCGGCGAGCACCGACCCGCCGCCCAGCCGGCCGGGCACGCCGGTCGTCTCGGCGGTCACCGCCACCGGCGCCACCCTCAAGTGGGCTGCCAGCACGGACGACAAGGGCGTGGTCGGGTACGAGATCCGCAGCGGCTCCGCCGTCGTGAAGACCGTGACCGGCACCCCGCCGGCCACCACGGCGACGGTCACCGGGCTCGCCTGCGACGCCCCGTTCACCCTGGCCGTCGTGGCCCAGGACACCGCGGGAGGCTACTCGGCGCCGTCCGGCACCGTGTCGTTCACCACCGGCGCCTGCCCGGCCGACGGCGGCGTCCCGGGCTCTCCGACCGCCTTCTCCACCGGGTGGACGGTCCCCTGGGGCATCGGCTGGCTGCCGGACGGCACCAGTGCGCTGGTCACCGAGCGTGACAGCTTCAAGGTCTTCCGGCTCACCACCACAGGCACCAGGACAGAGGTCGGCACCGTGCCCAACGCCGTCACCACCGACGGCGAGGGCGGTCTGCTCGGCACCGCCGTCGACCCCAACTGGTCGGCCAACCACTACGTGTACTTCATGCACACCGCGGCCGAGGGCAACCGGATCGTGCGGATGACGTACAACGGCAGCAGTCTGGGCGGCTACACGGTGCTGCTCCAGGGGATCAAGAAGAACCGCTACCACAACGGCGGGCGGCTGGCCTTCGGCCCCGACGGGTACCTGTACGCGTCGACCGGCGACGCCCAGACGTCCTCCCTGGCCCAGGACAAGAACACGCTCAACGGGAAGATCCTGCGGCTGACCACCGACGGAAAGCCCGCCCCCGGCAATCCGTTCGGCAACTACGTCTACAGCTACGGCCACCGCAACCCGCAGGGCCTGGCCTTCGACCGCAACGGGCGGCTCTGGGAGGCGGAGTTCGGCGACTCCAAGCGGGACGAGCTGAACCTCATCAAGCCCGGGGCCAACTACGGGTGGCCCACCTGCGAAGGCTCGTGCAGCGTGGCCGGGATGACCAATCCCAAGGCGAGCTGGCCGGTCGACCAGGCCTCGCCGAGCGGCATCGCGATCGTCCGCAACGTCGTCTACATGGCCGCGCTGCGGGGCGAGCGGATGTGGCGCATCCCGATCGACGGGGACACCGAGAACGTGTCCACTCCCACCTCCTACTACGTCGGCGCCTACGGCCGGCTGCGGACGGTGTCCAAGGTGCCCGGGGCCGACCGGCTCTGGCTCACCACCACCAACGCCGACAACAACGGCGGGGCGGGCGACGGCGCGGACAAGATCTTCACGGTCGCCATCGGCTAGCCCGCCGGGCGCCGGGGGCACCGGCGCCGGCATGGTGCGGGCCCGGAGACGAGGTGTCCGGGCCCGCACCGGCTCCGGTGCCTAGGCTTCGGTGCGGTCGATCTCGTTCTCCCGGACCAGCCAGAGCGCGAGCGCCGCGCCGGTCAGGCTGACCAGGCCGCCGAGCAGCAGCACCGTGTTGAGGCCGTCGAGGAAGCCCGCGCGGGCGGCGTCCTGGACGGCCTGCCGGGCGGGCTCGGGGACGGCGGCCAGGGCCTGCTGCAGGCTGCCGGAGGAGGAGGCCTCGATCAGTTCGCGCGGGTGGGCACCCTCCGCGGTCGGTGTGCCCGCGGTGAGTTCGCGGACCTTGTCGGCGCCCCGGCCGACGAAGATCGCCCCCCAGACGGCGATGCCGACCGCGATGCCGACCTGCCGGAAGGTGTCGTTGATGCCGGCCGCCATGCCGCTCTTCTCCTTCGGCACCACGCTCACCGCCACGTCCGCGATCACCGGGTTGATCAGGCCGACGCCCGCGCCGGCGACGAGGAAGCCGGCCAGCAGGCCCGTCCAGTCGTCGTCGGGCTGGACGTCGCCCATCAGCAGCATGCCCGCGCCGATCGCGACGAGGCCGACGCAGAGCATCAGCCGGGCCGGCACCCGGGAGAGCATCACGCCGGCCACGGGGGCGACGAGGAAGCTGAGCGCCGTGATCGGCAGGTAGCGCACGCCCGCCGCGAACGGGGAGAGCCCGAGGTAGTTCTGCAGGTAGAGCGTCAGGTAGAGGAACAGGGCGAAGAGCGAGCTGGACACCGCGAACGCGGCCAGCTGTACGCCGGTGAACGCGTGGCGGCGGAACAGCCCCAGCGGCAGCATCGGCTCGGGGACGCGGAGTTCGATCACCACGAAGGCGGCGAGCACCACGGCCGAGCCGATGAACAGCGACACGATCAGCGTGCTGCCCCAGCCCTCGGCATTGCCGCGTACCAGCGCCAGGACGAGCAGGAACAGCCCGGTGCTGAACGTCACCACTCCGGCCCAGTCGACCCGGGTGGCGTTCGGGTCGCGGCTCTCGGCCAGCTTGAGGTAGGTGACCACCAGGGCGGCCGCCCCGATCGGCACGTTGAGGTAGAAGATCCACTCCCAGCCGAGCGCGTCGGTGAGCGCCCCGCCGACCAGCGGGCCGACCGCGACCGCAACACCGATGGTCGCCCCGTACGCGCCCATCGCGGTGCCGCGCTCGCGGCCGGGCGGGAACTCCTGGGCCACGAGCGCGAGCGAGACCGCGAACATCACGGCGCCGCCGACGCCCTGGACGGCCCGGGACACGTTGAGGAAGGTCGGGTTCGGCGCCAGGGCGCAGAGCAGCGAGGCGCCGGAGAAGATCACCAGGCCGACGGCGAACGCCCGGCGGCGGCCGAGCCTGTCGGCGAGCGAACCGGCCGTCAGCACCAGCGCGGCCAGGGAGAGCGCGTAGGCGTCGAACACCCACTGGAGGTCGGTGAAGCTGGCGCCGAGGTCCTTGCGGATCGACGGTAGGGCGACGTTGACCACCGTGATGTCGAGCAGCAGCATGAACGTCGCGACCGAGACGGCGATGAGGGTCCACCACTTGCGTTGCACGGCAGCCGGTCTCCTTGGCCTGCCGACCGGGGTTCGGTCGGGACGGCACCGACCGTATGCAACGGGGTGGCGTAAACCCGGGCAAACGCGGCCGATCGGGGGTTTTTAGGCCCTGTCCGGCGGAGGGGGGAGACGGCTGCCCGGCGGCGGGCGGCCCGGCTCAGGGATCGTTCCGGCCCTGCTCCGTCACCGCGCGGGGCCCGCTCCCGCGCCCCCGTCTGCCGACCCCGGCCGCGCAACCCCGTGGTCAGCTCCCGGCGGCGCCGAGGGCGGCGGCCACGGCCGGGAGGCGGCCCATGGTGTGGGCGACGGTCAGGCCGTCCATGTAGTCGCGGGCGTGGACGATCAGGCCGTCCCGGACCCGCAGCACCAGCAGGCCGGGGAAGCTGAACGGTTGGCCCGTGGTGGTGAGTTCGCCGCGGACGAGCTGCTCGGCGACGATCACCTCGGGGTCGGCGCCCTCGTGCGTGGCGACCTCGCGGATCTCCAGCGGCTTCGCGGGGCTGGCGTTCCAGGCCGCCCGGTAGGCGGCGCGCACCTCCTCGCGGCCGTGGTAGGCGGCGGGCATCCCCGGGAAGAGGAAGGGGAGTTCGTGGACGCCGTCCTCCGCGTAGAGGCCGGCGAGGTCGTCGGCGGACTTGTCGAGGATGGCCTGGCGATAGCGGGCCAGGACGCTGCGGGCAGAGGTGCTGTCCGGCATGGCGCGGACTCCTTCCGGTCGGCTGCTGTGGTCGGCGGGCCGATCCTGCCAGAGGCGCCCGGCGTCCGGGGGCGGAATCACGGCGCCGGTGATCACTGCCGGGGCGATTGCCGACGCTCCGTAGTCGGGAGGTCTCGATCTGCCAACAAGTGTGCGAACCGTGTGGGCACTGTGTCGCCGATCTGATGGAATCACGATCCTCTTTCAAGTGGAACGGAGTGTTCTCCCTCATGGATTCACGGATGCGCGGCGGCCGTCGCGGACTGGCCTCCGTCGCCGGACTCGTCCTCACCATCGGCCTGGCCCTGACCGGTTGCGACCCGGAGACCGGTGGCGCCGCGGCGCCCGCGGCCGCCTCGGCGCCCGCCGTGACGGCGCAGGTCACGCCCAGCACCACGGCCCCCGTGCCGACCACCCCCGTACCGGCCGTCCCGACCCCGCCCGCGCCGGCCCCGGCCGTCCCGACGCCGCCCCCGGCGGCCACCGCGCCCGCGTCACAGCCGCCCGCGCCGACCGCGGCCAAGCCGCAGGCGCCCGTCACCAAAGCCGCGCCGGAGCCGAAGGCGACCACCGTCAAGCCCCCGGCCGACCCCGAGCCCGAGGCAGTCCAGACCAAGGCCGCCGCCGGCGACTGCGAGATCCGCTCCAACGCCGGCAACTGCTACCAGGCCGGGCAGTTCTGCCGTAACGCCGACCTCGGCAAGAGCACCCATGAGGCCGGCGGCCGGGTGATCTACTGCCGGATGGTCAGCGGCAAACCGCACTGGCAGGCGTGACCATCGTCGTCGGCGGACCGTCCCGGGCGCCCGTGGACCACGTGGCTCAGCCGAAGAGAATGTCCGTCATCGTGCCTGACCAAGTGGCCCGCACCCGTCCGCGGGGTGCGGGCCACCAGCCGGACGTCAGGCCTGGAACTGCGGGACGACGCGGAGCGAGCGCAGGACGAGTTCTCCGATGACGGGCTGGTCGACGCCATCGACATGAACAAGGGAGGTGAGCTTGCCCGGGAAGGCGTCGATGACGGCCCAGGTCACCGACGGGGTGAGGGACTCGTCCAGCAGTGCGACCGTCACGTCCTTCTTCTCGACCGCGTTGAGGTTGATGGTGCCGATCCAGTCACAGAGGGCCTTGTAGCCCTCGGGCGAGCCGTGTCGCAGGGAGACCTCGACCAGATGCCTCTGACCGGGCATCTGGTACGAGGTCCCTGTGCCGTCCTTGTACTCGATGACCTCGTAGGCCACCTCCAGCCCGGAGATGTCGCAGAACAGGTAGTCCTGTCCCTCGACGGTGAGCTTGTAACGGTAGGCGGGCGTGGACATGGGGGCTCCCGGGGCCGGCCGCACCGCGGTGGGTGCGGTCTGTGCTCGTATCTGGCGACGCTATGTTACTGGCCGTCAACCATGAGTGTCTCCGGGTCGCGGTGCCGGGCGCGACGACTGAAGCCGGCCCGCGGCTTCTCCCAGGGCAGAACGCCGCTCCCTTCCCCCGGGGCCCCGGATCCTTAGGCTGGAGGGGTGAGTACTCATGCGCCGAACGAAGCCCGCGTCATCCCCCTGCGCCCGCAGACCTCGTCGCCCGGTTCCGGTGGGGCGAACCGCGCCCCGCTGCGGCCGGCGGGGGCCCCACGGACGCCTGCGCCGAGGGAACCCCTGTGGCGCGACCTCGTCGGCGATGTGCTGCGGCGCGAGCGGCTCGCCCAGGAGCGGACGCTGAAGGACGTCGCGGAGGCGGCCCGGATCTCGGTGCCGTACCTGTCGGAGCTGGAGCGCGGGCGCAAGGAGGCCTCCTCCGAGGTGCTCGCGGCCGCCGCCCGGGCCCTCGGGCTCGGCCTCGCGGACCTGCTCTCGCTCGCCCAGGACGGGCTGGCCCCGAGCCGGGCAGGCCGGGGCCGCACCTCGCCCACGGCGCAGTACAACGGCCTCTGCCTCGCCGCCTGATCGGACCTGACCTGACCTGACCGGCAACCGGATCGGACCGACGGCCGGTACGGCGGGGCTCACCGCCGCCGTACCGGTCACGTCCGCGCGGGGTCAGCGGGGTCAGACGAACGCGAGCCGTCGGCTCAGCACCTCGTCGGCGATCCCGTAGGCGACCGCGTCCTCGGCGGTGAGCACCTTGTCCCGGTCCATGTCCGCGCGCAGCGTCGCCACCTCTTGGTGCGTGTGCCGGGACAGGATCTCCTCCACCTCCGAGCGGATCCGGACCATCTCCTTGGCCGCGAGGCTGAGGTCGGAGACCGTCCCCTGCCGCCCGCCGCTGGCCGGCTGGCCGAGCAGCACCCGCGCGTGCCGGAGCACGAAGCGTCGCCCGGGATCGCCGCCGGCCAGCAGCACCGCGGCCGTCGACGCCGCCTGACCGACGCAGAACGTGGAGATCGGCGCCTGCACGAACGTCATCGTGTCGTAGATGGCCATCAGCGAAGTGAACGATCCACCGGGCGAGTTGAGGTAGATCGAGATCTCGCGCTCCGGGTTCTCCGACTCCAGGTGCAGGAGTTGCGCGATGACCACGTTGGCGACCCCGTCGTCGATCTCGGTGCCGAGGAAGATGATCCGCTCGTTCAGCAGCCGGCTGAAGACGTCGTAGGACCGTTCGCCCTGCGCGGTCCGCTCGATGACGTAGGGAACCGTGTACGACCCCATGTCACAGCCCCATCCGTCGGCGCGACGAGGCCGGGCGGATGTCGGCGAGCGACTCCACCACCCGGTCCACGATCCCGTACTCCCTGGCCTGCTCGGCCGTGAACCAGCGGTCCCGGTCGCCGTCCCGGGCGATCGTCTGCTCACTCTGCCCGGTGTGCTCGGCGGTGATCCGCTCGATGGCCCTCTTGGTGAACTGGAGGTTCTCCGCCTGGATCTCGATGTCCGCGGCGGTGCCGCCGATGCCCGCCGAGGGCTGGTGCATCATGATCCGCGCGTTCGGCAGCGCGAACCGCTTGCCGGGCGCGCCCACGGTGAGCAGGAACTGGCCCATGCTGGCGGCGAACCCCATGGCCAGCGTCGAGACGTCGTTCGGGATGAGCCGCATGGTGTCGTAGATGGCGAGGCCCGCGGTGACCGACCCGCCGGGGCTGTTGATGTACAGGCTGATATCGGTGCGCGGGTCCTCCGCCGACAGCAGGAGCAGCTGCGCGCACACCCGGTTGGCCGACACGTCGTCGACCTGCGTGCCGAGGAGGACGATCCGCTGGGCGAGCAACTGCGCCGCGAGGTGGTCGTCGAAGCGGCTGGGCGGCGTGTCGCCCTCCTCCGCGCGGGGTGCGAGCGTGGTGAGTGAAGTCATCTGGTCTCCTTGCCGGGGCGGGATGCCGTCGACTCCACTCTTGACCCCGGGAGACCCCTGGATGCCGTTTCTCTGCCCACCGCAGATTCGCCACGGGCAGAGCCGACGACTCAGCCCGTCCTGCCTGCTGCCGGACGGCGGCCCGTCGAACTGCACCTGCGGCCTCGACTACCTGAGCGCTGAGCCCTTAGGGCGTCCGCCAGTAGGTCATCGGCTGCGGGGGCGGCTGTCCCGGCGGTAGAGAGTCCAGGCGCGTCGGATCAGGCAGCGGACGGTGATGACAGTGCTGGCCAAGGCGATGAAGAACTCGACAGGGGCTCTTCGTCGCTCGGTGCAGCGGCGAAGCTTGCCGAAGTTGTTCATCCTTGGTTGGGGTGTCGGCGTCCCTGCGGTCAGGCGGACTTGCCCGAGCTGAAGGCTGCTGCCGCGATGCGGAGGACGTAGGGGGCCTCGGCGCCGGTCAGGCCGGTCGGGTTGAGCGAGTAGACCAGGTGGCGGCTGGTGTCTCGGGTGGGGCACTCCTACGGTTTGGTGGCGGTCTTGAACCGGAAGCCGAAGAGGCCGCCGGTTTCGTGGCCGTCGGTGAGCCGGGCCCGCTGCGGATGTACGGCTCTGGATCGAATCCGCGTCGAGCGGCGACGCCGAGAATGCCGGTATTGATGGTGACGAGACCCCGCCGCTCCCGGACCCCCAGACCTCCGTCAGTGACGGGCTGAGCCCCCGCCCCGCGGGACCGCTCGGAAGACCGACGGAGCGGGGCTTCCGGGCTCATGCGACGAGCGCGTAGCTGGCGAGTCGTTCGCGTTTCCGCTGGCCAGGACCGAGGTGGAAGCCCGTACATCTACCCCACCGCACGAAGTGCGCGGTTGGGTCCGGGTAGCGAGGTCGATCGGGCAACCATCGCCCGGACTCGGCTTTTGAGTACACCTCCAGCGTCAGGCCCCTGTCCCTTGAGCCGGTTCAGGACCACCGCATGACTCTGCATACAGTTGATCACCACACGGGCTCGATCTCGTCATCCGTGTGTAACGAGTTGCTCTACGAGGAAACCGCCGTCGGGCAGATGGATGTGACACGGGTGAATACCGGTGAAACACCTGGTCACACCTCTGGAGGACATCATGAAGCGCAGGACCGTCCGTGGAATCACCATCGCCGTGGCACTGGCCTCGGCCGGCACCCTACTGCTCTCCGGATGCGGGCCGGAGAACGACAGACCGGGCTCCAGCGACGCTGCTGCCCCGCCAGCCTCCACCACCGCGGCCCCAGTCACCGCGGTCCCCTCGGCAACCTCCACACCTACGGTCTCCGCTCCCGCCTCGACCGCCCCACCGGCGTCGCCGGGTAGCGCTCCCTCCGGTGGCGCGGCCGCGCATTGTGCCGCTGCGGACGTGACGGTCTCCTCGGCCCAGCAGGCCAAGATCCGTCCCAGCGGCACAGGTACCGGCGCGGTGGTCATCGGCATCACCAACACCTCCGGGAGCGCCTGCACTTTGGAGGGCTTTCCGACCGTGGCCGGTGCAGGTAACGGCTCGCCGGACAAGAACGTGCCGCTGACCGCCAGCCAGACCGGCACCGCCGCTCCGGTCCGGCTCGCACCGGGCGGGAAGGCCTGGACGAAGCTCACCTTCGTCCAGGTCCAGGGCGAAGGCGATGGTTCTTGCACCTCCGGCACCGACCCCGTGGTCTACCCGACGCTGGTGATCGGCGTGCCCCAGGCCGGAAAGCACCAAATCGGCCTGGACAACGGCCAGATCGCCGAATGCGACAACAAGGTCACCGTCACCCCGCTCACCTCCACCCAACCTTCCTGAACCGCTGGAGCGGGCCGGATGTTCAGGGACGGAAGTCCCTGTCGTCGGCCTCCGGGCCGGCATGCCCATGTGCCGCCGGACGGCGACCACACAGGGCGCGGCCTGGCGGGGCCGGGCAAGACGAACGAGTGAGCCTTTCAGAGCAGCCACCGATCGGGTGACGGCCGGGCGGTCGCGGACCGAGGAAGAACGGACAGGGCTCCCAAACAGTTGAGTGAGGTATCTGACGTCTCAACTCTTCTGCCGGGGAGCCCTGCTGGTTACCTATCCTGCCGCAATGGCCCTGCCGCACGCGCTCGCGGTCACCGAAGTCAGCCAGCACAGAATGTCAGGACCCGGTGTGACGCCCCAGGCCAGAAGGCCCGACGGGTCGACGTCGAGAGCCGCGCGTCCGCCCTCACGCTCCCCCGTGTAGCGTACGCAGGTCACCCAGTCGGTGGCCTCAGGCAGCGGCGGGGCCTCGTGCTGCGGGTCTCAGGCGTCGCCCAAGCGACGGTAGATGTCCTGCAGGGCCTCCACGGCATCGTTCACGGCCTTGCCGGCGTCGCTGTGCGGGCTGGGGACGACCGAGAGCTGGACCCAGTCGGCGCCGTGGCAGCCCTGGGTCCTGGCCATCAGGACCTTCCCGTCCCTGATCTCGAGTTCGCGGAAGCCGCCGGGGCCGAGGGCCGGCATGTCCTCGAAGGTGAAGGCGGGGCCCAAGGACGGGTTCTGTTCGGAGTCCCGGTCGTGCCGGGCCTTGGCGACGAGGGCGCAGCGGTCCTCCGGTGACCTGGCGGTGTTCGGCCCCGGCAGCTCGCGGGTGAGGGAGACTCCGATGCCCCCCAGGCCGCCAGGTGTGCTGACCTGGCATCCACCGGCGGTCAGTTCCGGTCCGGTGCCGCCCTGTTCGGCGCTCAGGAGCCGGTACTCGGGACGGGTGAACGGGTTCGACGGCAAGTAGTCCAGCGTGTAGCCGGGCGCGTACCGGGTGAGGAAGTCGGGCCCCAGGAGCGTGCAGAGGTCGGCCCCGGCCGCCGGGACGATGGCATCGGCCGGCAGCGGGCGTTTGGTGGCGGTGGCCGCGGTGGCCGTGGCGGACGGGCCGGATCCGTCGGGAGCGCCGGTAGTGATCGAGCAGCCGGAGCCGGCGAGGACGGCCGTGCCCAGCAGCGCGGCCAGGGACGCCCGGCGTATGTGGTGGTGTGCGATGAGTTGTTCCCTCGTGTTTCCTGTTGTCCCACTGCGTGTCATGGCCGGTGCCACCCAGTCTCCATGATCCGTAGCGTCTACGGTGGCGGCGGCCGGGTCTGCTGGGCCTCCGGGACCGAGGGCCACATCGGCGCCTGGCTGAACGTTGACCAGAGCGGCACCCTGTCGGTCTGGTGGATCGACGACGACGCCCTGAGGGCCGCGGAGGCGTCGATGGGCATGCCGTCGACCAGCCTCATGCAGGCCTCGTTCGACGTCGTCATGGCCATCGCGGCCCGCACCCCGTCCTTCTCCAGACTTCGCGGTGTCTCATGAGACACCGCGAACCCGCCCACGCCATCGGCAGGGTGATACGCCCGGTTTCGCAGGCCACCGTCAGGACCGGTCAGCCCGCCCGGACCGCTTCGCCCGGGAACGGAATGTCGTGGGTGCGCGCGGCGAACTCCTGGTCGTGGAAGTCCGCATCGTCGGACACGGCCAGGCCTTCCACTGGTTTCATCGCGCCACCGCCACCGCCACCGCCGACTTCGGGCCGGAAGCCTCGGCAAGGCTGGTGAGGATGGAGCCGGACCAACTGCTCTCCCCGAACACGCTGACCGGCATGGCGAGCACGCCGTACTCGCGCTGGAGCGTCTCCGCCGGGATGTCAACCGGGAAGAAGTAGTTGCCGGGACAAGTCCGGCTCGCCGTGGGAATCGCCCCGAGCACCTCGTCCGGCAACCGTTCGAACAACCGCTCAGCCCGTGCGGCCAGTTCGTCGACGACCTGCCGGGGCACGTCACTGTGCTCGGTCAGCAGACAGTCGGCGAGCCTCAACTGTGCCGGCGTCGGCGGATCCGCCCGGAACGCTTCGGCCAGTTCGGCTTGTTCCGGACCCAGCAGGACCACGCCGAACGTGCGTGGCCACAGCCACCCCTTGGTGACCGAATGCAGCAGCACTGTACGACCGGTGTCCAGCAATCGCCGTGTTCCGACGGCGAACGGGGCTCCCAGGTCGTAGACGCTGTCGATCAGCAGGCGGCGGCGTGGTGATTCCTGCAGCCACGAGATCACCGCGGCGCACTCGGCATCGGACAGGTACCGGCCGAGCGGCTTGCTGGGGTTGGCGAGCAGCAGGTACTCGGGCCGGTCGTCCGCCGGCGACCCCGGCAGGGCCGGCGCCGGCAGCGTCGGGTAGGACGCGGGTGCCAGGCCCGCCGCGCGGGCCAGCTCGAAGTACACCGGGTACACGTCGCTGGGCAACCACAACCGCGCTTGCACGGCGCGCAGCCACTGGAACACCACACCGAGCCCGTGCCGGACCCCTCGACAGACCATGGCGCGGCCGGACCACTCTTCCGGCAGCTCGAACCGCCGCAGCCAGGCACGGGCGAGATCGCACCGGTGCACCGTACTCGTGTCGGCCGGCGGTTCCGGTCGCAGCGGAGCAAGCGCCCGGTACACGTTGGTCTCGGCGGCGTCCAGAAGCGACGAGGAAGCACTGAGTTGCCGCTGCCGGAATTCCTGGAACTCGTCGAACCTCATGCCGCTGCACCTTCCGCCACGATCTCGCTGGCCCGGTCCTCCAGGGAGGCGTAGCAGCGTCCGTCGGCCAGGACGTTCCAGCTGCGCGCGATCCCGCTGGTGCGTTCCCAGAGCAGGCTGGGCTCGGTGTAAGCGGCGATCCGCATCGGCCGGCCGTCCCAGCGGCCGTGGTAGACCGGCGCGCCCCAGGGCAGGCGGCTCGCCCGTTCGAAGCCGTGCTGCTCGGCGAACCGGGTGACGACGGACAGCGAAACCTGGTGCTCTCGGCTCCAGACGTTGGCGGCGCGGTCGAAGTAGAGTGACTCGGTGCTGGTGGAGACGTACAGCTCTTTGAAGCAGACTTCCTCGACGCCGAGATCCGCGGCCCACGAAAGGTAGTCGGCGACGCCGGCCGCATCGGCCACGCCGCCGCGCTGGAGCACGCAGATCAGCCTCATCCGCAGGCCCGGCCAACGGTCACGTTCCACGCGCCAGGTGTCGACCACGGAACTCACCGGCGTGCGCAGCATCATCAGCCGCTCGCTGACGGCGTCGTCCTGATGGTGCCGGGAGACCGCCAGCACGCTCAGGCCTGCGGCGCTCAGGGCTGCCAGCCGGCCGGCCCTGTCAGCGTGCTGGCCCTTCGCCAGGGTGTGCGCGTTGGTGATCAGGACGACCTTCGGGAAGGCCGCCGAGCAGGCGGACACCAGCCGCAGCTGCTGTTCGAACGGTATGAGCGTGGGTTCCCCGCCGCCGGTGATCACTGCACGCTCGGCACCCGCCGCACGGGCGCGCTCCAGCCAGTGGGCGACCGCGTCCCACGGGACCCGTGCCGGCGCTTGGTCGCTGGAGATCGAAGCCGAGGAGAAGCAGAACGAACACCGGGCTTGGCAGGCGGAGGCCACCGGCAGAAGCGAAACCGAGCGCGGTCGCACGTCGGCGTAGCGGCGCAGTGCCGATCCGTGCAGGTGCAGGGAATCCGCCATCGCATCCTCGACGGTCGTCGGGCGCAGAGTGAACTCGTCGCCTACGTGGTCGAGCTCGTGGACGGCCGACAACCGGATGCGAGCCTCGTGCAGTTCCATGCCGAGGCCGGTCGACACGTTGGGCATCAACTTGTCGGGGTCCACCGTGGTTTCCAGCACCAGCAGCCGGTCGCCCGGAACGGCCAGACGGTCCAGCAAGCGTCGCGCCTTGCCGATGCCGATACCCAACTCCGAACGGGTCAGCAGGTGGAACCGGTCGGGATGGGTACTCTCCGGAATCCCCTTTTTACCGTAAGTGAACGCGTACTTGTCGAAGCCCTTCGCGAAGTTCGACAGCACGATGACGTGGAAGCGCTGGGCACTACGGTTCATCCCGTCATCATGCACGAACGGGCTCGCACTGATCGTTGCCACCCGGGATCTATGCTCCGGCGGCACGCGGTCGACCCGCTGAGCCGGTGGCAGGTGTCACCCGACCTCATTCAGACGGTCCGGCTCGTGGTGTCGAAGCCGGCCACCAACGCCATCCGGCACCCGGGCGCGGCCCAGCCGGAGACCTTGACCTCGGCCGAGCCGGCAAGTGTCCGGACGTTTACGCTCGGGCTGCAGCTTGTCGGCCCACAGGTCGTCGTCCAGGTGGCCGACCACAACTCCCGTCCGCCGGTGCGCAAGGTCGCGGGCCTTGACGCCGAGAGCGGGCGCGGGGTGTTCCTGGTCGAGGCGATGAGCAACCGCTGGGGCCACTACCACCCGCCGACCGGCGGCAAGGTGGTCCGGGCCGAGTGCGGCCCCGGCAACGTGTAGCCGGGGCCGGCCGCTCCAGCCGGCGCCCAGGGACGACCCGGCCGCGGCGACGCAGTCGACCGGGGGCTCATCACCGACCCGGTGCTGATTGGCCGGGCACTGGTGGGCCTGCGCCAACTGTAGGCGCCTATCCCAGCGTGGCGCCGCGCTCCTCGGACAGAGCTTCGAGGCCGTACCGCGCCACGTGGTCCGGGTTGCCGAGGTCGATGGTCCGGATGCTCTGAGCGGCCAGCCGCTGGTTGATCTGGTCCAGGTGCTGCTGGACGAGCTGCTTTTCGGCGTCAGTGGTGCGGCCCTTGTGGGGCTTGCCGGCGTGCTCCAGGCTGGCATAGTTGATGCGGTCCTTGGCGGGTGCCGGCGGGACCTGGCTGGGGAAGGTGCGTGTCACGCGCTTGGCTCCGCGCAGCACCCCGGCCATGGGACCGGCTGACGCCAGCCGGTTGAACGTCTCTGCCTCCATGACGACGCTCTGCGGCTCGCCTGAGTCCGGGTAGTGCAGTTCGAACGTCACCAGGTCGAGTGCCAGCTCCTCCACCGTGGACAGCTCCTCGGCGAGGGCCTCGATCTCGACCGGGCCGTCTTCGAGGTCGGGGTGCTCCCGAACGACTATGCGGACCAGCTGGGCATCGTCTTCGACGTGCTTGCCGGTCAGGTCCGAGAAGCGGATGACTTTCTGGCCCATGGGTTCCTCTCCTGGTTGCCTTGATCGAACCGAGAGCTTACGCCCCGAGCCGGGGTCGCCGGATGGCCCAGCTGGACCAGGCCAAGGCTGAGGCAGAACGTCTCATCTGGCCGACCGGCCATCTGACGGTCCACCTGCTGGTGATGCCCTCCCTGCCATTCGGCGCACACCGGTCCCTGGTCACCACCAGCAACCGGGCACCGAGCGACTGGTATCCGCTCTTCCCCAACCCCGTCGTCGCCGAGCAGCGGGCATCGAGCATGCCCGCCGCCAGGACTGGAGTGAACCGACCATGCATCCTCGTCACCTGTGGAAGCGCCTCACCGGCGCGGTCGTCCGCCGCGGCATCGGCGCCACCATGGGCGCGCTCGCGCTCATCGCCGCCTTCGTCCTCGCGGGCACCGCCACCGGTACGTCGAACGCGGCCGCCCAGCCGGCCGGCGTCACCGGCGTCGGCCAGTGGTCCTGCGCTGGCGCTGCCATCCCGGACGGATGGGTCCTCACCGCCTACACCGGGCCGCCGGGCGCCACCTTCCCCCGCGCGCCGCGCACCGGCCAGTACAGCTGGGCGGGCGCGGGGCGGTGCTGACGCCCCGCTGGGGTTCGAGGCGGTGCTGCGGCCTGCTGCGCCCCGTTGTCCGGGCTGCTGGGCCTGGCCTGCTGTCCGGGGTGTGTCTGCTCCCAGCGGTGATGACCGGGTCGCCGGGCTCGTGCCGGACGGCGCGGGATCGACGACGGGGTACGCCGAAATCCGGTTGACCCGCCAGTGAAGGATGGGGAGCGTGATTTCCAAGGAACGAGCGGTCGAGCTGGTCGAGTCCTTGCTGGCGCGGGAGCGGCCGGCCTGGGCATGGGCGAGGCTGATCCCGGAGCTGGCGGTCTACGCGGTCGAGGAGCGGTCGGTCGGGTGGCTCGCTTACTGGACCTCGGCGGAGGGCGCTCGTAACCCTGCTCTGCGCGGGAACCTGCTCGGCGGCCCTTTACTGGTCGATCGGGAGGACGGGAGCATCCACTTCGTTCCCGGCAGCCGCTTGACCGATGACTGGGAGGAGGACTACCTCTGGCAGGTCAAGGGCATCAGGGTGCCCGACCCCCTCGCCGCGGACGTCCGCCGCCTCGCGGACTCGGTCGGGACCGCCGCCGCCATGCAGCACCTTCGCAAGCAGGCCCCTCGGATGAGCCTGCAGGAGGCGAAGGCGTATGTGACGATCGTCAGCGACGGGAGTGAACCGCCCGAGGAGCTGGCGGGCATCACCCGCAAGCCCAATCCCGACCTGGGCCCGGTCGAGACGCTGGCCGGTCCGGTCCGGTAGCAGTCCGGCTGCCCTGCCCGGCCGGGATCCCGTCGGTCAAGGCAGCCTTGATTGGGGCTCCGCCTGTGGCCGACTGGCACTGCCGGTGCCAGGTATCGGTCCCGGTCACAGGAGGGGACCGGCTGCTGCCGTCGGGAGCTCCGATCACGGGCGAGAGTGCACCTGGTTCGGCCCGATCCCATGGACCGGCCAGGACAACAGGACAAGCTGACGGTGCCCCGCTGCCACCTCGGCCGAGATGAGTGCCGCCCCGGCTGACGTTCCGTCTGGGGGGCGTCGTTGCGGTCCCGCGGTCGGGGACCGGTGCCGGGTCGCTGACCGGCGGGTCCGCCGTCGAGGTCTGGCTGCGTGGCCGGGGTGTCAGGGCCTGCGGTCCGTGGCTGTGGCCTGCGTTATGGGGAGTGGCTGTCCTGGGCTGCAGGGGGACTGACACTTGTCACTCCCGGCGTCTACCGTGGACGGATGGCTGCTGAGGGCGGGGGCACTGCGCGGCGGGTCGGTCTGCTGTATGTCGCGCTGAATGTGGTGGCGGTCGGGCTCTGGGTGCTGGTGCACTTCGGGGCGCAGACTCTGGCGGGCGCCGGGCTGGTGGGCGAGCGCGGAATGTTGAAAGTGACGGACTGTCAGAATCGGTCGTACTCGACCGATCACGGCGGCAGCGGTACGACACACCACTGCTACGGCGACTTCCGGCCTGACGACGGCGGGCCGGTGGTCGAGGGCGTCGAGCTGAGGGGTGGTTCGGGTGATGCGTACCTGATGCCGAACTCGTGCAAGGGCAGCCACCCGGACAAGCCCTGGTGGTGCGGGGGTGAGCATCCGGACTCGGTGCGCGCCCGGTACGTCCATGGCGATGCCTGGATCTGGGGCGGTGGCGTGGTCCTGCCGACCGGGGTGGCCCTGATGGGGGTGGCGGTGGTCGGCGCGGGTCTGCTGATCGCCTCCCGCACCCTCAAGGAGCCCCGGCCGCGCTGGTTGGGCAGGGTCCCCGCAGTGCTCTGGGTGTTGGTGACCGTCGGGTTTGCGCTGACCATGCTGGCCATGGTGACGGAGAGTTAGGCGGGATGGTTCATCCCTGGAGGAACCATCTACGAACGGACCAACCCGCGCGCGCCCAGGTAACGGTGTTGGCGCTCTCCGGTTTTGACTGTGACACACATTTCGTGACGATCACTGTCCCGGCTGGGGAGTGGCGAAAGGCCGTCCAGGGCCGTTTTGGAGGCCGCCGCGTGCCCACTTGCCAGAGAGTTCACAGCACGTACCGGCGGCGTCTGGCCGACCGGCCGTTTGGCGGCCGGCTCGTCGTCCTGAATCTGCGGGGCCGCCGGTTCCTCTGCGGGAAGCCTGTACGTTTACCCCAGGCGGCGAAGTTGGTGACCAGTGCGGCCGCGACGGTGCCGACCAGCCCCGGCGGCGCGTCGCCGCCCGGTGCCAACTCGGGTCGCAGCTACTGTAGTTGTGCACTGATTCGCTGGTTCACCGTGCTCGCGCCCTCGCTTCGGATCGGCCCCCGGGAGCCATTCCTATCGCTTTGCGGGGGCCTCGCGGGTGGCGACACGGGCGCCCGCGCGCAGGTCCGTCCGGTGGGCTGCCCATGCGGAACCCGAACACGGCCATGTTCATGCCCATTGTCGCCCGGCCGACAGGCGGCGACGATTTCCACGGTGCGTTCCTCGGTGATTTCGATCGCGTCATTCAGCGAGAAGCGGACCGGTTTCCGAGGGATTCCGGTGCCGTTCGCGCCGGTATCTCCGACGCATTCGGCGTAGATGATTCGGTCGGCTGTTCCGGGTTCCGGGCAAGGTCGCCGCGCAGTACTCTGACTCACCCCGCGGAGCACGCGGGCGGGTTGGGGGGAAGATGAGAGCCGGGAAGGTTTCGGTGGACGAACGCTATGCGCTGGCGCTGGGGTGCCGCGTGAGCGTCGAGGCCGGACTCAGCGCGACCAGGGTCAACTGGAGTGTCGGCCATATCTCGGGAGAGGAAAGGACCCGGCCGGAGCAGGGTGACAAGGTCGTCCCGTTCACCTGTCACCGGTGCCGCCGCAATTTCTGTGCCACGGTCGAGAGCCGTGCCAAGGCCCGCTCGAAGCGGCTGGTCTATCAGGCGGTGGGGTGGGCGTTGTTGATTTCGCTGCTCGTCACCGTGCCCATGGTCGTCCACCTGGGTGGGCAGACCGTCGACGAGAACGATCCCGGGGCCACGGACCAGTTGGGCATTCTCCTGTTGTTGGCGGCCCTGGGGTTCATCGGCGGGCTGACATTCGTCCAGGTCGGCCGGGCGCACGCCGGCGTCAGGAAGTTCCGCCTCGTCCGCGCGAGCGGCAAGCGGACCGTCTGGGTCGAGGGGCACCGGCTGTTCTGATCACCGTGCTCGGCCGGGTGCGGCCCGGTGCGGCCTGCCCGTGCGTGCTCAGCGCGCGTAGCGGGCCAGCAGGAGGTCGACACCGGAGGTGATCTGGTGGGCGAGTTCGGCCTCGCCGAGGTCGGCGTCGGGGGTGAAGGTGGCCATCAGCTGGGGGACGCCGAGGGTGGCGGCCACGAGCTGCTGGACGGCGAGCTCGGGTTCGGGGGTGTCCAGTCTGCCGAGCTGGTCCAGTTCGGCGAAGGCCTCGGCGAGCGGGCCGTTGATCATGTCGTAGCTGAGCCGGTACCAGAGCTGGCCCAGCTGCGGGAACCGCTCCGTCTCGCCGATGACCAGCCGGCGCAGCGACATGATGTCGGGGCGCAGCAGGATGCGGGCCCAGGCGGTGGTGAGGTCGATCAGCGCGGCCCGCAGGTCGGGGGCCTCGACGATGGTGGAGGTACAGGACTCGAGCCCGGCGTAGGTGCGGGGCAGGATGCCGCCGATGACGGCCAGGAACAGGCGTTCCTTGCTGCCGAAGTGCTTGTAGATGGTCGCCTTGGAGACGCCGGACCGGCTGGTGATCGCGTCCATGGAGGCGGCCGAGTATCCCGCGGCCAGGAATTCGGTGACCGCCGAGTCGATGATGGCCTGGCGCTTGCGCTGGGCGGCGTCGGTGGGGTCCGGGATGATCGGGATGCCGTATTCGTCCGTCGCGTCAGCCGTGCCTGCCGTGTCGACGCCCATGGCGGTGTCCTCTTGCGTTCTGGTCCGGAGCGGGGATTTCTCAGTATATGAACTGAACGGTTTGGTTCGCAAAGGCGGCGAAACGGACGCGCCGGACGGTCGGCCGGGCTCACCAGGGGAGCCGCCCCATCAGGCCGAGGCCGAAGTCCTGCTGGGCCTGGCGCAGTTCGGCGGCGGTGTTCATCACGAAGGGGCCGCTGCGGGCGACCGGCTCGCCGATCGGCTCGCCGGCCAGGACCAGGACCTCGGCCGCCCCGCCCCGGGCCTCCACCGTGAACCGCTCGCCGTCCTGCGCGAGCACCGCGAGGTGGCCGTCCGGGAGCTCCGCATCGGGGGTGGCGGCCTCGCCGGACATCACGTACAGCATGGCGTTGTGCCCGGCGGGCGCGCTGAAGTCGGCCCGGGCGCCGGGCGCGAGGCGGGCGTGCACGACCAGGACCGGCGTGTGGGTCCCGAACGGCCCGGTGGCGCCGTGGGTGCTGCCGGCGATGACCGTCAGCTCGGTGCCGTCGTCCGTGGTGACCACGGGGAGGTCGCCGGCCTCGGCGTTCTGGCTGCGCGGCGGGACGGACTTGAGCCGGGCCGGCAGGTTCACCCAGATCTGCAGCATGTGCTGGAGGCCGCCCTCGGCGAGGAAATCCTCGGTGGGCAGGGCCTCGTGGACGATCCCGGAGCCGGCGGTGAGCCACTGCACGCCGCCGCCCCGGACGACGGCCCGGTGGCCGCGGGAGTCGGCGTTCGCGATGTCACCGGCGATGACGTACTGGATCGTCTCGAAGCCGCGGTGCGGGTGCGGGGGAGCGCCCTTGGCCTCGCCCGGCGCGAGCTCGACCGGGCCGACCTGGTCGACCATCAGGAACGGGTCGAGGAAGGGCAGGTCGGCGGTGGGGAAGGGGCGGCGGACCGGGAAGCCCGCGCCCTCGTAGGTGTGGACGGGGCGGACGACGCGGACGGTGGACCGCGGGGTGGGGGTGGCGTGGGTGGTGGCCGCGGAGGTGGAGATGGCGGTGGTCGCGGTGGCGGTGGCGGTGGCGCTCGATGGGGTCATGGCTCGAATGAACTACACGATTCAGTTCACTGTCAAGACTGAACCGTTCGGTTGACACAATGAACTGATCGGTTTAGTTTTCTCGGTGTCGAAGCCGCCCGGATCACCGGACGGTCCGACAACTCCCCCCCGCCGTAGCCCTTCTGAAGGAGCCCCACCATGGCCACCGCCAAGATCTTCGCCATCTCCGGCTCGCTGCGCGCCGACTCGCACAACACCCAGCTGCTGCGCGCCGCCCAGAAGTTCAACCCCGGTGGCCAGGAGATCGAGATCTACGACGGCCTGCGCGACATCCCCGCGTACGACCAGGACCTCGACACCCCCGAGAAGCGGCCGGCCGTCGTCAACGACCTGCGCCGCCGCGTCCAGGCCGCCGACGGCCTGCTGATCGCCACGCCGGAGTTCAACTACTCCATCCCCGGCGTCCTCAAGAACGCCCTCGACTGGCTGAGCACCGACTGGACCAAGACCGAGGGGCTGCCGCTGCACCGCAAGCCCACCGCGATCCTCGGCGCCGCCCCGACCAACTTCGGCAGCGTCCGCGCCCAGCTGGCGCTGCGCCAGGTCTTCGTCTGGACCGACAGCGACGTCGTGGTCAAGCCCGAGGTCATCGCCTTCCGCTCGCACGAGCGCTTCGACGGCGAGGGCAACCTCACCGACGAGACCACCATCGGGCTGCTCCAGGACCTCCTGCGGGCGTTGCAGGTCAAGATCGACGCCGTCGCCGCGCGCTGAGGGCGGGGGTTCGGAAAACCGAACCCCCGATCCGGGGGCGAGCACGATCGATCGCCGCGTCCGGCCCGGCCAGCATGGAGACATGGCTGAGACGAGAATGACAGCGGTCGCGGAACCGGCCGCCCGCACGGACGACCTGCACCGGGAGTACGGCAGGGGCGGCGCCGCCGTGCGGGCGCTGCGCGGGGTGTCGGTGGCGTTCGCCCCCGGGACCTTCACCGCCGTGATGGGGCCCTCCGGCTCCGGCAAGACCACCCTGCTCCACTGCCTCGCCGGCATGGACCGGCCCACCCGCGGCACCGTCCGGTGGGGCTCCACCGAGGTGTCCCGGCTGCCCGAACGCAAGCTGGCCGAACTGCGGCGCACCCGGATCGGGTTCGTCTTCCAGGCGTTCAACCTGATGCCCGCGATGACGGTCGCCCAGAACGTCGAACTCCCCGGCCGGCTGGCCGGCGCCCGCCCCGACCGCGCCGCCGTGCAGGACGCGCTCGCCCGGGTCGGCCTGGCCGGCCGCGAACGCCACCGGCCGGGCCTGCTCTCCGGCGGCCAGCAGCAGCGCGTCGCGATCGCCCGCGCCCTGGTCACCCGCCCCGACGTGCTCTTCGCCGACGAACCCACCGGGGCGCTCGACCGCGCCACCGGTCACGAGATCCTCGCGCTGCTGCGCACCGGCGTGGACCGGGACGGGCAGACCTGTGTGATGGTCACCCACGACCCGGTGGCAGCCGGTTACGCCGACCGCGTCCTGCTGCTCGCCGACGGGCTGCTGGTCGACGAGCTGGCCCACCCGACGGCGGCGTCGGTCGCCGAGCGGCTGAGCCGGCTGGGCGGGTGAGCGCGATGACGCCCCCGCCCCCGGGCACCGCGCCTGACCGTGGCGCCGTCCCGCCCCCGGGCGCCGCGCCGGACCTTGGCACTGCCACAGACCGGCAGGCCGCCCCGGACCGGCGGCCCGCGCCGGGCAGCACGCCGCCGTCCCCCGCCTCCCGCGCCGGTCGCGCGGCCCCCCGCACCGGGCGCCCCGTACCGGCCCTCGCGCTCGGCCAGCTCCGCCGCCGACCCGCCGCCTTCGCCGGGCTGGCCGTGGCGCTCTTCCTCGCCGTCGCCACGGTGACGCTCTTCGGCTCGCTCTTCGCCGCCGAGGTCACCGCGCCGGCCGCCGCCCGCCGGGCGGCCGCCGGGCCGGGCCTGATGGTGATCGCGGGCGCGTTCGGCGAGATCGCGGTGCTGGTGGCCTTCTTCGTGGTGGTCAACGCGCTCGGCTTCGCGCTGCGCCAGCAGCACCGGGAGCTGGCGCTCCTGCGCACCGTCGCCGCCACACCCCGGCAGGTCCGCCGGCTGGTGCGCGGCCAGGTGGTCGCGACCACCCTGCTGGTGGCCGGGCCCGGCTGGGCGGCCGGGGCCTTCGCCGCCCGCAGGTTCCTCGCCGCCCTGCAGGAGCGCGGGATGGCCGCGCCCGCCGTCCGGGTGCCGGGCACACCGCTGCCGATGCTGGTCGCGCTCGCCGCCGCCCTGCTCGTCGGCCTGGCGGCGGCTGCCGTCGCGGCCCGACGGATCACCCGGATCCCGCCGGCCGCCGCACTCACCGCCGGTTCGACCGAGCACGGCCGGACGGGCGCCCTGCGGCTGCTGGCCGGCGCCGGCACCCTGACCGGCGGCGCGCTGCTGCTCCGGCTGGCGGCGACCCGGCCCGCCGACCAGCTCGACAAGGCCGGGCAGGCGGCCCTGCTCGCCTCGCTGGTGCTGCTGGTCGCCGTCGCCCTGCTGGGACCGCTCGCGGCCCGCGTCCTGGCCGCCGTGCTGGGCGCGCCGGTGCGGTGGGCGGCGCCCCGTTCGGGCTGGCTGGCCGACGCCAACCTGCGCGGCTACGCGCACCGGCTCTCGGCCGCGGTGGTGCCGGTCGCGCTCCTGGTCGGTCTCTCGGGCACCATGTCGATCATGACAAGCACCGCCGAGCACGCGGCGACCCTCGCCCTCCCCGGGGCCGCCGCCTCGGCCGCCTCCGTGACCTCCGCGAGCGACGTCTGGCTGCGCCAGGCGGAGCTGGCCATGCTGGTCTGCTTCGCGGCCGTCTCCACCGTCAACACCCTGGTGGCTCTGACCGCCGACCGCCGCCGCGAGTTCGCGCTGCTCCGGCTGCTCGGCGCCACCCGGCGCCAGCTGCTGCGGATGCTCGGCGTCGAGGCGGCGCTCACCACGGCGGTGGGCGTCCTGCTGGGTGCGGCGGTCGCCGGCGTCGCCTCGGCCGCCTTCAGCACGGCCGTCACCGGCTCCGCCGCTCCGACCGTCCCGGTGGCCGCCTGCGGTTGGATCGTGGCGGGCGCGGCCGCGCTGACCGTCCCCGGCATCCTGGGCACCGGCCTGCGTGCCGTCACCGGCCCGGCCGCGCAACTGGCCGGCGGCGAGCGTGGCTGACCGGCGCCCCTCCGGAGTGCGGCGGTACTTCACGGTCCGCGGCGGCGAACTGCTCTTCGCCGTCGCGGGCCTGCCGCCCGCCGTCCTCGGCGGCGCCTACGCGCTCGCCGTCCTCTACGCCGGGACGCTGCTCTCGCTCACGGTCCTCGGCCTGCCGTTCGTGGTCCTGGCGCTGGCCGGCGCGCGCGGCCTCGGCGGGCTCCACCGCCGGCCGGTCGGCCGGCTGTTGGGCGAGTACGTGGAACCGCCGCCGCCGCTGCCGAGGCCGGCCGGCGCCTTCGCCCGCGGCCGCGCCGTCCTGACCGACCCGGTCGCCTGGCGTGCGCTGCTCTACCTGTTGCTGCGCCTGCCGCTCGGACTGCTCGGCTTCGCCGCCGCCGTCGCCCTGCCGCTCGCCTGCGGCTGGCTGCTCGGGTTCCCGCTCTGGGTACGGCTGTTGGAGCCGGGGGAGCGGCCCGCCGGTTGGCCGGACGCGGCCGCCGTCCTGCTCGGCCTGGCCGTCCTGGCGGCCCTTCCACCAGCCAACCGCGCGCTCGCCGCGGCCAATCGGAGCATCGCCCGGCTGCTGCTCGGCCCGGCCCGCGCCCAACAGCGGGTCCGCACCCTCGAATCCGCCCGTGCCACGCTCCTCGCCGCCAACACCGACCGGCTGCGTCGCCTGGAGCGCGACCTGCACGACGGCACCCAGGCCCAGCTGGTCGCCCTCGCCATCACCCTCTCGCTGGCCGACGACGCGCTCGCCCCCGGCGCCGGCCCCGGGAGTCCCGACCTCGCCCGCCTGCGAGCCCTCGTCGACCGCGCCCGCGGCCAGACCGACGACACCATCACCGGACTGCGCCGGCTCACCCGGGGCATCCACCCGGTCGCCCTGGACGGCGGCCTCGGCGAGGCCCTGCCCGGACTGGCCGCCACCTCGCCGGTCCCCGTCACCGTCCGTCTCGACCTGTGGGAACGGCCCGACCCGGCGATCGAGCAGGCCGTCTACTTCTGTGCGGCCGAACTGCTCACCAACCTCGCCAAGCACAGCGGCGCCCGGACGGCCGAGCTGTCGGCCACCGCCGCCGACGGCCGGGTCCGGCTGGTGGTGCGCGACGACGGCCGCGGCGGCGCCGTGCCCGGCGGGCCGGCCGGCGGGACCGGGCTGGCCGGTCTGGGCGAGCGGCTCGCCGCGGTGGACGGCGTGCTCCGGGTGGAGAGCCCGGCCGGCGGGCCCACCGTCGTCACCGCGGTTCTCCCGAGCCGTATGTGACGCCTCGTCAGTCACCCGTCTCGGAGAGGTAGGTGAGCACCGCCTTCACCCGGCGGTTGTCCGCATCCGTGGCCGGCAGGTCGAACTTGGTGAACACGGCGGCGACATGCTTCTCCACCGCCCGCTCCGACACCACCAGCCGCCCGGCGATCGAACGGTTGGAATGCCCCTGCGCCATCAGCTCCAGCACCTCCCGCTCGCGCGGCGTCAACGCGTCCACCCGGCCGCGCCGCCCGCCCCGCATCAGCCGGGTCACCACCTCCGGGTCCAGTGCCGTCCCGCCGTCCGCGACCCGGCGCAGCGCGTCCACGAACTCCGACGTCCGGGCGACCCGTTCCTTCAGCAGATACCCGACCCCGGCCGCGCCACCCGCCAGCAGCCGGGACGCCCAGGCGGTCTCGACGTGCTGCGAGAAGACCAGGATGCCGACCTCCGGCAGGGTCGCCCGCAGCTCGACAGCGGCGCGGATGCCCTCGTCGGTGTGGGTCGGCGGCATCCGGATGTCCACCACCGCGACGTCGGGCCGGTGCTCGGCCACGGCGGCGAGCAACTCCGGCGCCGTGCCGGCCGCAGCGACCACCTCGCATCCACGGGCGCCGAGCAACTCGACCATCCCCTCCCGCAGGATCACGGAGTCCTCGGCCAGTACCACGCGCAGCTGTCTGTCGATCACGACGCCATTATCGCGGCCGCCAGGGGAGTGCCGGTCCGCGCGGGCCGGAAGCACGACCGTGACGGCTCGACGGCCGGGCGACCCGGCGGTGCGGGAAACCGGTGGCTGGCGCACCCGGAGCACCTGGCGGCGCTGCTGCGGGCGATGCCGCCGCACCGGCGGGAGGCGTTCCACGACACCGTCACGGCGGGTGCACCACTGGAGTGGACGGCCGCCGCGGCGCCGCTGCTGACCGCTCTGCCGCGGGACCGCCGCGCGGCCGTCGCACGGGAGCTGGCGGCCAGGGGGCGGGCCGAGGAGTGGTGGATCGGCGACGTCCTGGCAGCGCTCGCGCACCTGCCGGTGGCCGAGGCCCGGCCCGGACTGCTCGCGGCCGTCCGGTCCTCCGACCCGGAGGACCGGGCGACGGCGTGGCCGTACCTGGTCGCCAACGCCGGCCACGCCCGGGACCACGCCGCCCTGTCCGAGGTGCTCGTCCTGATGGACGCCCGGCTGCGCAACGAGCGGGACCCGATCCGGGCGCAGGCCCTGAAGGCCCTGGCCGCTGTGCCGGGTGCGCCGTTCACCGTGGGCGACGTCGGGCTGCTGGACCGGATCGCCCTCGCGGCCGTCCAGGCCCGCGACTGCTCCTGGGCCACCCGCAACGCGCTGCGCGACCTTGCCCTGGGTGTCCTGCGCCACCACACCGCCGCCGGGGAGCCTGAGCTCCTCGACTGGGCGGCCGGCACCCTCGGCCGCCTCGCGGGCCGCACCGGCGGCGTCGACCTGGGCGGGCTCGTCCACACCCTGCGGCGCGGGCAGGAGGGGCTGGTCGTCGCCGCGCTGGAGCCGTGGCTCCGCGCCGGTGCCGACCACGGCGAGTACGGGCTGCTGTTCGCGCTCCACGGCGCGCTCGGCCGGCGTGCGTACCGCCTGCCCGAGCTCCAGGAGCTGCTGGGCGAGGCGCTGCGCAAGGGCGATGACGAGGCCTTCCGCGCTGCGGCCCGGAGGTGGCTCGCCGATCCGGCGACCCGCGACGAACGGGTGGCGGAGCTGCTGGCGTCGGAGCCCTCGGCCGCCGTCCTGCCGGCCGTCGGGGAGGCGCTGGCCGCCCGCCGTACCGATCTCCTGGACGCCCTGCTCGCCGAGGAGCCGCCGTATGGCCGGTTCCTGCCGGGCCGGGCCCGCCGGCCGCTGCCCGACTTCCGGTACGCCGACCGCTGGCTGCCCCGGCAGCAGGAGGCGGCGGCCCGGCTCGCGCGCGACGCGGCCGGCCGCCGTCACCTCGGCGGCCGCGGTGCCCGAGCAGGGGCGCGCCCTCGCGCTGGACTTCGCGGCCTCGGGCGAGGTGCTCCTCGCCGAGGCGGCCCTCGCCGCCCTCGCGCGGACGGACGAGCCCGCCGAGGACCTCGCCGTCCTGCTCGCGCACGCGGGCGGCGACCGGGCCCGGGTGGCCGTCTACGCGGCCGACCGCGTCGCCGCCCGCACCCCGGCGGCTGCGCTCTCCGGCCCGCTCGGCGCGCTGCTGACGGCCACCACCGGCGCGAAGGTGACCAGCCGCAAGGAGGCCGCCCGCCTCACCGCGCGCCACCTGCCGCCCGCGGAGGCGGCCGGCCTGCTCGCCACCGCGTACCGCACCCCGCGGCAGCACCCGGACGTACGGGCCGCGGTCGTCCGGTGCGTGCCCGGCCTGCTCGCCGCCGGCCCGCGGGCCGCCGCCGGCGTCTGGGAGCTGTTGGACGAGGCCGTGGGGAGCGACGCGCCGCCGGTGCGGCAGGCCCTGCAGGCGGCCCGTCCGCTGGACCTCCCAGCGGCCCACCGTCCGCGCTACGCAGGGCTGTTGGCCGGCCTGGCCGAGGACGCGGACCACGACGTGGCGGACAACGCGCTGTCCGCTCTGGAGCTCTGGGCTGCGTACGCGCCGCAGGCCGCCGACGCCGTCCGGCGGGTCGCCACCGACCTGACCCGCAGCCGCTCCGGCTGGCACCGCGCTGCCGGGGTGATCGGCACACTGGCCGGCTCGGGCCTGCCGCACCCGGTCGGCGGCGCCGCTCCGGGCAGCCTGCTGCACCGCACCGTCACCGAGCTGCTGGGCGTCGTCCGGGGCGGGGAGCCGGAGGACGAGGCCGATCGGGATCTGCCGGCATTCCGGCGGCTGCACCACCTGGTCACGATGGCGGTGCGCGGGCCGGAGGCCCTCGCGGCCGTGGCCGGCCTGCTGGCGGACGAGCCGGATCTCCTCCCGGCCCGGCTCTCGGCGATGACGCGGTCGCTGGACGTGCGGGCCGACCTGCCGGAGCTGGTGGCCGCCCTCCGCGCCCTGGCCGCCGCCCTGGACGGCCACCCCGTGCTGGCCGCCGCCACCGCCACCCACCTGTGCAACCTCCATGCGTACAACCGGAGTCGAGGGGTCGACGAGGCCGCGATGCTGGAGGCGGTCCGGCGGCTGTCGGCCGGCGACGGCCTCGCGGAGGGCCTGCTGGCCACCGGGCTGGCCGAGGCCTTCGGTCCGGCGTTCCACTGGCCGCAGGGGTGGCGGTCCGCCCTGCGCACGCTGCGCGCGCACCCGGTGTCCGACGTCCGGCACGCCGCCCGGCGGGTCGCCATCGTCGCGGAGTGATGCCCCGGCCCGGTCCGCCCCCGGGGGAAGCGGGCCGGGCCGGGGAGCCGGCCCGCGCGGGGGACCGGGCGGACTTGTCCCGCGGCCGTCACGGTGTTGTTGTGTCTCCTTCATGTGAGGGATGCTCAGGTCCGGCATCGTCCGAAGACGACCGCCGTACGCGTTCTGACAAGGGGACAAGTCATCGTGACCGCACGCCGCGCCCTCGCCGGCACCATCGCCACCGGTCTGCTCGCCGCGGCCGCCACCGCCCTCCTGCCGGCCACGTCGGCCGACGCGAGCGGCCCCGCCGAGCTGCCCTTCGGCTCGGCCACCACCGTCGGGATCCACAACACCTACGACCCGGCCGCGTTCGGCTACCTCGCCCAGGGCCTGGACACCGGCACCGGCATGATCGAACTCGACGCGTGGACGGACACCGTCACCAAGGAGTGGAAGGTCAGCCACTCCAACCCGCTGGGCAACGCCAACAACTGCGCCGCCGCCGGCACGCCCGCGCAGCTCTACAGCGGCGGCACCAACAAGAACCTGGAGACCTGCCTCGACGACGTCCGGATCTGGCTCGGGGCCCACCCCGCGGCCGGCCCGCTGGTCGTCAAGCTGGAGCTGAAGGCGGGCTTCGCCGGCAACCGCGGCATGGGCCCCGCCCAGCTCGACTCGCTGATAGCCGCCCACCTCGGCCCCGCCGTCTTCCGCCCCGCCGACCTGCTCGCCAAGCCCGGCGGCGGCAGCTACCCGAACGTCGACGAGGCCGCCCGTGCCGGCAACTGGCCGAGCCGTGCGGCGCTCGCCGGCCGGGTGCTGGTGTACGTCATCCCCGGGTCGTTCGAGGAGGGCAACCCCTTCGACACCCTGCCCACCGACGTCGAGTACGGGCGGCACCTGCGCGACCTCGCCGCGGCCGGCCGGACCGGTGACGCCCAGGTGTTCCCCGCCGTCCACGGCGCCGCAGCCGGCGACCCCCGCACCAAGTACGCGGAGACGGCGATCCGCCCCTGGTTCGTCGTCTTCGACGGCGACGCCGCCGCGTACACCGGCGGGACGGACACCTCCTGGTACGACAGCCGGCACTACCTGCTGACGATGACCGACGCCCAGAACGTCGCCCCCGCGATCAGCGCGACCGACCCGACGGCCGACCAGGCCCGCGCCCGCACCGAGCAGCTCGCCCGGGCCCACGCGAGCATCGTCTCCAGCGACTGGCGCAAGCTCCCCGCCGTCCAGTCCCTCGTCCTCCCCCGGGGCTGACCCTCCCGGGGCTGACGGTCCCGGGGCTGACGGTCCCGGGGCCGTCCCGGGGCCGATCACCCCCGCCCGGCGGCACGGCCGGAGGCCGCTGCCCGGCAGCCTCCCGGGGGATGACAACGCGACAGTTGGTGTGCGACGCTGCACCTCGCGCGTGATCATCCGCGCTGCGGAGGACTGGGGGGCCGCGTGAGCGACGAAGTGCCGTCGGGCGCGCCGGAGCGTGCCCGACGAAGGTCCGGCCGGTGGCCGGCGGGCGTGCTGGTGGTGGCCGGGCTCCTGGTGTCCGCGGCGGCGCTGCGGCCGGACGGAGGGCTGCTCGGGACGGCGGCCACCGGGCCGGCGGGGGCCGCGGGGCTGGTCGTGCTGCTCGGGGCCGGGTGGGCGGTGGTCGTCGGCCGGTTCGCGATGCGCTTCCGGGAGGAGGTCCGCCACCTGGACGGGCCGACGCCGTGGGCCGAGCGGCTGCGGCAGTCCGCCTCCGTGCTGCTGCCCGGGGCCGCGGTCGCGGTGCCGGTGCTGATGTACCTCTTCCGCATCCGGGCCTCCGGGCCGGACGACCCACCGGCGGTGCCCCTGGAGCCGCTGCCGACGCCATCGACCCGGCCGACACCGCCGCCGTCGATGGCCGTCGACGAGGGGTCCGGGAGCCTGTTCGGGTTGGTGTTCGCGGGACTGATCGCCGTGCTGGCCGTTGCGGCGGTGATCGCGCTCCTGGTGGTCCTCGTTTCGGGGTTGCGGCGACTGCGCCTCCACCGGGAGGGGCCGGCGTCGTCGCTGCCCGCGGCCCCGCCGCGCCCCGAGGACGTTCTCGCGGCCGCCGTGGCCACCGGCCGCCGCGCGCTGAGCGGCGACGACGCGCGTGCCGCGGTGATCGCCTGCTACGCCGCGATGGAGGGCTCGTTGGCGGCCTCCGGGGTGTCCCGGCGTGTCTGCGACAGCCCGGCCGAGCTGCTGGAGCGGGCGGTGGCCGACGACCGCGTCGACCGCTTCCACGCGGAGGCGCTCACCGAGCTGTTCCGGGAGGCGCGCTACTCGACCCACCCGATGGACGACGCCCACGTGCGCCGGGCCCAGACGGCCCTGGACGCCATCGCGGCCCACCTGGAGAGCCGCGCGGAGGAGCCGCCCGCACCCGTCGCGGCCGCGGGCAGGACAGGAGACCGCCGGTGACGACCGACCAGCAGCTGACCGGCTCGGTCCGGCACAGCCTGATCGAGCTGACCGTGGTGGGCGTCCTGGCGGAGATCGTGTTCGCCCTGGTCGGCGGCGCGCCCGCGGCCGGCGCCGGGGCGGTCGTGCTGACCGCCGTGGCCCTGGTCACCGGCCGGTACGTCGCCGGCGCCGGGTTCGGGGAGGAGGGCCTGCGCCGGCGCGCGCGGGTGATGGAGGCGCACGAGCCCGGGCTCGGCGACTGGCGCTGGACCATCCACCACGGGCTCGACCCGCAGGGCGACGGCCGACCGCTGCGCGGCCGGCTCCAACGGCTCTATGCCGCACGGCTGTCGGAGGCGCACGGGCTCTCGCTCCCCGCCGACCGCGACCGGGCCGCCGAACTGGTGGGACCCCGACTCTGGCCCTGGATCGACCCCGAGGCCGCGGCCCCGGCGGCGACCGTTCCGGCGCCGGTCCTGCTCGCCCTCGTCGACCGGCTCGAATCCCTGTAGCCGAGGAGCCGGCCCCGCACCGCCACCCCACAGCACTGCACCCCCGCCTCACGGCACCCAACCCCCACCTCACGGCACCCCACCACCACCTCACGGCACGCACCGCAGCCCCTTCAGGAGAGCCATGACCGCCGTTCCCCAGGCCCCCGCCGCCCCGGACGCCGTACCCACGCCGGAGGCCCCGGCCGCGCCGGCCGCCGTGCTGACCCCGCAGGAGGCCGGCAAGCGCGCCCGCGCGGTGGTCGAGGAGATCGAACGGGCCGTGGTGGGCAAGCCCGAGGCCCTCCGCCTGGTGATGCTGGGTGTGCTGGCCGGCGGTCACGTACTCATCGAGGACCTGCCCGGGCTCGGCAAGACCCTGCTGGCGCGCTCCTTCGCGACCACCCTCGGGCTGGACTTCCGCCGGATCCAGTTCACCCCCGACCTGCTGCCCTCGGACGTGACCGGCGCGCCCTTCTACGACCGGAACAGCGGGGAGATGGTGTTCAAGCCCGGCCCGCTCTTCGCGCAGCTCCTGCTGGCCGACGAGATCAACCGCACCCCGCCGAAGACCCAGGCGGCGCTGCTGGAGGCGATGGCCGAGGGTCAGGTCTCCGTGGACGGGGCCACCCGCCGGCTGCCGCAGCCGTTCGCGGTGATCGCCACCGCCAACCCGATCGAGTACGAGGGCACCTACTCGCTGCCGGAGGCGCAGCTCGACCGCTTCCTCCTGCGGGTCCGGATGGGGTACCTGTCCACCGGGCTGGAGGCCGCGATGCTCCGGGCCCGGCTGGACCGGTCGGCGCCCGAGCCGGTTCTGGAGACGGTCAGCAGTCCGGCCGAACTGCTCGCGATGCGCGCGGCGGTGGAGCAGGTCGAGGTGGACGACGACCTGGTCGAGTACGTGGTCGCGCTGGTCGACGCCACCCGCAACGACCAGCAGATCCAGGTCGGGGCCTCGCCCCGCGGCGGTCTCGCGCTGATCCAGCTGGCCCGGGCCCGCGCGATGGTGGAGGGCCGCGACTACCTGACGCCGGAGGACGTCAAGGCGCTGGCCGTGCCCGCCCTGGCCCACCGCGTCACGCTCAAGCCGGAGTTGTGGGTCCGTCAGATCGAGGCGGACGACGTGGTGGCGCGGCTGGTCGCCACCGTCCCGGCGCCGCAGACCCTGCCGAGGGCGGCGGACGCGGAACGCTCCTCGGGCGGCGCCCGGTGAGTCCCGCGCCGCCGGCCGAACCCACGGGACCTGCCGGACGCACGGGACGGGCCGGACCTGCCGGACCTGCCGGACCCAACCGGCCTGCCGGAGACCCCGGCCCCGCCGGGCCGCCCGGAGACCGTGCCGGGGAGCGGGCCCGGCGGCTCGCCGCGCAGACCGCCGGCCCCGGCCGCCGCCCCGTGCGGCGGCTGGCCTCGGCGCCCGCGAGCACCGACCGCAAGCCCTCCGCCCCCACCACGGCACGGCCCCCCGCCCGAGCACACGACCGGGTCACCGCCCGCCTGCTGGCCCGCAGCGCCCGGGCCACCGTGGCCGGCCTGCCGAGCACCCCGCCCTCGTCGCACTGGCGGGTCGGTGACCAGAGCCTGCGCCTGCTCACCGTGGCCGCCGTCGCGTCCGTCGCCGCGCTGGCCACCGGGCACGCCTGGCTGCTCGCCCTGGCCGCCGGCCCCGCCGTCCTGCTGGCGCTCGCCGCCCCGGGCCGCAGCAGACCGTCCCGGCTGACCGCGGAGAGCACGGCCGAACCGCGCCGCTGCTTCGAGGGCGAGCAGATCGTCGTGCGGATCACCGTCCGGCACGACGGGCGCATCGGCCCGCTCGACCCGACCATCGCGCTCGGCCCCGGCGTGGCCCTGGAGGCGCTCACCGTCGGCGCGACCGGGGTGGACCTCGTCCTGCGCACCCGGAGCTGGGGCCGGTGGACCCTGGGCGCCGTCGACGTCGACGTCTACGACGCCGGGGGCCTGACCCGCCGCACGGTGCGCAGCGACCTCGGTGAGGTGGACGTCTTCCCGGTGCCCAGCGCCTCGCGGCTCACCCCGATCCCGGTCCGGCTGCCCGAACGGCTCGGCGAGCACACCACCGCCCAGGAGGGCACCGGCGTCGAGGTGGTCGGGGTGCGCCCGCACGTGCCGGGCGAACGCCAGCGGCGCATCCACTGGCCGTCGACCACCCGCCGCGACGCCGTCCAGATCAACCAGTTCGCAGCCGAGCGGGCCGCCGACGCGGTCGTCCTGCTGGACGCGCTGGCCGACTTCCGGGACGCGGCCACCGGGCTGTCCAGTCTGGACGAGACGCTGCGTGCGGCCGGCGGGCTGACCCGCGCCTACCTGCGCCGGCACGACCGGGTCGGCCTGATCGCGGTCGGCGGGACGCTGCGCTGGCTGACCGCCGGCACGGGGGACCGCCAGTTCTACCGGATGGTGGAGAGCGTGCTGGAGGTCCGGTTGGACCGCCGCCACCGCGGCCCCGCCCTCCCGCGGCTTCCGCTGCCCGCACTGCCCGGCCACGCGCTGGTGTACGCGTTCAGCTCGCTCGCCGACCAGCGGATCCTGGAGGTGCTCGGGCAGGTCCGCGAGCGCGGCAACCCGCTGGTGGTGGTGGAGATCCCGGCCGGCGAGCCGCCCGTGGCGCCCGGCGACGAGATCGACGCCGTCGCCCTGCGGCTCTGGCACGCCGAGCGCGAGGCGATGCGCTCGGCCCTGCGCACGAAGGGCATCCCGGTGGCCCGCTACGTCCCGGGGGAGACGCTCGACCTGGCGCTCGCGCCCCTGCTGCGCCGCCGGATCGGGGGAGGAGTCCGATGACCGCCGGTCCTGGCTTGCACGTGGGTCCGAAGACCGTGGATCCGATGAACACGGATCCGAACAATGCGCGGCCGAAGACCGTGGATCCGCACCACGACAGCCCGAGGAGTACGGCGAGCGTGCCGCCGAAGCGCCGGCCGGAGCGTGCCGCGCTGCGCGTCACGGGCGCCGCCCTGGCGCTCGCCGCCGCGGGGCCGGCGGGCAGCCCCGGCAGTGCCGTGGACCGGTTCGGGCCGGCCGCTGCCGTGGTCGCCGTCGTCCTCGCCGCCGCGGTCGCCGTGCCGCCGGTGGACGCGCCGCGCCGTCCGGTCGGCTGGCCCGCCCGGCTCCTGGCGGGCCGCGCCACCGTGCTGCCCGCCGGGGCTGTGCTGCTCGCCGCGCCGGGCGAGCCGCCGTTCTGGCAGGCCGCGGCGGTGGCCGTCCTGCTGACCGGTTACCTGCTGCTGGTCGACGCCTTCGGCCCGCACCGCCGCACGGCCCGGCCGGCGCACGCGGTGGCCGCGGTCGCCGCGTCCGTCCTGGTCCTGCCGGTCGCGTTCGCGCCGACCGGGGCGGGTGAGTGGTCGCGCCCGGTGGCAGTGCTCGGGCTGGTGGCGGCCGTCTGCGGCACCGGTCTGGCGTTCTGGCCCCACCGGCGTGGGCAGGGCCGGGAGTAGCCCGGCGGCCGAGGGGAAGGTACCCGCCGTCACACCACCCCAAGGGAGCCTTCCATGACGATCGGTCATCGAACCATCGGAGACGGTGAGCACAAGGTCCTCGTCCTGCACGACTGGTTCGGCACCAGCGCCGGTTGGGGCCAGTTCCTCGACCACCTGGATCCGGAGGCCTTCGCCTACGCCTTCCCGGACTACCGCGGCTACGGCGAACGGCGAGACGTGGAGGGCGAGTTCACCCTCGCCGAGATCGCGTCGGACGTGCTCGCCCTGGCCGACCGGCTGGGCTGGGACGGCTTCTCCGTGGTCGGCCACTCGATGGGCGGAAAGGCGGCGCAGCGCGTCCTCGCCGAGGCGCCCGGCCGGGTGCGGAAGCTGGTCGGGGTGGCTCCGGTCCCGGCGAGCGCCTTCCCGCTGGAGGGCGATGCGTACGACCTCTTCCACGGTGCGGCCGAGCACCCGGCCAACCGGCGGGCCATCCTCGACCTGGTCACCGGGAACCGCGCCTGCGCGCGCTGGCTGGACGCGATGACGGCCCGCTCGGTGGCCGGCTCCCGCCCGGAGGCGGTGGCCGGCTACCTCCGGGACTGGACCACGCAGGACTTCGCGGCCGAGGTCGCCGGGAGCACCCTCCCGGTCAAGGTCTTCGTCGGCGAGCGCGACCCGGCCCTGTCCGCCGAGGTGATGCGGCAGACCTGGCTGGCGCACTACCCGCAGGCGGAGCTGGAGGTCCTCACCAACTCCGGCCACTACCCGATGCACGAGGTGCCGGTGGCCTTCGCCACCGCGCTGGAGGCCTTCCTGAAGGCCTGAGCGGCCCCCTCCGGGACAGCCGGGCGCGCCGCCGACCCGCCGCCGACCCGCCGCCGACGTCCGACCGCCGGGTCCGCCGACCCGCTGGGACGGCCGCCCGGCGGGCCGGCCCGCCCCCGCCCCTCCCGCCGGGCGGTTCGCAGGCGTACGGTGGCCACACGGTGATGCGCAGCCCGGCGGCGCGCCCGACCGGCCCGGTACGGCGGCGTCACCGCCCCGCCTTGGCACGCCCTGCCGGAGACCGCGATGGCTGATTCCATGGCCGACCGCATGGCCTTCTTCACCACGCCCCGCCGGGCGCGCGAGCGCCGGCCCCCGCAGGAGCGGCTGGGGGACTGGCACGAGGTCTACCGGGAGGGGGCGCTGCTGCCGGTCATCGGCGCCCAGGCCGCCCGCTGCATGGACTGCGGCCTGCCGTTCTGCCACCACGCCTGCCCGCTGGGCAACGTCATCCCCGACTGGAACACCCTGGTCGCCCACGACGACTGGGGCGCGGCCGCCGCACGACTGCTGGCGACCAACAACTTCCCGGAGTTCACCGGCCGGCTCTGCCCCGCCCCCTGCGAGAGCGCCTGCGTGCTGGCGATCGACGCCGAGGCCGTGACGATCAAGAACGTGGAGCTGGCGATCGCCGACCGGGCCTGGGAGGACGGCTACGACCGGCCGCAGCCGCCGGAGCGGATGAGCGGCCTGCGGGTGGCGGTGGTCGGTTCGGGGCCGTCCGGCCTGGCCGCCGCCCAGCAGCTGACCCGGGCGGGGCACACCACGACCGTGTACGAGCGCGCCGACCGGATCGGCGGGCTGCTGCGGTACGGCATCCCGCCGTTCCGGCTGGAGAAGCACCGACTGGACCGGCGGATCGACCAGATGGCGGCGGAGGGCACCCGGTTCCGCACCGGGGTGGCGGTCGGCCGGGACGTGTCCGCGGACGGCCTGCGCGCCCGGTGCGACGCGCTGGTGGTCGCGGTCGGCGCCACCGCCTGCCGGGACCTCCCGGTGCCCGGCCGCCGGCTGCCCGGGGTGCACCAGGCGATCACCTATCTGACCCTGGCCAACCGGGTCGACGAGGGCGACTGCCAGGCCTCCCCGCTGAGCGCCGAGGGGCGCAGCGTGGTGATCGTCGGCGGCGGCGACACCGCCGCCGACTGCCTGGGTACGGTGCTGCGCCAACGGGCTGCCGCCGTCACCCAGTTCGACATCAACCCGCGGCCGCCGGAGCGCCGTTCGCCGGGCCAGCCCTGGCCCGTCCACCCCAAGGTGTACCGGGTGACGACCTCGCACGAGGAGGCCGGGGGCTCGGCGGCCGAGCCGCGGGTGTTCGCGGCGGTCACGGTGGGGTTCGAGGCGGGCACGGACGGTCGGCTGGCGGCGGTCCGCTTCGCCGAGGCGCGGCCCGGCGACCGTCGCCCCCGGCCGGGGACGGAGCGGACCCTCCCGGCCGAGCTGGCCCTGCTGGCCCTCGGCTTCAACGGTCCGGGGCGCAGGACCGGCCTGGTCCGCCAACTCGGCCTGGCCGCCGACCGGCAGGGCCGGCTCACCCGGGACGAGGGCTTCGCGGCCGGGACGGAGGGCGTGTTCGTCGCGGGCGACGCCGGGCGCGGGCAGTCGCTGATCGTCTGGGCGGTGGCCGAGGGCCGGGCGGTGGCCGCGGCCGTCGACCGCTACCTGCGTGGCAGCACCGACCTCCCGGCCCCGGTCGCCCCCTCGGACGGGCCGCTCACCGTCTGAGGGGGCGGAGCGGTCAGACCAGTTCGAGGACGAGCTTGCCGGTGTTCTCGCCGCGGAAGAGCATCTGCAGGGTCTGCGGGAAGTCGTCGACGGTGCCCTTGACCACGTGCTCCAGGACCTTGATCTGCCCGGAGGCGATCCAGCCGCCGATCTCCCGGGCGGCCTCGGTGAAGCGCGGCGCGTAGTCGAAGACCACGAAACCCTCCATCCGGGCCCGGCACACCAGCAGCGACAGGTAGTTCGACGGGCCCTGGACGCCCGTGGTGGTGTTGTACTGGCTGATGGCGCCGCAGACCACCACCCGGGCGCGCATCGCAAGGTTGGCCAGGGCGGCGTCCAGGATCTCGCCGCCGACATTGTCGAAGTAGACGTCGATGCCGTCCGGCGCATGGGTGCGCAGCGCCTTCCTGACGTTCTCGGTGCGGTAGTCGACGGCGGCGTCGAAGCCGAGTTCGTCGGTCAGCAGGGCGCACTTCTCGGCCCCGCCGGCGATGCCGACGACCCGGCAGCCCTTCGCCTTGGCGATCTGGCCGGCCATGGTGCCGACGGCGCCCGCGGCGCCCGAGACCACGACCGTCTCGCCCCCCTTGAGCGCCCCGACGTCCAGCAGCCCGAAGTAGGCCGTCATGCCGGGCATGCCCAGCGCGCCGAGGAAGGTCGACGGCGAGGCGGCGGACGCGTCGATCTTCAGTGTGCCCTTGCCGTCGGAGACCACGTGCGACTGGACGCCGAAGGTGCCGGCGACCAGGTCGCCGATCCGGAAGCCCGGGTGGTTGGACTCGGTCACCTCGACCACCGAGCCGGCCCGCATCACCTCGCCGAGGCCGACCGGCGGCAGGTAGGAGGGGCGGTCGTCCAGCCAGCCGCGCATCGCCGGGTCGAGCGAGACGAACCTGGTCCGCCCGGCGAACTGCCCCTCGGCGGGCGCCGCGGCGGCCTCGGTGACGTGCTCCCAGTCCTCGGGCCCGACCTCGCCCACCGGGCGCCGGGCGAGGCGGATCTGACGGTTCTCTGCGGACAACATGGCGGCTCCCGATCGCTGGACGTACGACGGAGCCGATTCTAAGCAAGCGCTTAGTCAGTGCGCCAGGGGCAATCGGTCAACCCCTACCGATCCATGACCGATTCCGGCCCGCCCGCGCGCCCGTACCGTCGTGGCCGAGCCGGAAACCGGAACCCGCAGCCGGGAACCCGGCACCCACAGCCCATGGCCCACCGCCCCGGAGCGTGACGTCCGGGACCGCCCAGAGGAGCAGCAATGACCGCCTACGCGCTGGCCCAGGTCCACTCGGTCGAGTTCGGCCCGGACATCGTCGAGTACCTGGAGCGCATCGACGCCACCCTCGACCCCTTCGACGGCCGCTTCCTCGCCCACGGGGGCGACGTCGAGACGGTCGAAGGGGCCTGGGGCCAGGGCCTCATCATCATCGAGTTCCCCGACCGCGAGCGGCTGCGCGCCTGGTACGACTCGCCCGCCTACCGGGAGATCCTGACGCTGCGCACCCGGCACATGGTGGCCGACGTGGTGTTCGCCCAGGGTGTGCCGGCGGGTTACCGGGGCGCGGACGGGTTGAAGCACTGAGCGCCGGGCCCGACCCGTGCGAGCCCCTCCGCGGCGCGCTTCCCGCCCCGCTTCCCCGTCGCTTCCCGCCCCGCCTCCCGCCTCGCCTTCCGGGGCACCGGGCCGACCGGGTCGGCCCGGTGGGCGGTACGGGCGAGGCGCCACGGTCGGGCGGAGGCGGACGGCTACGTTCGGGCGGGGGCCGACCGAGCGACGTCCACGGGAGAGCCATGACTTCGAACCGGCCTGAGGGCGGCGTACGCGCCTGGCAGGTGCTGCGCAACCCCAAGGTCTGGATGGTGCCGACGATCATCATCGGCACGGTGGCGTTCCTGTTGTCGCTGCTCTACATGGGCGGCATCATCAACCCGCGCGCCGACCTGGACCGGCTGCCGATCGGCCTGGTCAACTCCGACGGGGGCGCCGTCGTGGGCGGGCAGCAGCAGAACCTCGGCGCGCAGATCACCGCCGGCATCGCCACCGCGCCGGACCCGAAGGGGCAGATCGACTGGCGGGTGCTCGACCGGGCCGGCGCCGACGAGCAGCTGTCCTCGGGCAAGCTCGCGGGCGCGCTGGAGGTCCCCGCCGGCTTCACCGCCGCCGTGGCGGCGATGGGTGCCCCGGCCGGGCCGCAGCCGCCGGCCCGCCCGACGATGACCGTCCTGACCAACCCCGGGGTGGGCAGTCTGGCCTCCTCGCTGGCCTCCTCGATCTCCCAGGCGGCCGCGCAGCAGGCCTCGGCGCAGCTCGGCAGGACCCTCACCGCGCAGGCCCAGGCGCAGGCCAAGGCCCAGCCGCCGGGCCAGCCGCCCGCCCAGGGCGGCGCGGCGACCAACGCGGCGGCGCTCCAACTGGCGGACCCGGTGACGGTCGAGGTCCAGGTCGGCCACCCCATCGGCCCGCACAGCGGCCTCGGCCTGACCGCGTTCTACTACACGCTGCTGCTCGTCCTCTGCGGCTTCCTGGGCGCGAACGTGATCAGCAACGGTGTCGACGTGGCCCTGGGCTACGCGGCCAGCGAGCTGGGCCCGCTGCGCACCCAGCGGCCGCTGGTGCGGATCAGCCGCACCCAGACGCTGGTCGTCACCAACGTGATGTCGGTCGGACTGGCCCTGCTGACGTCCAGCCTGGTGATGCTGGCGACGGTGGTGGTCCTCGGGATGGACGCCTCGCACCTGCCGCTGCTCTGGGTCTTCTCGGTCTGCGCCAGCGCGGCGGTGGGGCTCGGCGCGCAGGCGCTGATCGCCGCGTTCGGCGGGATCGGGCAGCTGATCAGCATGTTCGTCTTCATCGCGCTGTCGCTGCCGTCCTCCGGGGCGACCATTCCGCTGCAGGCGCTGCCGGACTTCTACCAGGGGCTGGCGGTGTTCGAGCCGATGCGCCAGCTCAGCGACGGCGTCCGGTCGATCCTGTACTTCGACGCGCGCGCCGACGCGGGGCTGGCCCGGGCCTGGATCATGATCGGGATCGGGACGGTGGCGGCGCTGGTCTTCGGCTTCGCGATGACCAGGTACTACGACCGCAAGGGCCTGCACCGCTTCCACCCCGAGGTGAGCTGAGCGGCACCCGGGATGTCCCGCCGGGACTCATGTCCTCGCGGGACATCCCGAGTGTACGGGTGGGCGGCGTGAGCATCGAGACGGCCACGGCCACCGGGGAGGCCCCCGAGCGGCAGCGCGACCGCAAGGCCCGCCGGACCCGGGAGTCGCTGGCCGCCGCCCCCTCCGGCTGGTGCTGGAACGGGGCCTGGCCGCCGTCTCCGGCGAGGACATCACCGACCTGGCCGACGTCTCCCGGCGCACCTTCAGCCGGTACTTCCCCTCCCGGGAGGACGCCGTGCTGGACTGCCTGCGGGCCGACTTCGCCCGCATCAACGCCGCCCTGGCCGCCCGCCCCGCGGCCGAACCCCCGCTGACCGCCTACCGCGAGGCCCTGCATGCCTGGCTCCGGGACGACCGGGACCCGGCCTGGCACCGGCGTCCGGGCGTGCGGGAGCTGTTCGGCCTGATCGTCGAGGAGCCCACGCTGACCGCCGCCTACCGGCGGATCTGCGTCGACGAGGAGGAGGCGTCCATCCGGATCGCCGCCGCGCGGCTCGGCCTGGACGCCGACCGAGACCTGCGCCCCGCCGTCGCCACCGGCCTCGGCGCCGCCGCCCTCCAGGCCGCCTCGCGCGCCTGGGTCCGGAACCCCGCGGTCGGCGCCGCCGCCCCGGACCTTCCGGACCTCCTCGACCAGGCCTTCGATGTGCTCGCCGCCGAGCCGGTACCCGACGGCCGCGCCGCACCCCTCCCGGGCCCGGCCTCGGTGGGACCGCAGGAGGAGCGAGGCCGGTCGGGTGGTTCCGGACGTGGAGAAGGACTCCGTCCTGCGGGCGGATGGCGGGCCGCGCGGGGCGCCGTATCGTCGCTGTCATGAGCCGACCGCTGCACTTGGCCGCCTACCTGCTGGCCTTCGACACCCGGGCCCAGGCCCTCCAGGACCGCACCCGGGCCGGCTTCCTGCTGCGCGCGGCCGCCCTGGCCGAACTCGCCCACCGGGGCGACCTCGCCGAGGACAGGACCGGCCGGGTCCGGGTCATGGCGACCACCTCCGCGGAGGACCGCGTCCTCGACGCGGTGCTCGCCGAGCTGGACTCCCGCCCGCGCAGCTGGAAGTCGTGGATCAGACGGAGCCGGGACGAGACGCTGGAGGCCGTCGAGCAACAGCTCGCGGTGCTCGGTGTGCTGACGGTGCAGGACCGCAACCCCTACGGCGCGGTCGAGCCGCTGCGCCCGGTGGCTCTGGCGGATCCGCGCGAGGCCCAGGACCTCCAGCTGAGGGCGGCGGAGGTCGTCCGCGGCGGCGGCCCGGTCGGCGCGGTCCCGTTCGCCGACGCCGTGCTGGCGGCGCTGGCGGCACACGGGCACCTGCGGCTGGTCGTCTCCCGGCAGGACCGGCGGGACCACGCCGACCGGGTCGCCGCGCTCACCGGCCGGCTGGCCGAGGAGGCACCGGGCCTGGCCCGGGCGGTGGCCGGCCTGGGGATGACGATGGTCGCCGCACAGGGCGGGATGGGGAGCGGCGGCTGACGGCCTCGCGCTGACGGCCTCGCGCTGGCGGCCTCGCGCTGACGGCGTCGCGCTGACGGCCTCGCGCACCCGGGCCGGCCCGGCGATCAACCTCGGGCGGCGGACGGCACCGACGCCGGGCAGCGACATCAGGGACTGGCCTCACCTCGGCCGGCTCGGGCCCGACGGACTTCGTCCAGGTGCCTCGCCTGCCGCCGCGCGAGCAGCTCGTCGACGGGCTCGGGCACGCGATCCCACGCCCGTTCAGCGTCCGCCGAGGCGGTGATGGCCCGGTCGTAGAGGGCCTGGTCCTCCGGCGGCGCGGCCGACCGCTCGCGCCGGAACCACGTGATCAGCCACGGCATGTCCCGGGGCCAGTTCGGGTTCGCCGGCGAACGCACGCGCAGATACCCCAGCTGGTCCCACCAGCGGCGGCTGTGCCACTTCCGCGAGTTCGCCGGCGGCAGGCCGTGAGGGAGGTCCTTCATCATCGGATACCTCCGTGGATACCCCCGGCTTCAGCCGGGGGAGGAAACGGATCTCCCGCGTAGCGGGTCAGGGGAAGCCGTATTGCCGTCAAGGCGATACGGCGTTGCGGTAGGTAACTACCTGTCACGTGGTCACAAGCAG
>NZ_JBVINN010000005.1:57572-286174 GCF_055579305.1 Kitasatospora sp. NPDC032757 | reverse complement strand
GTTGACTTTTGGCACGCTGTTGAGTTCTCAAGGAACGGACACTTCCTTCGGACCGCCTTCCAGCGGGCCCTCCGGGCGCTTCGTTCTTTCGTGTTCCCAGCTTACCAGATGATTTCCGCTCCGTTTCCGGCGCTTCGTTCATCCAACTCGCTGATGTCTTCTGCGGCTTGACGCCCCGTCCGACGTTTCAAACTCTAGCCCATCCCCGCCTCGAAAGGCGAATCCGGCCGCAATCCATATAAACGGGCACACCGAATAAGACCCGAGCCACGTCGCCGAAAAAGGCAATACGCGACCCAGCCCGAACCGGGAAGTGTGTTTCTAGGGATTGGCCGCCCCGGGACCGTCCGCGCCGATGCGTGTCCGGTGCTCCCTGCCAGGCAGCTCGAAGAACACTAGACCTCTTGCGGGCCCGGGTCAACCCCGGTCCGTAGCCCTTCCTGCAGCTCCAGCCGGGGCTTCGGCTCCGGAGGGTTCTCCTCGGCCGGCAGCTGGAAGGCGAGCACGGCGACGTCGTCGTCGTGCTCCGCGGTCACGCCCATCGCCCGGAGCAGGCGGGCGCAGATGACCTCGGGAGCGCCGACCGCACCGGTGAGGGTGCGGGCCAGGAGGTCGAGGCCCTGGTCGATGTCCTCGTCCCGGCGCTCCACGAGGCCGTCCGTATAGAGGACGCCGGTGGTGCCGGGAAGCAGGCGCAGGGTGTGCGAGACGTGGACGCCGCCGCCGGTGCCGAGCGGCGGGCCGTTCTGTTCCTCTCCGCGCAGGACGGTGCCGTCGGGGCAGCGCAGCAGCATGGGGAGGTGGCCCGCGGAGGCGTAGGTGAGGGTGCGGCGCTGGGGATCCCAGACTGCGTAGGCGCAGGTGGCGATCTGGTTGGCGTCGATCTCCATGGCGAGCCCGTCGAGCAGGCTCATCACCTCGTGCGGGGGGAGGTCGAGGCGGGCATAGGCGCGGACGGCCGTCCTGAGCTGCCCCATGACGGCGGCGGCGCGCAGTCCGCGGCCCATCACGTCACCGATGACCAGTGCCGTCCGGCCGCCGTGGATGGCGATGACGTCGTACCAGTCGCCGCCGACCGCGGCCTCGGCGCCACCCGGCTGGTAGGTGGCGGCGACCCGGAGGTCCGCCGGCTGGTCGAGCTTCTGCGGGAGCAGGCTGCGCTGGAGGGTGACGGCGGCCTCGCGCTGCCGGCGTTCGGCCTCCCGGAGGCGGGCGGCGGCGAGGACCTGGTCCGTGACCTCGGCGGCGAAGATGAGGACGCCGGCGGGCGGCGCCTCCTTGGGCTCGTCGGTGTCGCCCGGGTCCGTGCGGTGTTCCTGGCGGCTGAGCGGGACGCAGGAGACGTTGTAGTAACGGTTGCCGGTGAGGCCGAGGATGCAGCGGGCCTTGACGCTGCGCGGCCGGCCGCCGCGGATGACCTGGTCCATCAGTGGCAGGACGCCCATGGTGCCGAGTTCGGGCAGGGCGTCGCAGGCGGGCAGGCCGGTGGGGCGGTCGCCGAAGAGTTCGCGGTAGGCGCGGTTGGCGTAGCCGAGCTGGTGCAGCGGGCCGTAGGTGACGGCGACCGGGGCGGGGATGCGGTTCAGCACCTCGCGCAGGTCCTGGGGCCGCTGCGGGTCGAGCACCTCGGTCGGGCTGACGAGGCTGGTGGGGTCGCGTGGGCTGGGGACCACGACGTCGCCGGACGGCGCGCCCTGGTCGGTGCCGGTCCCGGTGGACGGGGCGGCACGCCAAGGGACTCCGGTGAGCCGGGCGCTCCAGCGCATGAGATTCAAACGACGGCCGCTTCCTCGGTTTCCAGGCATATCATCACTTTTTGTATGCGCACTGGCACACGGGGTAATGACTCGGTTGGGCAGATCCTGTCAGTCGGAGGCCCGATTCCGGAAGTCGCGCGCGCACGGCGCGGCCGTCATGTCAGTCACAGCCGGGCCCGGACCTCGGCCCGGAGCCGGGCCCGGAGCCCGGACCGAACCCCGCCTCGAACTCCGAGCGCGGGTGCTCGACCGCCCCCAGCGAGACCACCTCGCGGGAGAACACCCCGCCCAGCAGCCAGTCCATCAGGACCCGCACCCGCCGGTCGGTGCTCGGCATCCGGCGCAGGTGCCGGGCCCGGTGCAGCCACCAGGCCCGCCGGCCGGTCAGCCGGCCGCCGCGCCGGGTGTGCGCGACGGCGCGGCGCAGGCCGAGCGAGGTCGAGCAGGCCGCGCGGTCCGGCCGGTACTCGGTGATGCCCGCCGCCCGGGGGCCGCCCTCCAGCGCGACGAGCACGTTGGCGGCGAGGAGCTCGGCCTGCGCGAAGGCGTGCTGGGCGTTGGGCGCGCAGGGCGCCCCGTCGGCGTGCGGGTCGGGTACGGCGGCGCCGTCCCCGGCGGCCCAGACCCCGGGCAGCGCCCGGCCGTCCGGGCCGACGGCCTGCAGGGTGGCCAGGCAGCGGATCCGGCCGGAGGTGTCCAGCGGAAGGTCGGTGTCGCGCAGCAGCGGGGACGGGCGCACCCCGGCCGTCCAGACCAGCGTGCGGGCGGCGAAGCGGCTGCCGTCGGAGAGCGCCATGACCCGCCCGGCGGCCGACTCCAGGGTGGTGTGCAGCCGGACGTCGACGCTTCGCTCGCGCAGTTGGGCCAGGGTGTGCGCGGCCAGTTCGGGTGACTCCTCGGCGAGGATCCGGCCGGAGGCCTCGACCAGCACCCAGCGCAGGTCCTCGGGGCTGATGTTGTGGTAGCCGCGGACCGCGTACCGGGCCATGTCCTCCAGCTCGGCGAGCGCGCCGACGCCCGCGTAGCCCGCGCCGACGAAGACGAAGGTGAGCGCGGCCTGGCGCAGGGCCGGGTCGCGGGTGGCGGAGGCGAGGTCGAGCTGTTCCAGGACGTGGTTGCGCAGGCTCACCGCCTCGCCGACGGTGGAGAAGCCGAGGCCGTGTTCGGCCAGGCCGGGGACGGGCGCCGTCCGGGAGACCGAGCCCGGGGCCACCACCAGGACGTCGTAGTCCAGCTCGACGGGGGCGGGCGGTTCGCCCTGGCCGGCGGCGTCGGCCCAGGCCCGGCGGGTGGCGTGCTCGATCCGGGTGATCCGGGCGGTGAGGACGCGGCAGTCCGGCAGCGCGCGGCGCAGCGGGACGACCACGTGGCGGGGGTCGATCGAGCCGGCCGCGACCTCGGCGAGCAGCGGGTGGTAGGTCAGGTAGGACTGCGGTTCGACCACGGTGATCTCCACGTCGCCGCGGCGGAGCCGCTCGCGCAGGCCGCGCTGGAGGTGCAGCGCGGCGGACATCCCGGCGCAGCCGCCCCCGACGATCAGGATCCTGATAGCGCACCTCCGGCCGAAGCGACCCTTCCCCCGGCCCCGTCGGCCGGGGCACCCCCCACCACGCCCTCCATGAAGGACCGTCGGGGGCCCTCTTGTCCACAGTCCGTGCCGAGGCAGTTGGGGCGGGAGTGGACAGGTGGGGCCGGATGTGCTGCCGGGGCGAGTTTCTGACGCACTTTCGGCTTTCAACGGCGGTGAACTATGGTCGGATTGCGTGTCGGAGCGGCCATCGCCATGTCAACCGGCGGCGACGCACCGTGGAGCTGCCATTACGGCCAGTTCCAGCGTTGGCGGGAGCAACCCGACTGCGGGAGCGTGATCCGGGGAAGGGTAGTCCCGCACGAGACCTCAAACGTGTGGCGTTCATGCGTATGCGGTCGGACATGTGCGGTCCGGCGATCGTGGTCGGGCACCACCTGGGCAGGGCGAGCGGCACAACCGGCACGAGCGATGGGTCATCGGGTCATTTCTGACAACGGACGGAGCTGCACCGGGGGGTGCAGGGGCGGGCGACGACAGGGCCCGGGATCGGGCGCCTGCGGGGGAGAGTTGGGATGATGGAGCAGGATCGACTGTTGGGGCGGGACGCACCGCGTGCCGTCCAGGGTGTGGTGCCGGAGCAGCGCGGCCCCGCGGACCTTCCGGCGCAGGCCGGGACGGCGTACGCCGGGGTGCCGTACCGGGCCGATCCGCCGCACGGCGGTGGCGGTCCGGCCCCCGGGGCCCGGCTGCGGGTGGACGCCCGGCGGAACCTGGAGAGCGTGCTGCGTGCGGCCCGCGAGGTGTTCGGCGAGTTCGGCTACGACGCGCCGATGGAGGAGGTCGCGCGCCGGGCCGGGGTCGGGGTCGGCACGGTGTACCGGCGCTTCCCGAGCAAGGAGGTGCTGGTCCAGCGGATCGCCGCCGAGGAGGTGGCCTGGCTGACCACGCAGGCGCGCGAGTCGCTGTACGGCGGCGGGGGAGCCTGGGAGTCGCTGGCCGGGTACCTGGCGCGGGCGGTGTCCACGGGTGCCGGGCGGCTGCTGCCACCGGAGGCCTTCAGGTACGCGGAGGAGCTGGGCCGGGTGCCGGGGCAGCGTTCCGGCGATCCGGCGGGGGCGGGCGGGCTCCTCGGGGGCGGGTTCGAGCCACACGGCGCCCGGGCGCACGGCACCGGACCGGCCGGCGCCGTGGCGCAGCAGGGCGCCGGGGAGCCGGCGCCGGCCGATGCGGACCCGCGGCTGCTGCTGCAGCTGCTGGCCGCGCTGGTGGCTCGGGCGGGTGCGGCGGGCGAGCTGCGCCCCGGGGTGACGGTGGCGGACGTGGTGCTGGTGCTGACCGCCTCGGTGCCGGTGCACGCCACGCGCGCGGTGGCGGGGGAGCCCGCGCACGCGTCGGCGGCCCCGGCGGGCGGTTCACCGGTGACGGGTGGTCGGCAGACGGACGGTCAGCCCGCGGTGGGCCCGGCCGGCCGGCTGCTGCAGATCCTGCTGGACGGCCTGCGGGCGCGCTGAGCTCCGGCCCCCGGGGGGCCTCCGTCCGTTTCGGGCAGGCGGGTTGGACATCGGAGCGGCGCGCGCGGACGGGCCTCGCCCGTTCGGCCGCCGTGCTCCCGGACGCAGGGCGCGGGCCGAACACATCCGCGACGGCCCCCTCGGAAGAGTGGGTCACGGCGGTCCGGCTACCGCCCAACTCTGCGCTATGCCATCCTTTGCCCGTGGTTGGAGCCAATGTCCCGATGCGCGCCGTTCGCGCGCACTCGGCGCCGTACGACGGGAAATCGTGCGCCCACGTACTCCCGCGCGCCCTGCCACACTACGGGGGCTGTCGTGGAATCTGGGGTCCGCTGTGAGCGCCGAGGAACAGAACGACTACGGCTACGGCCTCGACTTCGGCCGGTCCGGGACGGGCGGGCCGCAGGGCGCGGCTGACGGTCCGAGCGCCGGTTCGCCCGGTCACGCGCCGGGGCACACGCCCGGCGCCCTGCCCGGACGGTCAGGGCCGTCACCGTCCGGACACCAGCGGTCCGGACACCACGGAGCCCCGGGCAGTCCCGGGAACCCGGGACAGGTGCCGGACCAGGCCGGCATGCCCAGCCGCGAATCGCTCTCCGCCTCCGCCGCCGCGCTCCCGTCCACCCGCGTCCCCGGCCAGGCCACGGCCGGCCGGGGCGGCGTCGCCCCCGAGGCCTTCGTCGGCGACGGCGTCCCCGCCCGCCCGACCGTGCCCGCGCCCGCCGACCCGGTGGACGGCGAGCGTCCGCCCTCCGACGCCGAGTTGACCGCCCTCGTCCGGGCCGGCGACGACGCCGCGTACGAGGAGATCTACCGCCGGCACGCCGACTCGGTGCGCCGCTACGCGCGGACCTGCTGCCGTGACAGCTTCACCGCCGAGGACCTCGCCGGCGAGGTGTTCGCCCGCACCCTTCAGGCGCTGAAGGCGGGCAAGGGCCCTGAGTTCGCCGTCCGTGCCTACCTGCTGACCGCGGTGCGCAACGTCGCCGCCGCCTGGACCCGCAGCGAGCGCCGCGAACAACTCGTCGACGACTTCAGCGCGTTCGCGCAGACCTCGGTCGCCACCCTCGACCTCGACCTGGCCGACCCGGGGGCCGACGCCTGGGCGATGGCGATGGCCGACCAGCGCATGGTGATGCAGGCCTACGCCGAACTGCCCGAGGACGACCGGATGGTGCTCTGGCACACCGAGGTCGAGCGGGAGTCCCCCAAGACCGTCGCGGTGATGCTCGGCAAGACCGCCAACGCCACCGCCGTCCAGGCACACCGGGCGCGCGACCGGCTGGCCGCGGGGTTCCTCCAGGCGCACGTCTCGGGCAGCCAGGACCGGGCCTGCGAGGCGTACGCCAACCGGCTCGGCGCGTACGCGCGCGGTTCGCTGCGCAAGCGGGCGTCGGCCGAGGTCGGCCGGCATCTGAGGGAGTGCGACCGGTGCACGGCCGCCTGCCTGGAGCTGTCCGAGATCAACCACGGTCTGCGGGCGCTGCTGCCCGGCGGCGTGCTGGTCTGGGTCGGCCTGGGTGGCTTCAGCGCCGCCGCGGCCGCCGTGGGCGGGGCGGCGGCGGTCGGCGGTGCGGCGGCCGGAACGGCGGCGGCCACGTCGGCGGCCTCAGGAGGTGCGACGGGCGGCGCGACCGCGGGCGCGACGGCGGGCGGTGCCACCGGTGGTGCGGCGGGGTCCGGGAGCGGGGCCACCGGTGCGGCGGTCGGCCAGGGCCTGGGCACCGCGGCGAAGGCCGGGATCGCCGCCGCCGCCGCGGTGGCCGCGGCCGCCGTCGCCGCGTACGCACTGACCGGCGCGCCCGAGCCGAAGCCCCCGCTGGCCGCTCCCCCGGCCTCCTCCCCCGCGGTGCCCGCGCCGCCACCGGCCCCGCCGGCGCCACCGCGCCCGGCCCCGAGCAGCCCCGCTCCTCCGCCGCCCGCGGCGGAGGATCCCGCGCCGAGCCCGTCCGCCACGCCGGCGCCGAAGGCCCCGCCGCGCCCGGCGCCCAAGGCCGTGCCGCCGCCACCCGCGCCGAGCCCGCGCCCGGCGTCCCCGACGCCGACGCCCGCACCGATCGCCACGACGACGCCGAAGCCCCTGCAGCCGAAGCCCCCCGTGCCGGAGGTGCCGACGCCGGTCGTGCCGCCGGTGCCCACGCCGGACGTGCCCGTGGTGCCCACCCCGACGCTCCCGCCGGTGCCGACACCGAAACCGCCGACACCGAAACCGACACCGACGCTGCCGAAACCGACACCGACGCCGCCGGCCCCGACCGACTTCTGGGCCGACGACCTGCCGGTGCGCAAGCCCGGCAACAACCGGGTGCCGCCGCCGGGCCCGAGCATCCGGCAGAAGGGCAGCGACTGGTTCTGGCAGCGCGACAGCGTCTCGATCGGCGGCACCCGGCACGCGCACGGCATCACCGTGCACGCGCCCGCCAGCACGCAGATCGACCTCAACCGCGGCTGCACGTCCTTCGACGCGCTGGCCGGGGTGGACGACATCACCGCCTCGCCCGGCGGCGTGGTCTTCTCCGTGCAGGGCGGTGACGGCCGCACGCTCTGGCGGTCACCGGTCCTGGCCACGGGGGACGACGCGGTACCGGTGCACGTGCCGCTGGACGGGCAGAAGTCGATCCGGCTGGTGGTCACCCCGGCGCACGGCTTCTGGTCGGCGCTGAACGCGGCGGACTGGGCCGAGGCCCGCTTCAGGTGCGTCTGACGCGGTGAAGCGGGCCTCGGGGGGCGTGCTCGTGGTGTTCCTCCGGACAGCCGGCGCTCTCCGGACAGCCGGCGCTCTCCATGGACAGCGGGTGTCTCCGCGGGCAGCGGGCGGGTCAGATCGCGCAGGCGCCGTCCGCGCAGGCCTCCCCGGCCGGGGCGACCTGCACCGGCACCGGGCGGCGCTCGCCGATCTCGGTGGCGACCTGCTCCAGCACCTGGCGGAACGTCTCGGCCTCCTGGCCGCCCTGGACCGCCCACTTGCCCTCGAAGACGAAGGTCGGCACGGCGGTGATGCCCAGCTCACGGGCCTCCGCCAGCTGGGCGCGGACCTCGGCGGTGCCCTCGTCGCCCGCGAGGTAGGCCGCCACCCGGTCGCGGTCCAGGCCGGCCGCGACGGCGACCTCGGTCAGCGCCGCGCGGTCGCCGACGTCCACGCCATCGGTGAAGTGCGCCTTGAGCAGCGCCTCCTTCAGCCGGCCCTGGACGGCCGCGCCGTACTCGGTCTCGGCGAGGTGGAGCAGCCGGTGGCCGAGGAAGGTGTTGGCGTGCAGCGCCGCGTCGAAGTCGTAGGTGATGCCCTCGGCGCGGCCCAGCTCGGCCACCCGCGCGTCCATCGCGACGGACTGCGGGCCGTAGCGCTCGGCCAGCCAGGCGCGGTGCGGGCTCGCCGTGGCCGGCGCGTCCGGCACCAGCTGGTACGGCCGGTAGACCACCTCGACGTTCTCCTTGCCCGCGAAGCCGTCGAGCGCCTCCTCGAAGCGGCGCTTGCCGATGTAGCACCAGGGGCAGGCGATGTCGGAGTAGATCTCGACCTTCATGACGGGGGTTCTCCAGGGGTGGGGAGGATGGGTTTCCGAGATGGGTGAACGATGAACCATCTCGGGACATTCCCGGCAGGCCGGCCCACCACGGCGGATCACGGGTTCGGCGGTGCGGGGACGACCAGGACCGGGCAGACCGCGTGGTGGACCGCCGCCGAACTGACCGAGCCCAGCAGCAGCCGGGCGTAGCCGCCGTTGCCGCGGGTGCCGAGCACCAGCGTGTGCTGCCGGCCCGAGGCGGCGAGCAGCACCTCGATCACGTTGCCGAGCACCACGTGCAGCGACAGCTCCCCCTCGTACCGGTGGATCCGGGCCCGCTGCACCGCGGCCACCGCGCGGCGCAGGCCGTCCGCCATGCTCTCGACCAGCGTCTCGACGCTCTCCTGCACCAGCTCGGCCATCCCCGGCGGGTACCCGGCCGGCGCCGGGTTGACCACCGCGAGCACGTAGAGCGGCAGGTCGAACCGCTCCGCCTCGGTCATCGCCCGGTCCAGCGCCCAGAGCGAGCCGTCGGAACCGTCGCACGCCGCCAGCACCCCGGGCGGGCGGCCCGTCGGCGGCCGGCCGAGCACCGACAGGACGACGGGAACGGACGGATCCGGGCTGGCGCTGGTCACCACGGCCTCCACGGTTGGGGGACGGACGGGACGGGATGGCGCCATGATTGCCCGCCCCGCCCATCCGGACGGGCGAGCCGCGCCGGGCCTTCACAACGGGCCCCTCGCCCCGCCGTGCTCCTGCGGGCCGGGCGAGGCGGGTCAGGCGAGGCGGGCCGGTGCGAGCGCGGGGCGCTGGGCGAGGGGGAGGCCGGTCCAGCAGGCACCGTGGCGGCGGGCGCGGACGCGGCGGAGCCAGAGCTCGGTGGCGACCAGTTCGGCGAGGCCCGCCAGGGTGCCGGGCGGCAGCGGGGTGGCCGGGTCGGCGGAGCGGGCCAGGCCGGCGCGGACCGCGGGGAGGTCGATCAGGCCCGCCTCGGCGAGCAACGGGGCGTCGAACAGTTCGGCGAGGCCGTCGGCGGCCAGCCGCAGGCCGGCCCGGGCGGCGGCGGTGCGGTCGGGGCGGGGGCCGCGGCCCCAGTCGGGCGGCAGGTCGGTGCGGCCGGCGCCGGTGAGGACGGCATGCAGCAGGGCGGGCCGGGCACCGGGCTGGAGCCGGACGTCGTCGGGCAGCAGACGGGCCGCGCGGACCACCTGGTTGTCCAGGAACGGCGCGTGCAGCCGTTGGCCGGGCTGCTCGGCGACGTGCACCAGCGTGCGGAACCCGCGCGCGTGCCGGTGCAGGGCGTGCCGGGCCCGGCTTGCGCCGGGCAGTTCGGCGGGCGCCGGTTCGCGCGCCGCCAGCCGCAGCCGCAGGGCGACCGCGGAGAGCGCCTCGTCGGAGAGCCAACGGGCCGCCGGACCGGGGACGCACCAGGCCAGGTCGTCGGCCGAACGCGCGCCGGCCGTCCCGCCCCCGTCCGGGACGTGCCGGAGCGTCAGCTTCACCGCGGCGTCGTCGAGCGCCTCGGCGTAGCGGATCCGGGAGAGCCGGTGGGCGGCCCGGACCACGGTGAGCGGGGTCCGCAGCGCACCGGCCAGGACGCCGACGGCGGCGCGGTCGGCGCCGGCCAGCGCGGCCACCGGGGGCAGCAGTTCGCGCGGGCGGCCGGCCCGGACCAGGTCGGCGAGCCGGGCCGGGTGCCCGTCGAGGACCTGGCGGGCGCCGTACCCGGTGAGGTGGTCGGTGCCGCCGGCGTCGAAGCGGGCCTCGGCCCGGGCGGCGGCGACCAGTTCGGCACCCGGCTCGTCGGTGAGCCGGCCGGCCTGCGGCTCGGCCCGCAGGTCCGCGTAGGGGAGGGTGCCGGGGCCGGGGGCGAGCACGGTGTGCCGCAGCCGGGGCAGGTCCGGCGCGAGCGCGAGGGTGGCCGGCGTCCCGGTCTCGCCGAGGGTCACGGCGGCCAGCTGCTCCGGGGCGGACGGCGGACGGGCGGACGGGCGGGCCCAGGAACCCTTCACGGCCCCGCTCCGGGCACCCTCACCGCTCTGCGTCCCCCGGACCGACGGCGCCCCGTGGGCCGGGATGCCCGCACCCGGCACCGGGGCGAGCGGCACCGCGGCCGCGAGCAGGGCGACGGTGGCGGAGGCCGTCCCGTACGAGAGGTCGACGCCCAACCGGGCCCGGCCACCGGCCCCGGGGCCGGGCGCGGGGGTGCGGACCCGGGAGCGGACCGACTCCAGCAGGGCGCGGGTGAGTTCGCGGACGGCCGGCGCCTCGCCGCGCTGCTGCGCCGCGCCGGCGGGTTCGTCGTACGCCGAGAGGTAGGGACGGCCGCCCCGGATGGCCAGCGCGTGGCCCGGCGGCACCTGCCGCACGCCGAGGTACGGGGTGCCCGTGCCGAGCGCCTCCGGGGACTCGGGGCAGGCGAGCCGGGCGGCGAGGTGGCCGGTGTCGAGGGGCGCGCCGACCAGGTCGGCCAGCGGGAGGGCTGCGGTGGCGTACGCGGTGCCCCCGGCCCAGGGGGTGTGGAAGACGGGCTGGGCGCCGGCGAGGTCGGTGAGCAGCACGGTGGAGCGGGTGCCGGTGCGCAGCACGACGGTGTAGCTGCCGGGCCAGGCGGTGAGGTGGCGGACGGCGCCGCCGCGGGCGGCGGCGAGGCCGGCGGCGAGTTCGGCGTCGGACGCGCCGCAGTGGCCGAGAACGGCGAGCCGGGTGGTGGCGGGGGTGTCCTCGGCGGGGTCGGGGCCGGCCGGGCCGGTGGTGACCGTGGCGCGGGCGCCGGGGCGGAGGGTGGCGAGGCGGATCTCCCCGGGCCGCCAGTCGCCGACCGCCCAGAGCGGATTGGGGCCGGTCCAGAGGGGGCGCGCGGCAATCGGTTCCACCGCGCCGGGCGCCTCGTGCGCCGGAGCGCCCGCCCGGGGTGAGCCCGTGCTCCAGCCCGTCAGCCACCGCATCGCGCCTCCACCGGACGAGGGCCTGCCGCCGCGCGGCGCGTCCGCCGCCGGGCCGCCCTTGCCAGCCCGTGGCGCGCCGCGGCGGCCGCCCACCGCGGATCCGGCGCGCCGTCAGGAGACATCGTGCCACCGGTTCGCGGTCGCGTGACCGGAGTTGGCGTTTCCGATTTCGCGTCGCCGGGCGGCACCGGGCTCCGTCACCGGGCCGCGCCGCGGGGCCGGGCGGCTCCGGCTGCACTGCCGGGCGGCTCCGCGGCTCCCGCCGGGCGGGCCGGGCCTCCCCCTCCACGGCCCGGACCGCCCTCACGGTCGCCTTGTCATGGCCATCGCGGGATGGCCGAAAGGCGTCGTTCGGCCCGGGAGGGCATCCGCATGCCCTCCCGGACTCCGCCACCGTCCGCGGGGATTGAGACGGCGGCATCCCCCGGCCCGCCGGGTCCTCGACGGCGGGCCGACCCACGACCACCAGCGAATCGCCGACCAGCCGGTCGGGCCAGGGGGCACGGCCGGGCGCACATCGACACAGGACCGGAGCACAACGCTCCGGCGCGCGGCCGGACCCACCGCCCGCGGCCGGTTCCGGACGGTCCGGACCGACCCGCCGGAGCACCCGCCGGACCGACCGCCGACCGCGGCCGGGTGCGCGATCCCGCCATCCGGAATGCGGCCTCTTAACCCTCGGAACGCGTCCGACTACTCTAGGTACAGCAGCTACGGCCCGGTGCCGCCCGGGCCCCGCGCACAAGGCCGCAGGAGGTGCCGCCGCCACCATGACCGTCAGCCCACGAGGACCGAACGAACGGCTCGGCACGCTCCTGACCCTCGCGCAGATCAGCAACGCCGGCCTGGCCCGTCGGGTCAACGACCTCGGCGCCCAACGCGGACTGACGCTGCGCTACGACAAGACCTCGGTCGCCCGCTGGGTCAGCAAGGGCATGGTCCCGCAGGGCCCCGTCCCGCACCTGATCGCCACCGCGATCGGCGGCAAGCTCGGCCGGCCGGTGCCGCTGGAGGAGATCGGCCTCGGCGACACCGACCCGGCGCCCGAACTCGGCCTGGCCTTCCCGCGCGAGGTCTCCGAGGCGGTCCGCTCGGCCACCGACCTCTGGCGGGTCGACCTCGACCTGCGGCGCGGCCCCGGCGGCGGCCGCTGGAGCGACAGCCTGGCCGGCACCTTCTCGGTGGCCGCGTACGCGACTCCCGTGTCCCGCTGGCTGATCACCCCGGCGGACGGCTCGGTGGCCCGCGAGGCGCCACGCACGCCCGCCGACGCGAGCTCGTACCGGGTCGGCCACTCGGACGCCGCCAAGCTCCGCGAGGCCGCCCAGGAGGCCCGCCGCTGGGACTCCAAGTACGGCGGCGGGGACTGGCGTTCCTCGATGGTCCCGGAGTGCCTGCGGGTGGAGGCGGCGCCGCTGCTGCTCGCCTCGTACAGCGACGCGGTCGGCCGGGCGCTGTTCGGCGCGACCGCCGAACTCACCCGCCTGGCCGGCTGGATGGCGTTCGACACCGGCCAGCACGAGGCGGCCCAGCGCTACTACATCCAGGCGCTGCGGCTGGCCAGGGCCGCCGCCGACGTGCCGCTCGGCGGCTACGTGCTGGCCTCGATGAGCCTGCAGGCCGGCTACCGGGGCTTCGCCGAGGAGGCGGTCGACCTCGCCCAGGCCGCGCTGGAGCGCAACCGGGGGCTGGCCACCGCCCGCACCATGAGCTTCTTCCACCTGGTCGAGGCACGGGCCCAGGCCAAGGCCCGCAATGCGGCGGCGTGCGCGACGGCGCTCGGCGCGGCGGAGAGCGCACTCGAACGGGCTCGCGCCGGGGACCCCGATCCGGCGTGGATCGACTTCTACGCCTACGACCGGCTCGCGGCCGACGCCGCCGAGTGCTTCCGCGACCTCGGAGTGCCCTCCAAGGTCCGCCAGTTCACCCGGGAGGCGCTGGCCCGGCCCACCGAGGGCTACGTCCGCTCGCACGGGCTGCGGCTGGTCGTCTCCGCGATGGCCGAGGCCGAGGCCGGCAACCTGGACGCGGCGGTCGCGGCCGGCGAACGCGCCGTCGAGGTGGCCGGCCGGATCTCCTCCCAGCGCAGCCGCGAGTACGTGGTGGAGATGCTCCGCCGCCTCGAGCCGTTCCAGGGCGAGCGCCGGGTACGGGAACTGACGGAGCGGGCGCGCGCGGTGATCGTCGCCCCGGCGTAGCGGCGCCCCGCGGTAATTCGGATGCACGGGCGGGAGAGGCCTGGCTATGGTCTCTCTCGTCCGGGTGCGCAGGCAGAGGTTACTTCCACTGTTAATGGGCGGGTCGCGGGTTCGAGTCCCGTCACCGACTTCGGGTCGGTGTAGCTCAGTCGGTAGAGCAGCTTCGTCACCTCAGCCGTCCTCGATCTCCGGACACCACATTCCTGAATAGGTTTTCCGCACCTCCCGGTGCGTGGGCAGCGGTTACTTCTTGGTGAGGCGTCGGTACGACGCTGCGGTTCGAGCCCGCACAACACCGCCGCCACCTTTGATCTCGGGAGGCAGAGCGCCGGGGGGTGCCCGGTGCGCAGGCGGGGGTTACTTCGGATCTTGCGGTTCCGGGTTCGAATCCCGGGCGTGCCGTGCGCGAGCGCGGCCGCTAGCTCAATCCGGGTAGAGCACAAGGCATACACCTCCGCCGACGCCGGCCGCAGGGCCGGCACGATCTCGGGCACCCCTTGCTCCGCCATGCCTCCTGCACGTTCCACCAGCCAGCAGGGGGATTCCACCATGTCGCGTTTCAACGTCCGTACCGCCAAGCCGAGTCCGATCTCGCCCGTGACCACCACCGGGCGGCGCACCGTCAACCACAACGGCGGCACGGGATTCCTGCGCGACACCAAGTCCGAACTCTTCCTGCTGTCGGTCGCCAACCTCGTGGGCCAGGACACCTTCTACGAGAAGGGCGGGGCCCGGGACGACCGTTACACCGCACTGGTGCGCGAACTCGCCGTCGCCGACCCGGAGTGGACCCTCGGCCTGCTGCGCTGGCTGCGGTCCGGCGCCCACCTGCGCACGGCCGCACTGGTCGGCGCCGCCGAGTTCACCCGCGCCCGGCTGGACGCCAAGGCACCCGGATTCTCCCGGCAGGCCGTCGACGCCGCCCTCCAGCGCGCCGACGAGCCCGGCGAGCTGCTCGCCTATTGGACGTCCCGCTACGGCCGCGCGCTGCCGAAGCCGCTCAAGCGCGGCGTCGCGGACGCCGTCCGGCGGCTCTACCACGGCCGCTCGCTGCTCAAGTACGACACCGCGGCCAAGGGTTACCGCTTCGGCGACGTGCTGGAGCTGACCCACCCCTCGCCCGACCCGGCCAAGCCCTGGCAGGGCGAGCTGTTCCGCTACGCGCTGGACCGCCGGCACCGGCCGGACGAGGCCGTGCCGCCGGCCTCGGACGCACTGCTCACCGCCAACCGCGAGCTGCTCGCGCTGCCCGTCGAGCAGCGGCGGGCAGCGGTGACCGCCGAGGGCGGCGCCGAGCGGCTGGCCGCCGCCGGGCTGACCTGGGAGGCGCTGGCCGGCTGGCTGCAGGGACCGCTGGACGCGGACGTCTGGGAGGCGGTCATCCCGTCCATGGGCCCGATGGCACTGGTGCGCAACCTGCGCAACTTCGACCAGGCCGGGGTCTCGGACGAGACCGCGGCCGAGGTCGCGCGGCGGATCAGCGACCGGGGCGAGGTGCACCGCTCCCGCCAGTTCCCGTTCCGCTACCTCGCCGCCCACCGGCACGCGCCCTCGCTGCGCTGGGGGCACGCGCTGGAGACCGCGCTCTCCCACTCGCTCGCCAACGTGCCCTCGCTGCCCGGCCGGACGCTGGTCCTGGTCGACCGCTCGGGCTCGATGTTCGACCGGCCGAGCGCGCAGACCCAGCTCAACCGGGCCGACTCGGCGGCGATCTTCGCAACCGCCCTGAAGGTCCGGGCCGCCGACGCGGACCTGGTCGAGTTCGGCTCCACCAGCCGGGTCGTCGAGGTGGGCAGGGGCGAGGCGGTGCTGCGCGTCCTGGAGCGCTTCGGCAACCTCGGCGGCACCGCCACCGCGGAGGCCGTCCGCACCCACTACCGCGGCCACGACCGGGTCGTCATCGTCACCGACGAGCAGACCGGCCCCGGCCACTGGAACGGCGACCCGCTGGCCGCCGTCCCGGCCGAGGTGCCCGTCTACACGTGGAACCTGGCCGGCTACGCCCCCGGCCACGGCCCGAGCGGCGCGGCGAACCGCCACACCTTCGGCGGGCTGGGCGACGCCGCGTTCCGGCTGATCCCCCTGCTGGAATCGGGCCGGGACGCGGCCTGGCCGTGGCTGGAGCCGGCGGGCCGCTGAGGCCCCCTCGACCGGCCCCGCCCGCCGTGGCAGCATCGGCGGGCGGGGGCCGGGTCGAGCGAGGAGCGAGCGGTGGCGTACGACGTCGACGTGCTGGTGGTGGGCGGGGGGATCGTCGGGCTCTCCACGGCGTACGCGCTGACGCTGGAGCGGCCCGGGCTGCGGCTGGCGGTACTGGAGAAGGAGACCGGTTTCGCGGCGCACCAGACCGGCCGCAACAGCGGGGTCATCCACAGCGGCGTCTACTACCGGCCGGGCTCGCTCAAGGCCCGCTACGCCGTCGCGGGCGCCGACGAGATGGTCGGGTTCTGCCGTACCCACGACATCCCGCACGAGGTCACCGGCAAGCTGATCGTCGCCACCGACCCGGCCGAGCTGCCGAGGCTGCGGGCGCTGGCCGAGCGCGGCCGGGAGAACGGCATCCCGGTCACCGAGCTGGACCGCGCCGGCATCGCCGGGTACGAGCCGGAGGTCACCGGCATCGCCGGACTGCACATCGGCACCACCGGCATCTGCGACTTCCCCGCCGTGGCCGGCACCTACGCCCGGCTGGCCCGCGAGGCCGGCGCGGAGCTGCGGACCGGCACCGAGCTGCGGGCGGTCGCCCGCCGGGCCGACGGGGTGACGGTGCAGACCTCCGCCGGGGAGCTGCGCTGCCAGGTGCTGGTGAACTGCGCGGGCCTGCACAGCGACCGGATCGCCCGGCTGGCCGGCGACGATCCCGGCGTGCGGATCGTGCCGTTCCGCGGCGAGTACTACGAGCTCGCCAAGGACCGCCGGGAGCTGGTGCGCGGCCTGGTCTACCCGGTGCCCGACCCGGCGTTCCCCTTCCTCGGCGTGCACCTGACCCGCGGCATCCACGGCGACGTGCACGTCGGCCCGAACGCGGTGCCCGCGCTGGCCCGCGAGGGCTACGACTGGCGCACCGTCCGCCCGCGCGACCTGGCCGGCACGCTGGCCTTCCCCGGCACCTGGCAGATCGCCCGCCGGCACTGGCGGTACGAGCTCGGCGAGCTGCACCGCTCGCTCTCCAAGCGGGCGTTCACCGCCGCCGTCCGACGGCTGCTGCCGGCCGTCACCTCCGAGGACCTCGTACCGGCCGGCGCCGGGGTGCGGGCCCAGGCGGTGACCCGGGACGGCGCGCTGCTGGACGACTTCGCCTTCGCCGGCTTCGACCCGGACGACCCAGGCTCCACCCGCCGCCTGGTGCACGTGCTCAACGCGCCCTCCCCGGCGGCCACCGCCTCCCTCCCGATCGGCCGCGAGGTGGCCCGCCGGGCGCTGGCCGCGCTGGAGGCGGGCGGGTGAGCCGGTACGACGGCCCCCGCGTCACGTGCGTCACAGGCCCTGCGGCCCGTACCCGGCGGCCCCGTAGACTCGGTTGATTGTGACTGCCACCGCCCCGATCCCCCAGCAATCGCCGTCCGCCCGGCTCTCCGCCGCGCCGGCCGGCTACCCCGCGCCGATGTACCCGCACCGGGCCACCGAGGCCCAGCACAGCGAGCGGCGCATCCGCAGCTTCCAGCCGCGCCGGGGCCGGATGACCAACGCCCAGGCGGGCGCGCTGGACCGGGGCTGGGAGAAGTACGGCATCGCGATCGACGGCAGCCCGCTCGACCTGCGCGAGCTCTTCGGCGGCCTCCCGGTCACCCTGGAGATCGGCTTCGGCATGGGCGAGACCACCGCCGCGATGGCCGCCGCCGACCCGGCCAGGGGCATCCTCGCCGCCGACGTCCACACCCCCGGCCACGGCAACCTGCTCGGCATGCTGGAGCGCGACGGCTCGCAGAACGTGCGGCTCGCCGCCGGCGACGCCGTGATCCTGCTCCGCGACATGCTCCCGGACGCCTCGCTGGCCGGCCTGCGGGTGTACTTCGCCGACCCGTGGCCCAAGCCGAAGCACCACAAGCGCCGGCTGGTCCAGCCGTCCTTCCTGGAGCTGGTCCTGCCCCGGCTGGCCCCCGGCGCCCTGGTGCACTGCGCCACCGACTGGGAGCCGTACGCCGAGCAGATGCTGGAGGTGCTCTCCGCCTCCCCCGAGCTGGAGAACCTGCACCCCGAGGGTGACGGCACCGGCTGGCTGGAGCCCGCGGACCACCCGGACGGCAGCATCCCCGGCTATGCGCCGCGGCCGGACTGGCGGCCGGTCACCAAGTTCGAACGGGCCGGCATCGCCAAGGGTCACGTGGTGCACGACCTGCTGTTCCGCCGCCGCTGACCTGCCGCCGGGCGTTCGACCCGGCGGCCCCGCGGTGCCCGTGGAACGCGGTCCGGCCCGGCCCGGACGGGGGGATTCGTCCCGAGTCCTCCCGTGGGGCCGGTGCCTTGGCCTACCCTGTGCCGGGTGAGCAGCCCGTCCGGCGGCGGGTTCCGGACCACCGTCCAGGCCGCCGACGACCGAGAGATGCCCACGCGCACCGCCGGCACCCGCACCATCCCGGGGCCCCGGATGCGCCGGGCCCACCGCACCGTGCCCCGGCTGCCCGTCCCCGTCCCCGTGGCGGCGCCGGCCGCGCCGTCCCGGCTGCCGCGCCCCACCCGCTCGGTCGCGCTCTCCTCGGTCACCGCGACCGCCGTCCTCACCCTGGCCGGCTGCGGCGTCCTCATCCTGCACCTGGTCCGCCGCCAGACCGGGACCACCGGGCTGCTGGTCGGCCTCGGCCTCGCGATGGTCCCGCTGCCCTTCGTGCTCGGCGGCCTCGCCTGGCTCAACCAGACCGCCCGGGTGCCGCTGCGGCACACCGTGTTCTGCCTCGGCTGGGGCGCCTTCGCGGCGACCACCGCCGCCATCCTCGCCAACGGCTGGACCAGCACCTACCTGACCGCCCACCAGGGCAGCCTCGGCGAGATGCTGGGCGCCGACCTGGTCACCCCGGTGATCGAGGAGAGCGCCAAGGGCGCCGCGCTGCTGGTCCTGCTGCTCCCGCTCGGACAGCGGCTCCGATGCCGCGGCCACCGCACCGACCGCCCCTGCGCGACCGTCCTGCGCCCGCTCCCCGGCCCCCGGCCGCCCCGGCCGTACGACCGTCGGCCCGCCCTCCCGCACGCCCGCGGACGGCTGCGCCCCTACCTGCGCCCGCTGCCGTACCTGCGCCCCTACCCGCTGACCCACGACCGCCCGCGCGCCCGCGCACGGCCACGGACGCTGGCCGCCGGGGTGGTCCTCGGCGGGATCACCGCCTGCGGCTTCGCCTTCACCGAGAACGCGCTCTACCTGGGGCGCGCCTTCACCGACGACCAGCAGCAGCGGCTGGACAGCATCGGCCTCGGCGCCTCGCCCAGCCTGCGGGACTTCGACAGCACCGTGCAGACCTTCGTGCTGCGCGGCCTGCTCTCCCCGTTCGCCCACCCGCTGTTCACCGCGCTCACCGGACTGGGCCTGGCCGTCACCCTCACCACCGGCCGCCGCTGGCTGGCCCGCCTGGCCGCGCCCGCCGGGCTGCTGCTCGCGATGGCCCTGCACGGCACCTGGAACGCCGCCGCCGACCTCGGCACCCACGGCTTCCTGCTGGTCTACGCGGTGCTGATGGTGCCCTGCTTCGCCGCACTGATCTGCTTCGCCGCCTGGGCCCGGGCCCGCACAGCGCGCCGTTCCGCACGCCGGGCGAAGGGCCCGGAGCGGGGCCGCTGAGGAAGCGATTTCCCATCCGCGCGACTTCCCCGTATCGTTGTGTTCACCGACGCGGGGTGGAGCAGCTCGGTAGCTCGCTGGGCTCATAACCCAGAGGTCGCAGGTTCAAATCCTGTCCCCGCTACTCAGTAGCAGGAAGGCCCGGAGGACTCGTCCTCCGGGCCTTTCGCATGTCCGCCCTCTGACGCCCGGGGGGCGTCCACCGGCCGGGGCCCTCCTGCTGCCCCGGAGCCCTCCACTGCCCGAGAGTCTCCACTGCCCAAAGGCTCTCCGCGAATAATCCGTTGCCCTCCCTCGGGGGAGCTGCCTACAGTGGCGGCACACTGAAAGGAGGTGATCCTGGTTGAGTACCGTCAGGATGCGTGAGGTGGCTGCTCGCTAGAGCCGCCCCTGCCTGCGTAGGGCGAGGTCCTAGGCCTCCGGCAGGCGAAATCCCAAGCAGTCACCCGGCCCGTGGGCTCACCGGTACATCCCCGGTGCCTCGGCGCCAGGCCCCTCGCAGGGCCGGCGCGGAGGAGCAGCCCACGGGCTGTCTGCGTTTCCGGGGCCGGTCCGGGGCGTTCCGGCCGCCCGGGTCCGGCGCTAGAGTCGGCCCGGATTCCGTAGCGGGACGGGTACAGGGGGTACGCGATGGCGAGGACGACCCGGCGGGCCGGGGGCGGGGCGGCCGGACGCGCGGCACAGCGGGGGGCGGCCGGGGTGCTGCCCGGGGTGGGGTTGCTCGGGCTGCTGCTGTTCTCGCTCGGCCGCGAGCACGTCTGGCAGGCGTTGGGCGGCGGCCTGGTGGTGGCCGGGGCGTCGGTGGTGCTGGGCGGTGCGCTGGGGTTCCTGTTCGGGGTGCCGCGGGTGCGCGGCGGTGCCGGCGGCCCCGGCGGTGAGCCGCACGGCTCGTACGTACCGAACACCAATCTGGAGCAGGTCTCGGACTGGCTGACCAAGGTCCTGCTGGGCGTCGGGCTGACCCAGCTCGGTTCGCTCGGCGAGCGGCTGCACCAACTCGGTACGGCGCTGGCTCCCGCGCTGGGCGGCGACGAGGGCGCGGTGCCGTTCTCGGCCGCGCTGGTCCTCTACTTCCTGGTGTCCGGCTTCCTGGCCGGGTGGCTGGTGACCCGGCTGACGCTGCCGCAGGTGCTCTCCGACGCGGACCAGGCGCTGGACCTCTTCCTGGCCGGACAGGACCGCGACCGCCGGGGCGACAAGGTGGGCGCGGACGACCTGCGGGTGCGGGCGATGCGGCACCTGGGCGTGCTCGGCGGCAGCGCCGACCGTGCCGAGGAGCCGGCCCGCCGGCTGCCGCCGGGCACGGCGGCCGGTCCGGCGACCGTGGTGGCCGAGGTCCGGTCGACGGCGCGCCGCTCGGCGCTCACTTCGGACCAGGTGCGCGAGCTGTTCGCGGACGGCTCCGAGGGGCGGCGGATCCAGGCGCTGGCGCTGATGCAGGGCGATCCGTCACTGGCCGACCTGCCCAGCGTGCTGGAGGCGATCGAGCACCCGCGCTCGGGCTTCGAGCAGTACAACGCGCTGCTGGCCGCCCGCGGCCTGCTCGCCCGGCTGCCGGCCACCGAGGTGGGGCGGCTGCGCGAGGCGGTGTCCGGGCAGCTGGTGGCACCGGACGGCATCCCGTACGGCTCGGACCGGAGCTGGCTGGCGGAGAAGATACTGTCCCGGCTGGAGGCGACGGCGGTCATCCCGCAGCAGGCCGGCCCGGCCGACGGGGCACAGCCGGCCGACGGGCCACAGCCGGCCGAACCGGCCGGCGCTCCGCAGCCCGCCGAACCGCCGCAGTGACCGCACGGGCGTGGCCGGGCGGTTCCCGCCCGGCTCACGGAATGGTCAGCCACGCCCCATGACGCCGGCCCGGCGGCGGTGGTCGGCGGCCCGGAGGACGAGCACGCGCCCCGGGCGGCCCGCGCCGCCGGCCGGGAGCCGGCGGACCTCGCTGGCGATCCGGCGCTCGCCCAGGGCGTGCCGCAGCCCGTCGAGGTGGGGGCAGTGGCGGCCGGTGCCGTCGCACAGGGGGTGGACCCGGACCTCGCCGTCGGGGGCGGTCACCCGGACCAGCTCGGTCAGCGCGGCCACCTGCCCCCCGGGGCCGAACAGCTCGGGGTAGGCGAAGATCAGGTACCCGCTGAGGGTGAGCGCGAAGGTGCCGTCGGCGAACGGCAGCCTGGGCAGCGCGGCGGCCACGTACTGCTGCGGGTGGGCGGCGGTGTCGGCGGTGAACAGCCGGCGGGCCCGGTCCCAGCTGCGCAGGTAGCGGTCGTACGGGTGGAAGTACGGCGCGGGGTAGAGGTCGGGGCGGGCGTCCAGCGCGGCGGCCATCGACGCCCGGGCGGCCATCGCGCGCGCCTCGATCTCGGGGACGGGCCGGGCGTACGCCGGGTCGGTGGCGATCACGTGGCAGCCGAGTTCGCGCGCCTCGGCGGCCAGGCCCGCCGCGCCGCCGGGGCAGTCGAGCAGCGGCCCGGGGAGGGCGGCGAGCTGGGCGCGGGTCAGGCCGAAGAGGCCGCAGTACTCGTCCAGCGGGCGCGAGGTGACGAGGACTCCGGCCGCCGGGCCGGGGTCGCCAGGGGTGGTGCGGGCGGTCACCCGGCCATGCGAACACGTACCGGCCCCGCCCGCATCCGGAGCGTCCGGGCGCGGGCGGGGCCGGTACGGGGCAGCGGGCCGAGGAGCCGGGGCTCAGCGGCCGAGCAGACCGCGGACGGCGAGGCGGTTGACGTTGGTCAGGCCGCGCACCAGCTGCGGGGTGAGGAAGACGAAGAACAGCCCGATCAGCGAGACCCCGGCGATCTGCAGCGGCGACTGGACGTAGTAGACGTGCTCGACCCCGTGGCTGTCCCAGAAGTCGAAGAGCCGGTAGCCGGGCCACTCGGTGTAGGTCGGGAAGACCCAGTGGTAGACCGGGTAGAGCGCGAGCGTCCAGCCGATCAGGAGGAAGATCAGCGACACCGCGAAGCTCAGCACGGCCCACGGGAGCATCACCACCTGGTACAGCACGGCCTTCCAGCCGGCCGCGTCCGCCAGCCGCGCGGTGATCGAGCCCCACGCCCCGGGGCGAACCGCCCGCACCGGCGCCGGTCCGGGCACGTCCAGCGCCAGCATCGAGCGGGTCCGGGCCCGCTCCAGCCGGCCGAAGCCGCGCGCGCCGCTGGTCAGCCCGGCCAGGACCGGGATGCCGAGGACGGTGAGGAAGGTGCCGAGGCCGAAGCAGAACAGGCTGACGCCGAAGGTGAACCCGACGAGGGCGACGGGCAGGCCGCTGAGGGCGAAGCCCAGCTCCCGGTAGAAGTAGGAGGAGAACGGCGCCCGCCAGGCGTACGGCGGCTCCTGGGTACGGCGGACGCCCTCGTGCCAGTCGTACTCGCTGCGCTGCATGCTCTCGCTGGTGCTCATGGCCTGGGCCTCGGTCCTCGGGTCTGCGGCGGTGCCGGTCGGGCTGATGGCTCAACCCTGTCAAAGTGCGGGCCGGGCGGACATCCGGCTCCCCGCCGGAGCGGGGTGGGGTTAACCCCCGCTTCGCTCTCGTGCTCAGCGCTGCGGGCGCGGAGGCCACTCGTCGGCGAGCAGAGAGTACTGGAAGGAGTCGTGCCAGGCGCCGCGCAGGTACACGTGGTGGCGCAGCCGGCCCTCCGGCTGGAAGCCGGCCCGGGTGAGCACCCGGATGGAGGCGGCATTGGCCACGTCCACCCGGGCGACCAGCCGGTGCAGGCCGAGCGGCCCGAACGCGAACTCGCAGAGCAGCCGGGTGATCTCGCCCGCGTAGCCGTTGCCCCAGGTGTCCGGGCGCAGCGCGTAGCCGAGGTGGGCGGAGCGGTGGCTGCCGAGGGTGAGGGCGGCGTTGCCGATCGGGGTGGCGTCGGCCGGGTCGGCCGCGTCGGCGTGCCGGGTGACGGCGAGCCGGTAGACCGTCCGCTCGTCCTGGAGCGCCTCCTCCAGGTACTGCTCGATCTGGTCGGCGCAGTCCTCGCGGTCGTGCGGCTCGAAGGGCAGGTAGCGGGTGGCCTCCGGGTCGCCGAAGATCGCGTGCAGCGCGTCGGTGTCGCCCGGCGTGTGGTGGAACTCGCGGATGGCCAGGCGGGGGCCGGTGAGTCGGACGGGGACCATGTCAGCCGACCCTACCCGGGCTTTCCGGTTACCGTACGTGACATGGAAGAAGAAGACCTGCGGCTCGCCCCGCGCACCAAGGCCGCCGACCTGCTCGCCTGGGCGGAGGCCGAGGGCCGCGCGCCGGTGGCCGAACCCCCGCTGCGGGCGGTGCTGGCGCTGCTGGAGCTGGGCGAGAGCAGGATGCACGACGGCTGGCCGGAGCTGACCTCGGACGCCGTGGAACAGCTGCTGTACGAGCGGCTCCACCTGTACGTCCAGCCCGCGCCGGAGCAGGACCCTCTGGCGTACGGCGAGGCGGTGCGGCTGCTGATCGATCACCAGCGGGCGACGAAGCGGCTCAACGCCAAGCGGCAGGAGCGGCTGCACGCCGAGGCCGAGTGGCAGGGCGAGGTGGCGGCCGGGCTGCTGCGCCGGGCCGACCTGGTGACCTGGCCCCGGCTGTACGCGGTGCTGCTGTGCGCTCACGACGTGGACGTCGCCGACGAGGCGGCGGTGCGGGAGTGGCTGGCGGCGTTCCGGGAGCTGGCGGAGGAGGACCGGCGGGCCGCGTTCGAGGCGCTGGCGGCGGCCGGGTGGCTGGACGAGCTGGACGAGGACGGCTGGGGCGCGGCCCGGGTGCTCTCGGTCGGGATGGCCACGGACGGTGCCCGGCTGCTGCTGGAGCAGGGCCTGATGCGGCGCAGCTACCGCAATCTGGCGGAGCTGACGGCGTTGGGGCGCCCGATGCCGGACGAGCTGGCCGGGGACTTCGGGGCGTTCGAGGAGGCGGCGGCCGAGGCGGCGCTGGACCTGATCGGCGAGTGGACGGTGCCGGGGCTTCCGCGACTGCTGGTGGCGGAGTTCCCGGACCTCGCGCCGGAGCCGGGCCAGGAGGAGATCGACGCCTACCTGGCGCAGCTGCCGGCGGAGTGAGACGCGAAAGGGCGCCCCGGGCCGGGGGCGCCCTTTCCTCGCGGTGCGTCACGTGGTGCGGTGTCTCAGGTGGTGCGATGCCTCCGGGGGTGATGCCTCAGGGGGTGATGCCTCAGGGGGTGATGCCGCGCTGCTCGAACCAGGTCTCCGGGTCGACCGGGGCGCCGCCGCCGGGGCGCACCTCCAGGTGCAGGTGCGGGCCGGTGACGTTTCCGGTGGCGCCGACCTTGCCGAGCTGCTGGCCGGGGACGACCTTGCCGGAGCCCTTGATGATCGAGGAGAGGTGGCAGTACCAGATCTCGGTGCCGTCGGGCAGCGTCTCGACGATCCGGTAGCCGTAGGAGCCGGCCCAGCCGGCCGAGGTGATGGTGCCCTGGCCGACCGCGTAGACGGGGGTGCCGGTGTCCGCGGCGAAGTCCAGGCCGGTGTGCAGGTGGGCCCAGTACGAGGCGCTCTGGCCGTAGTGGGCGGAGAGGTTGTAGTCGCGCACCGGCAGGTTGATGGCGGCGAGCTTGGCCTTCTCGGCCTCCTCGGCGGCCCGCTTGGCCTCCTGCTGCTGCGCGGCACGCTTGGCCTCGGCCTCCTTGGCGGCCTCGAGCCGGGCGGTCTCCTCGGCGGCGGTGCGCTGGCTGTCGGCCTGCTGCTGGATCCGGGCGGCGAGCGCGAGGCCGGGGTCGGCGGCGAGGGCGACCGGGGTCTCGTCGGGGGCCTCGACGGCGGGCGCGGCGGCCGGGGTCGCGGAGGCGAAGCCGGTGGCGCCCAGGGTGGCGGCGACGGCGGTGACGCCGAGCAGTGGCGCGGTCCCGCGGGTCTGACGCGGCATCCGGTGCCGGTTGGCCTCGGCGGCCTGCGGGGCGGCCTCGTCGGAGGGCCCGCCGTACTCGCCGGGGTGGGCGGGCGGCCACGGGTGGTCGAGCAGCTGGGTGCCGGCGGGGGAGCCGGGCAAGTTTGCCGGAGAGTGCGTCGACGCCACGGAGGCGCGCTCCTTTCCTTCCTTCGCGCCTACCGGGTTAGCTGACGGGTTCGGAGCAGGAAGGTCTCCTACGGCTGGGCCTGGGCCCGGCCGATTCACCCCAAGGAACGTGGTTCCCCGGCTCCCTGACCTGCCCGGAGGCCGGTCGGTGGGATTAGGCGACGGCGCACGGTGCCGTCTGGGTACGGCGTTGCGGACCGCGCTGCGTTATCAAACGTTAATCCTAGGAGCCCCTGATTCCAAGCCATCCGTCCGGGGCAGCAGGACACGGTCCGGACACTACGTGACCTGATGGGCGTTTTGGGGGTTTGACGACAACTGACACTACCGAACGTGATTGGACGTCAACGAACGACCCCCCATCTGAGTACTTCTACTCATGTGCGACCCGGTCGGACACGGCCATCCTGGCGCCATGAACGCACCGATGCAGTCCCGCACCACGGCCGCGTACTACATCCAGGCCGTGCTCTCCTTCGCACTCTCCGGCACCACCCTCGCGGTCGGGATCGCCTACCTCCCGGTGGGCGGCTGGACCCGGGCCTTCCTCGGGATCGGCCTGCTCTACACCGTCACCTCCTCGTTCACCCTGGCCAAGGTGATCCGCGACAAGCAGGAGACCAACGAGATCGTCACCCGGGTGGACCAGGCCCGGCTGGAGAAGCTGCTGGCCGAGCACGACCCGTTCAAGGTGGAGGGGGTCTGACGCCCCGCAGCCGCCCGCCCCCGGACAAGGCCGCCGTCGACCACTTGACGGCTAAGGCTATTAGCCTTAGCTTTATGGCTATCGGCACACCCGCCGATGACAGTCCCGGCGGACCGAGGAGGCCCCCATGTCCGGCACCACCGCCCCCACCACCCAGTACCTCGACGTCCCCGGCGGCCGGCTCGCCTACGACGACACCGAGCAGGGCGACGGCGCCCCCGTCGTCCTGCTCCCCGGGATGCTCGACAGCCGGGCCGCCTACCGCCACCTGCGCCCCCTGTTGGTCGCCGCCGGCCACCGGGTGATCACGATGGACCTGCGCGGCTTCGGCGAGTCCTCGATCGCCTGGGACGACTACTCGCCGGCCGCGATCGCCACCGACGTCCTCGCCCTGCTCGACCACCTCGGCATCGAGCGCGCCGTCCTCGCCGGCAACTCGTACACCGGTGCCACCGTGGTCAAGGCCGCCGGGGACGCACCCGAGCGGGTCGCCGGGATCGTCCTGCTGGACGCCTTCGTCGAGAACCTGCCGCCGAACGCCCTGCAGCGCGCGACGTTCGCCGTGATGGGCACGCTGCTCGTGCACTCCCCCGCGGTCTGGGGCCTCTACCACCGGAAGATGGCCTACCCCACCGCCAAGCCGGCCGACTTCGACGCGTACGTCGACGGGCTGGTCGCCGCGATGCGGACGCCCGGCCGCAAGACCGCCACCCGCGGGCAGGTCCACGGGGACTCCGCGCCCGTCGGCTGGACCGCCGCCGTGAAGTGCCCGGCGCTGGTCGTCATGGGCGGCAAGGACCCCGACTTCCCCGAGCCGGAGCTGGTCGCCGACCGGCAGGCCGCCGCCCTGCGCGCCCGCAAGGTGATGATCGAGGACGCCGGCCACTACCCGATGGCCGACCACCCGCAGGCCACCGCGGACGCGCTGCTGCCGTTCCTCGCCGAGCTGGCCGCCTGAGCCGCAGCTGCCTGAGCTGTACCGGCCCGAGCCGCACCCCGCCCGAGGCCGCGCAGGCCCTGAGCTGTACCCGCCCGAGCCGCACAGGCCCGAGCCGCAGCCGACGTCCAGCAGCCGCAGCCCGGGCGGACCCCCCGACGCCCGGAACCCGAACCACGGAGAACCGTCCCCATGCCCCGAGTAGGACTCACCCCCGAGCAGGTCGTCGGCCACGCCCTCGCCCTCATCGACGAGCAGGGCCCGGAGGCCCTCACCCTCGCCGCCGTCGCCGCGCGGGCCGGCGTGGCCACGCCCTCGCTGTACAAGCACGTCAGCGGCGGCCTGGCCGAACTGCGGCGGCTGATCGCCGTCCGGGTCACCGAGGAGCTGGCCGACCGGCTCGCCGAGGCCGCCCTCGGCCGCGGCGGGGACGACGCCGTCGCCGCCGTCCTGCGCGCCTACCACGCGTACGCCACCGAGCACCCGCACCGCTACAACGCGCTCCCGCAGGCCCCGCAGCCGGACGACGACCTCACCCGGGCGGCCACGCGACTGGTCGGCGTGATCATCGCGGTGCTGCGCGAGTACGGGCTCTCCGGGTCGGAGGCCATCCACGCCGCCCGCGCCGTCCGCTCGGTGGCCCACGGCTTCGCCTCGCTCTCCATCGGCGGCGCGTTCCAGCTCGCCGAGGACCTCGGCGAGACCCAGGACCGCCTGATCGCCGTACTCACCCACGGCCTCCGCGACTGGCCCGGGGCCTGAGCCGCCGCGCACCCGCGAGGGGGCGGCGGGGACGCCGAAGGGCCCGGAGCGTGATCGCTCCGGGCCCTTCGTGGTGGTGGGCCTAACAGGACTTGAACCTGTGGCCTCTTCCTTATCAGGGAAGCGCTCTAACCGTCTGAGCTATAGGCCCTCGCCGATCGCAGATCCTACTCGACCCGGGCCCGGTGCCGCACATCCGTCCCGGCCGGTCCCGCGCCCCGGTCCCGGCGGGGCACACCGCCCGAGTCACCATTCACCGGCATAAGAAATAAGGTATTAAGAATTGAGTGGCCGATAAGGACCACCCGAGAAGGCAACGGAAAGGCCGGGGATCCCATGGACCTGACCTCGCCGTGGCTTCCCCCGTCCGAGGACGAGAGCCGGACGCCGCGCAGCAGCCCCACCGCGCGCAGCGCCATGCGCTGCGTCCGCTTACTGCTCGGCTGCACCAGCGCCGCCGAACTCCTCGGCACGGTGCTCGCCGAGGGCCCGGGCTGGATCACCGGCGAGGGTTCCGTGCTCTACCTGCTGGACTCCGCCGGCATGCTCCGGCTCACCGCCTCCCACGGCCTGCCCGAGTGGGCACACGAGCGGTACAACGTGGTCGACCCGGCGAGCGACCTGCCCGCCGCGATGGCGCTCAGGCTGCGCCGGCCCTATCTGCTCAGCCCCGAGCGCACCAGCGTCGACTACCCCAACCGCAACGCCGGCATGGGCACCGGCATGGTCGCCGTCATCACCCTGCCGATGATCGTCGACGGGGAGCCGATCGGCGTGCTGGCCCTGGCGCTGGCCCACCGGGGCACCGTCCCCCGCCGCGACCTGGACGTCCTGGAGACGCTCGGCGACGCCTGCGCCCACCGGCTCTCCCACCTGCTCGACCACGTGCACGCCGAGACCGGCGTGGAGCGCGGGGCCCGCCCGGGGCCCGCGCCCGGAGCCGGAGCCGTACCCGGAGCCGGGGTCGGAGCCGTGCCCGGGGCCGGAACGCCGCAGGCGCCCGGCGGGGACGGCGCCGGCCGGGCCGACGGGCTGGCCCACCCGCTGCTCTCGCTGGCCGTCCGCTCCGCCGGGCACGGCGCCTTCGAACGCGACCTGGTCACCGGCGAGACCTACTGGGACGCCCAGGCCTACCGGGTCGCGGGCCAGCCGCCGCCGGACGGGAGCGGCCCGGCGCCCGCCCCCGACCCGGAGCGGATCGTCCACCCGGAGGACCTGCCGGACTTCCAGGCCGCCCTCGCCGAGGCCCTCGCCACCGGCGGCCCGTACCGGATCACCTACCGGGTGCTGCGCCGGGGCGGCGGGGTGGTCCGGATCGAGGAGACCGGCGAGGTGATGCTGGACGTGCACCGGCGGCCGGTCCGGATCGCCGGCCTGGTCGCCGACCGGGACCGCGCCCGCGCCCCCGAGGAACGCCCGCCTGCCGGCGAGCAGGGCGGCGCCCCCGCGGCCGGGGCCCGCTCGGCGCTGCTGCTGGCGCTCACCCGGGCGCTGTCCCGCGCGATCACCGTCCGGGACGTCACCACCGCGGTCACCGACATCGCCCGCCCGGCCTTGGGCGCCGCCAGCATCGTGCTCGACCTGGTGGACGAGGGCCGGCTGCTGCCCGTCTCCCACACCGTCTACGGCGGGCCCCGCCGCACCGAGCTGACCCGGCTGGCCGACCTCTCCGAGGGCGTCATGCAGCACGCGCTGGCCCGCTCCACCCCGCTGTTCAGCGAACCGGGCCGGACGGGGCGCGCCCCGGCGGGCAGCGGCGGGCCGCTGACCCCGCCCGCCTGGGCGGTGCTGCCGCTGGTCGCCTCGGGGCGGCAGGTCGGCTCCTGCCTGATCACCTTCGCGACCGAGCGGGTCTTCGGACGCGAGGACCGCACCTTCTACTCCGCGTTCGCCGGCATCCTGGCGCAGTCCCTGGAACGCGCCCGCCTCTACGACACCCACCACCACCGGGCCACCGAGCTCCAGCGCGCCATGCTGCCGCGCACCCTGCCCCGGCTGCCCGGGATCGCCAGCGCCGCCCGCTACCTGCCGAGCACCGAGGGCATGCAGATCGGCGGTGACTGGTACGACCTGCTCCGGCTGCCGGACGGCAGGATCGGCCTGGTGATCGGCGACGTCCAGGGCCACAACGCCGAGGCCACCGCCGTGATGGGGCAGTTGCGCAGCGCCCTGCGGGCGTACGCGACCGACGGGCACGATCCGGCTGCGACGCTGGCCCGGACGAGCCGGCTGCTCTCCGGCCTGGACACCGACCTCTTCGCCACCTGCCTCTACCTCACCCTCGACCCGGCCGACGGCACCCTGCGGGCGGCCCGCGCCGGGCACCCGTCCCCGGTCCGGATCACCGACGACGCCAAGGCCGTGGAGCTGGACCTGCCCGGCGGCCCCCCGCTGGGCGTCGACCCGGAGGCCGTCTACCACCTGACGGTCGGCCACCTGGCAGCCGGCGAGACGCTGCTCGTCTACACGGACGGGCTGGTCGAGGACCGCGAGGAGGACTACGACGAGTCGGTGCAGCGGATGCTCGGCGGGCTGGAGCTCTGGGCCCGGCAGACCGGCCCGGTGCGGATCGGTCCGACGCCGGCCCTGGAGCGGCTGGCCGACCTGCTCACCCTCAACGTCACCGAGCGGCGCTCCCGGCCGGACGACGTGGCGCTGCTCCTGTTGCACCGGATGTCAGCAGGGCAGTAGACGCCCCGCCCCGGAGGTGATCGGTCGACAACGCCCGTCGCCCCAAGGGCCGATCGGGGACGAAGGACATCGGATTGACGCCGTAATGACGGGATATTGACGAGATCCGGTCACTTGGCGAGATCCGTTCACACCTTCGTAGGATCATCACCCTAGAATTCGCCGCGTGACGATGACTCAGTGGTGCGCAACGGCAACCGGCGTTCTCGCCGTCCTCGCCCTCGTGGTCGCCGCCCGCTACCGCGCGGTCTCCGCCACCCTGCGCCGCCGCCACAACCGCCAGCAGCACGAGCTCGCCCGCCTGCGGGAGGAGCTCAACGCCGAACTGGCCCGGCGAGGCGGCGAACTGGCCGCCGTCCAGCAGGAACAGGAACTCAACGCCTCCACCCAGCGCGCCTTCCTCAGTGTGGCCCGCCGGATCCTCGTCATGGCGCACGACCAGCAGGCCCTGCTGGACGAGATGGAACGCACCCACGACGACCCGGCACTGCTGGAGGGCCTGCTCAAGGCTGACCACGCCGCCGCCCAGCAGGCCCGCCTCGCCCAGACCCTGGCCGTCCTCTGCGGCGCCCGGGCCGGGCGGCACTGGCCCGAGCCGGTCCCGCTGGAGGACGTGGTCCGCGGCGCCCAGTCGCGCATCCTGCCCTTCCAGCGGGTGGTCGTCCGCAGCCGGATCGACACCGCCGTGGTCGGCGCCGCCGCCGAGGCACTGATCCACGCCGTGGCCGAACTGCTGGACAACGCCACCCGCTACTCGCCGCCCAGCACGCAGGTGTTCGTCACCCTGATGCCGGTCCACAACGGCGCCGTCATCGAGATCGACGACGGCGGCGTCGGCATGCCCGAGGAGGCCGTCGCCAAGGCGGCCTCCGCCCTGGCCGGCGGCTCCGCGCTGGAGGTCTCCCGCCTCGGCGAGGTACCGCAGCTCGGCCTCGCGGCGGTCGGCAGGCTCGCCGATCAGTACGGATTCCGCGTCACCCTCAGCTCCGCGCCCTCACCGTACGGCGGCGTGCGGGTCGTGGTGCTGCTGCCGAACGCCCTGCTCACCGAGCCCCTCCCACCGACCGTCCCGGGCCTCGGCCCCGGCGACCCGGCGTTCACCCTCGGCCCGCGCCACCCCGCACCCCCCCTGCACCCGGCCGCACCCACGGCCGCCCCCCAGGGAGCCGGCCGGCCCCCGGAGCCGGGACACCCCCCGGGCCCCGGACACCCCCTGGTGGACACCCCGCCGACCGACCGATCCCCCTCGGCCGGCCACGACACCCCACCGCCGCTGCCCCGCCGGAGCCACCGGCGCGACCGCGCCAACCGCCACGGCGCGCCGGCAGCTCCCCCGCCGACGCCCGCCGCGCCGTACCGCTCGGCGCAGGACGCCCAGGCGTTCATGGCGATGTTCCAGGCCGGGACGGCCAGCGGCCGCTCGGCCGCCCGGGCCGACGCCCGGCCCGATCCTTCCCTTCCCGCTTCCCCCCAGCTCCCCCCCAGCTTCGGAGAGTTCCATGACCACCACCCCTGATCTCGGCTGGCTGCTCGCCGACATCGTCTCCGTCCCCGAGGTCCGGCACGCCGTCGTGGTGTCCAACGACGGGCTGGAGATCGGCCGCAGCGAGGGCATCCTGCGCGAGGACGCCGAACGGCTCGCCGCCGCCTGCTCGGGCCTGCAGTCGCTGGCCCGCGGCGTCGCCCAGGGCTTCGGCGGCCACGGCAGCGCCACCCGCCAGATCATCATCGAGTACGGCGGCGGCTACCTCTTCATCGTCGCCGCCGGGGCCGGCGCCCACCTGGCCGTGGTGACCGGCGAGGCCGTCGACGCCGGCCTGGTCGCCTACCAGATGCAGGTCCTGGTCGAGCGGATCGGCAGCCACCTCACCAGCCCGCCGCGGGTCGACCACGCGGCGGGGGGCCAGCGGTGAGCGGGCCGGTACGGCCCTATGTGATCACCGGAGGCCGCAGCCGCCCCACCCGGGCCGCGCTCGCCGTCGAAAGCCTCGTCAGCGCCTTACCCGACCGCCCCGACCTGCCCGAGGACGTGCTGCTCAACCGCGAGCACCACCGGATCCTGGACCTCTGCCGCAGCCTGCTGTCGATCGCCGAGGTGGCGGCCCACCTGGGGCTGCCGCTCGGCATCGTCAAGGTGCTGGTCGGCGACCTCTGGGACCTCGGCGCCGTGCAGGTGCTCCCGCCCGTCCCGCAGGCCGAACGCCTGCCCGCAACCCTCCTGGAAGAGGTGCTCGTTGGCCTCCGCCAACTCCGCTGAAGCCCCCGCCGACCGGTCCGCCGCCTCCGGCCCGCCCGCCGAGCCGCAGTACCTGCCCTCCTCCGTGCAGGGTGCGGTCAAGATCCTGGTCACCGGCCCGTTCGGGGTCGGCAAGACCACGCTGGTCGGCTCGCTCAGCGAGATCACCCCGCTGCGCACCGAGGAGACCATGACGGCCGCCAGCAGCGGCATCGACGACCTCACCGGGCGCGGCGACAAGACCACCACCACCGTCGCGCTGGACTTCGGCCGGATCACGCTCAACCCGCGGCTCGCCCTGTACCTCTTCGGCACTCCCGGCCAGCAGCGGTTCTGGCCGCTCTGGGACGACCTCTCGCGCGGTGCGCTCGGCGCCATCGCCATGGTGGACCTGCGACGGCCGGACGAGAGCTTCGACGTGCTCGGGCGGCTGGAGGAGCAGCAGATCCCGTTCGCCGTGGCCGTCAACACCTTCCCGGACACGCCGAGTTACCCCGAGGAGGAGCTGCGCTCCGCCCTCGACCTGCTGCCCGACGTGCCGATCCTGTACTGCGACGCGCGGGACCGGCGGGCCGCGTACGACCTGCTGATCGACTTCGTCGGCCACCTGCACGCCACCGCCGTCCTGGAGCTCCAACGATGACGACCCCCGAGCCCGGTACGGCCGTTCCGCCCCTGGCTCCGCCCCCCGGCCCCCCGCCCGGCTGCCCGGCACACGCCGGCGGGGGCACGCCGGGCGGGGGCGTCCCCACCGGCGGCGGCTTCCCCGCCGGGGTGCCGCTGGCGCAGCTGCACGGGCCCGCCGTCGCCGACGACCCGCACGGCCTGTACGCCCGGCTTCGCGCACAGTACGGCCCGGTCGCGCCGATCGAGCTGGAGCCCGGCGTCGAGGCCTGGCTGGTGCTCGGCTACCCCGAGCTGCTCGAACTCACCCGCAACGAGGCCCTGTTCTCCAAGGACTCGCGTAGCTGGCGGGTCCCGGCCGAGGGCCGGCTCGCCGCCGACTCCCGGCTGCTGCCGATGACCGCCTGGCGGCCCACCCTGCTCAACCTGGACGGCGCCGAGCACCAGCGGCTGCGCGCCGCCGTCTCCGACACGCTCGCCCAGATCGACCACCGCCAGCTGCGCGAGACCACCGAGGCCGCCGCCCACGCCCTGATCGACAGCTGGGGCCCGGACGGCACCGCCGACCTGGTCGCCCAGTACGCGCGCCGGCTGCCGCTGCTGGTCTTCACCCAGCTGATCGGCCTGCCCGCCGAGGCCGGGCCCCGTCTCATCGAGCTGATCAGCCACTTCGTCGACAGCAGCGAGAAGTCCGTCCGGGCCAACGCGGAGTTCCAGGCCATCCTGGTCGACCTCGTCCGGCGGCGGCGCACCACGCCCAGCGCCGACCTCACCTCCTGGCTGCTGGCCCACCCGGCCGCGCTGACCGACGAGGAGGCGGTCCACCACCTGGTGGTGATGATGGTCGCGGGCAACGAGACCAGCATCAACTGGACCGGCAACACCCTGCGGCTGCTGCTCACCGACCGGCGGTTCCGGGCCACCCTCACCGGCGGCCGGCTCACCGTCGCCGACGCGCTGGAGGAGGTGCTCTGGCGCGACCCGCCGACCCAGAACTTCCCCGGCCGCTGGGCCACCGGCGACACCGTGCTCGGCGGCCAGTACATCAGCGCCGGCGACATGCTCGTCCTCGGCCTGGCCGCGGCCAACGCCGACCCGGCCGCCCAGGGCGCCGCGTCCGCCGCGCACGGCACCCTCGGCGGGAACCGGGCCCACCTGGCCTGGGGCGCCGGCAGGCACGTCTGCCCGGCCCAGCACCCGGCCCGGATCATCGTCGAGACCGCCGTCGAGACCCTGCTGCACCGCCTGCCCGACCTCCAACTGGCAGTGCCTCCGCAGGACCTGGCCTGGCGACCGTCGCCGTGGTCGCGCGCCCTGGTCAGCCTGCCGGTGCTGTACAGCGCCTTCACCCCGCCCCGCCTTCCCGCACCCGAGAGGCCCGCATGGACACCGCCGCACCCGAGCACGACCGAGCCGACCACCGGCCCGGCCCCGGCCGCCCCGAGCCCGTCCGGCTCGACCCCTTCGGACGCGACCAGCACGGCGAGAACGCCCGGCTCCGGGCAGCCGGGCCGGCGGTCCTGGTGGAACTCCCTGGCGGGGTGGTGGTCTGGGCGATAACCCACCACGACACCCTTCAGGAGCTGCTCGCCGACCCGCGCGTCGGCAAGAACCCGCAGCTGTGGACGACCTTCACCGAGGGCCGGCTGCCCAAGGGCTGGCCGCTGCTGAACTTCGTGACCGTGCCGGGCATGGTCACCGCCGACGGCGAGGACCACCGGCGGCTGCGCGGCCTGGTCAGCCAGGCCTTCACCCCGCGCCGGATCGCCGAGCTGCAGCCCGCGATCGAGGCCCGGACGGTGGCGCTCCTCGACCAGGTCGCCACGCTGGAGGGCGGGTTCGACCTGCGCGAGCACTTCGCCTACCCGCTGCCGATGCAGGTCATCGGCGAGCTGCTGGGCCTGCCGCCCAAGCAGCAGGACGAACTGCACGAGCTCTCCGACACCCTGGTCTCCAGCTCCGCCACCCCCGAGGCCGCCATCGCCGCCCAGCAGGGCCTGTTCGCCCTGCTCGCCTCGGTCATCGCGGCCAAGCGCGCCGAGCCCGGCGACGACCTCACCACCGACCTGATCGCCGCCCGCGAGGCCGGGGACCGGCTCAGCGAGCAGGAGCTGGTGGGCACCCTGCTGCTGATGCTGGTGGCCGGCCACGAGACCACGCTCAACCTGATCACCAACGCCGTCCGCGCCCTGCTCGCCCACCCCGACCAGCTGCGGCTGGTGCTGGACGGCACGGCGCCGTGGTCCGCGGTGGTCGAGGAGACGCTCCGCTACGACTCGCCGGTCGGGCAGTTCCCGCTGCGGTACGCGACCGAGGACATCCCGGTCGGGGACGTCGTCATCCGGCGCGGCGAGGCGCTGCTCGCCTCGTACGCCGCCGCCGGGCGGGACTCCGGGCACTACGAGGACGCCGACCGCTTCGACCTCACCCGGCAGCCCAACCGGCACCTCTCGCTCGGCCACGGCCCGCACTTCTGCCTCGGCTCCGGGCTCGCCCGGCTGGAGGCGGAGACGGCGCTGCGGTACCTGTTCGAGCGGTTCCCCGGGCTGGCCCTGGCCGAGGAGGGCCCGGCCGAGCCGATCGGGTCGTTCATCAGCAACAGCGTGAGGACGCTGCGGGTGACCGTCTGACGGATCGGGTGTGACCTCGGGGCGGCCGGGTCGTTGGGGGTTCCGTGAAGAAGCTCGCCACCCTGGCCGCCCTGACCATGGCGGGCCTCGCGCTGGCCGCCCCCGCCGCGTCCGCCACGACCTCGACCGCCTCGCAGCCGGACGCGCTGGACGGCCTCTCCAGCGACCTCAACCTCTCCCCCACCGACCTCGCCCTGCACGAGGCCGGCAAGCTGCCGCTGGCCGGCCACCTCGCGCAGCAGGTGGAGGCCGTCGGCAACAACCAGATGACCCACCCGGGGATCAGCGGGCCGGTCCTGAACTGAGGCCCGCCGTCCCGCCCCCTTCTCCGCCGGGCGGGTGGTCCGGGTGCGCCCCCGCGCGTACCCGGACCACCCGCCCGGTGAACCACCCGCTCCGTGAACGGTCTTCCCGGGGGCGGCGGCTCGCTCAGCCTTCGGCCAGGGCGTTCAGCTCCTGGTAGGTGAGGCCGCCGTCGAGGGCGGTGTAGGTGCCCGCGCCGTAGACCTCCTCGGCGGCCCGGCGCACCGCCGCGTAGGCCACCTTGGCCAGGCCCGGCCCGAGGCTGACCCGGGCCACGCCCAGCTTCGCCAGCTCCGGCACGGACGGCGAGCCCGGGCCCGCCAGCACGTTCAGCGGCGCCGGGACGGCCGCGACCAGCGCCGCGATCGTCTCCGGGTCGGCCACGCCGGGCACGAACACCCCGTCCGCGCCCGCCTCGACGTAGGCGCGCAGGCGGGCGACCGCCTCGTCCAGGCGGCCGGCCGGGTCGCCGATCTGATGGAGGAACACGTCGGTGCGGCCGTTGATGAAGAGGTCGACCCCGGCCGCCGTCGCCGCCGCCCGGGCCGCCGCGATCCGCTCGGCGGCCTCATCGGCCGGCCGGGCGGCGTCCTCCAGGTTCACGCCGACCGCGCCCGTGGCGAGCAGGGCCGCCACCGTCCCGCCGACCTCGGCGGCGGTGGCGCCGAACCCGGTCTCCAGGTCCGCCGTCACCGGCAGCCCGACCGAGCGCACGACCAGCGCGGTCTGGGCGAGCACCTCGTCCCGGTCCGCCGCGTCCCCGTCCGCGCTGCCGAGCGTCCAGGAGACACTGGCGCTGGCCGTCGCGACGGCCTGCGCACCGGCGGCCGCGACCAGGCGCGCACCCGCGGCGTCCCAGACGTTGGCGAGCACCAAGGGCTCGCCGGGGCGGTGCAGTTCGCGGAGCCTGCGGGCCTTCTGCCGCCGGCTGTCGATCGTGTCGGTCATGTCCGGTGGTCCCTACTTCGCGGCCGGGCTGAGGCGGGAGGTGACGCCGATCCGGTTCCAGGCGTTGATGGTGATGATCAGCGCGATCAGCTGGGCCAGTTCGGCCTGCTCGAAGTGCTCGGCGGCCTCGTTGTAGACGGCGTCCGGGACGTGCCCCTCGGTCAGCAGGGTGACCGACTCCGTCAGCGCGAGGGCGGCCCGCTCCCTGGCGGTGAACCAGGACGTCTCGCGCCAGGCCGGGAGGGAGAGCAGCCGGTGGTTCTGCTCGCCGTTCTTGACCGCATCGGTGGAGTGCATGTCGATGCAGAAGGCGCAGCCGTTGATCATCGAGGCGTGCACCTTGACCAGCTCGGCCAGCGTCGGGTCCACGCCCTTCCGGGCGCCGCGCTCCAGCGCGAACATGGCCTGGTAGAAGTCGGGGGCGAGGTCGGGGAGGGAGATCCGCTGCTCGGGGGCGGGCACGGTGGTGGTCTCGGTCGTCGTCGTCATACCTGCCACCCTAGGCGGGGAGTGGACTGACGGCCCGGCCCATTCGAGCCCGGAAATCGTGGGCCACTCGGCGGTCGGGCCACCAGGCCCGCCGGTCCGCCCGGGTGCGGCCCGGGAACGGCGGAAGGGGGACGGCCCGACCCTGCCCGGACGCGAACGTTCGTGCGAGGATCACGGGGAGGGCGGTACCCGTGGGCCGCCCGGAGTCGGCGAGGTCAGGGGGCCCTGCGCGTGTGCACCGCGTTCGTCAGCATCGAGCCGTCGTCGGCGGTTCCGGTGCTGCTGCTGTCCGTCCGGGACGAGTACGCCGGGCGACGCTGGTCGCCGCCGGACCACCACTGGCCCGGACACCCGACGACCATCGGCGGGCTGGACCTCGCGGCGGGCGGGACGTGGCTGGCGGTCCGCCCCGGCGCCGACCCGGTGGCGGCCTGCCTGCTGAACGGCTTCGGCGCCATGGCCCCGGCGCAGGCCCGGCTCTCCCGCGGCGAGCTGCCGCTGACCGCCGTCCGGGACGGCGGGATCGGGCACCTCGACCTGGAGCGGTACGACCCGTTCCACCTCGTCCTGGCGGGGCCGGCCGGTGCACGGGTGCTGAGCTGGGGCGGCAGCCGGCCGGAGGAGCGCGAACTGCCGCCCGGCCTGAGCGTCGTGCTCAACGACGGGCTGGAGGGCATGGCCGCGGACCGCACCGCGTCGGAGCTGGTCCGCTCACTGATGGCCGCCCGCGCCGCCCACTTCCGCGCCCGCTTCGAGGCCGCCGCGCGGCCGGAGCCGACGGCGGACGCCGTCGGGACGGAGCAGGCGTGGGGCGCGTGGCTGCCGATCGTCTCCGGCGACGGCCTCGCCCTGGACGACCCGGCGGCACTGGTCCAGCGGCGCGAGTTCGGGGACGGGCGGATCTGGGGCTCGTCCTCGATCTCCCTGCTCGCCTTCGGCCCCGGCGGCGTGCGCTACGACTTCGGCCCCGCGCCGGTGGGCGGTCCGGCGGACGGCGGCTGGCGCCGGGTCCTCTAGGTCATGTCCGGCCGAGCGCGCCCGCCCCCGGCCGACGGGCGCCGGGCCGCGGTGCACTCCCGGCGGTCCCTGGCACCACGCGCCCGGGCTGCCGGGGGAACCGGGAGCGAGCGTCCCGCGGTCCCTGCCGACAAGGTCCGCCCGGCGGCCGCACCGGAGGCCGGCGGGTCCGGCTTCACGGTGCGCGGCCGACGCGGTGCGCGGCCGACGCGGTGGTCGTCCGACGGGGGAGCAGGGGAATGCGGGAGTCACGGGCAGCGGGCAGGTCGGCCGGCTCGGCGCCGGGTTGCGGGTGGTTTCTCCTGGGACCCGCCCTCTCCGCCGTCGGGGTCTGCGCCGGCACGGTGTGGACCGTCCGGTCGTGGGCGGACTGCCCGCTCGGGAACGACGTCGGCAACAACACCGGGCTGCAGATGGCGATGCCCGTGGTCTGGCTCTGCATGAGCCTGCTGGTGTTCCTCCTCCAACTCGCGCTGCGCCGCCGGCCCCTCCCCGGCGGACGCGCCACCCGGTGGACGGCGCCCGTCGTGGCCGTCGTCCTGCTCACCCTGCTGTACCGGCTGGGGATGGACTGGCCGTACACGCCGCCCGGGGGCGACTGCACGGACGGCTATCCGCTCTTTCCGTTCACCGGCAGGACCGGCCCGCGGTTCGACTGAGCGGGCCGGCGGGCCGTAGCCGGCGGAGCCGTACGACGCGCGGACGGCGGCCGGCCGCGCGGGTTCGGCCAGGTCCGCGAGCCCGCGGTTACAGGGGGGCGCTCTCGTCGGCCGGGAAGGGGCCGCCGTGGCCGGGGACGAGCAGGTCCGCGGCCGCGAGCACCCGGAGGCGGGAGGCCCGCAGGCCGTCGAGGTCCGGGGCCACCGGGTCGACCACCGGGCCGTTGGGACGCCACCAGAGATCACCGACGAAGGCCACGACGCCCGTCTCCGTACCCGCCAGCAGCGTGATGTCCTCGGGGCTGTGCCCCGGGGTGCGGATCAGCCGCAGGGACGGGGTGAGCTCGTAGCCCTCCGCGTCGCGGTCGGTCCACTGGTCGTTCTGGTAGATCGCCTTGTGGTCGTGGACGCGGGCACTGCCGAAAAGGCCCACGTTCATGGTGTTGTCCGGGTGGTGGTGGCTGAGCACCACGTCGGTGATGTCGTCCGGGCCGAGCCCCAGTTCGGCGAGCGGGCCGAGGATCCGGTCCCGGCCGGCCACCATGCCGGGGTCGACGATCACGTGGCGGTCGCCGTCACGTACGTAGGAGACCGTGGCGGCGACCCCGGGGCCGGTGGACAGGGTGTAGCCGGTGGTCAGGATCGTGTAGGCGGCGGTGCGGCCCAGGGGAGCGTCTGTCATGCCCTCAATTCTTCGGTGCCGGCCGGTCCCCCACGAGTGGCCGTGCTGCCACTGATCGCAGGAAACGTGCCAGGAGCCGGGGAAGGGTGCCACACTCCCCGCATGCCGCCTTTCGTGACCGTCGCCGCGTACGCCCCGCCCGGTGTGGGCCTGCTCGGGGCCGGCATCGCCTCCGAGGTCTTCGACGCGCGCGGCCAGGGACTGCCGAGCTTCGACTTCGCACTCTGCACCGACCGGCCCGGGCAGGTCCGCAGCGACGTCGGACTGCCGCTCACCGTCGAGCACGGCCTGGACCGGCTCGCCACGGCCGACCTGGTGATCACGCTGCCTTGGACCGGCTTCCGGACGCCCCCGGGGCCCGACGTCCTCGATGCGCTGACCACGGCGCACCGGCGCGGCGCGATCGTCGCCGCGCACTGCGTCGGCGCCTTCGCGCTCGCCGCGGCCGGGCTGCTCGACGGCCGGCGCGCCACCACGCACTGGCGCTTCGCCGGCCTGCTGGCCGACCGCTACCCCGGCGTCACCGTGGAACCCGACGCCCTCTACGTCGACGAGGGCCGGATCACCACCGGCGCCGGAGCCGCCGCAGGCTTCGACCTGTGCCTGCACCTCCTGCGCCGCGAGTACGGCGCCGCGACGGCCAACGCCATCGCGCGGGACCTCGTGCTGCCCTCCCACCGCGAGGGCGGCCAGGCCCAGTACCTGACCAGCCCCGCCCCCGAGGACTGCCGGGACGAACGCCTGACCGACGCCCTGACCTGGGCCCACGAACACCTCGACCAGCCGCTCACCGTCGCCGGACTCGCCCGCCGGGCCCTGATGAGCAGGCGTTCCTTCGCCCGCCGCTTCACCGCCGCGACCGGCACCACCCCCCACGCCTGGCTGCTCAACCTGCGGCTGAACCGCGCCGAGGAGCTGCTGGAGACCACGGACCTGCCGGTCGAGGAGATCGCCCGCCGCGTCGGCTACGGGAGCGCGGCCGTCCTGCGGGCCCAGTTCGTCCGCCGCCGGGGCGTACCGCCGCGCTCCTACCGCCGTTCCTTCGCCCGCACCCCTTAGGTCCTGTCCGGCCGGCGGGCGAGGCCGCCTGCGGGCCGTTCCGGACGGGGGGAATTTCCCGCCAAAGGGCCGACACCTCATGGCGGCGGGTCGTCCGGTCGAACAGACTGGGCGTCATGGAAACCACGGTGCCTGTCGCCAGCGGTGAACTCTGGGCCGAGGACTCGGGAGGGGACGGGCTGCCGCTGGTCCTGGTCCACCCGGGCGTCGGCGACTCGACCGTCTGGGACCCGGTGCTCCCTGCGCTCACCGCGCAGCACCGGGTGATCCGCTTCGACGCCCGCGGCTACGGGCGGTCGCCCGCGCCCACGGCCGCGTACTCCCCGGCCGAGGACCTCGCCGCGGTGCTCGACCACTTCGGGCTGGCGCGGGCGGTCCTGGTCGGCTCCAGCATGGGCGGGGCCGCCTCGATCAACCTGACGCTGGACGCCCCGGAGCGGGTGGCGGGCCTCGCGCTGTTCGTCCCCGGGGTCACCGGGTACGACGGGCTCGACGAGACCGAGCTGTACGAGAACGTGCAGCGGCTGGCCACGGCCGGCGACCTGGAGGGCGTCGTCCGGCTCGGGCTGGGCCTCTGGGGGCTGGCCGGCGGGGGCACGCCCGAGGCCGATCCGGTCGGCGCCGCGCACCTCCGGGCGGTCCTGCCCGCCTGGTTCAGCAACGTCGGGTACCAGGAGACCGATGCGCCGGCCTTCGGCCGGCTCGGGGAGATCACCGCACCCACCGTGCTGGCGCTGGGGGAGCAGGACCGGCCGGCGGTCGTGCGCTGCAACGAGGAGATGGCGGCCCGGATCCCCGGCTGCCGGCTGATCCGGCTGGCGGGCTCCGACCACTACCCGACGCTGCGCGAGCCGGAAGCCGTCGCGCGGCTGGTGGAGGAGCTGTACGCCGACGCGACGTGAGCGGCCCGGCAGAGGCCGAGCAGGCGTTCACGGGCCGAGCGGGCGGGCACGGGCCTACCGGACGAACTCGCCGATCAACCGCGCCAGCTCGGCAGGGCGTTCGAGATGGAGGTCGTGGCCCGTGCCGGGGACGCCGACGGCGACCGTCGCCGGCCGGGTGCGGAGCATGCGGTCGATCTCCTCGGCGCCGATGATGCCGGACTGGCCCAGGACGGCGAGGGTCGGGCAGGCCACCGCCGCCCACTCGTCCCACCAGGAGCGCTGCGCGTTCTCGTCCAGCGACGCGACCATCACGTCGCGGTCGAAGCGCGGCCACCACCCGCCGTCGCGCTCCTCCAGGCCCGCCGCCCAGCCCTCGCCGACCGGCCCGCCGCCGAGGAACGCGACGGCGGCCTCGCGGGAGGGGAACGGCGTCGGCCAGGAGTCGAACCAGCCGGCGATTCCGGCCTGCGTCTGCGGGTCGGACCCGGCCGGCCCGGCCTCGACCAGGACCAGGCCGCTCACCAGCGACGGGTGTGCGGCAGCGGTGAGCATCGCCGCGTGACCGCCGTAGGACTGGCCGACCAGGACCGGGCGTTCCAGGCCGAGTTGCCCGATCACCGCGACCACGTCGGCCACGTACGCGGCTCGCGAGACGTCCTGCGGCCGGCGCTCGCTGGCGCCGTGGCCGCGCTGGTCGACGGCGACGACGCGGTGCCGGGCGCCGAGGCTCCGCGCAACGGCGTCCCACTCCCCCGCGTGGCCGGCCAGCCCGTGCAGCAGCACCACGGGCGTCCCCGGGCCGCCGGAGTCGCGGCAGGCGAGCCGCACCCCGTCACGAACGACGAACCTCATACCGTGGCCTCCGAACGCCGTGCGCATTCCGTCAGGTGGCGCCGCTCGGGCGCGCTGGTGGTGCGACGGGCGGCCTCGCGGTAGGCGGCCACCGCACCCGCCTTGTCGCCCGACAACTCCAGAAGGTGGGCCCGGGTGGCGAGCAGGCGGTGGTGGCGGGCCATCCGCTTGTCGGCCTCCAGCGTGGCGAGCAGCTCCAGCCCCGCGGCAGGCCCGTGCACCATCGCGACGGCGACCGCGCGGTTGAGCGTCACCATCGGGTTAGGCCCGAACTGCTCCAGCAGGCCGTACAGGACGAGGATCTGCGGCCAGTCCGTGGACGCGTCGTCCGTGGCCTCGTCGTGCACCGCCGCGATGGCCGCCTGGAGCTGGTACGGGCCGACCTGTCCGCGCGGCAGGGTACGGCTGATCAGCTCCACGCCCTCCGTGACGAGCCCCGCGTCCCACTGCCCCCGGTCCTGCTCGGCCAGCGGCACCAGTTCCCCACCGGGGCCGGTACGGGCCGGGCGGCGGGCGTCGGTGAGCAACATCAGGGCGAGCAGGCCGGCCGTCTCGGCGTCCTCGGGGGCCAGCCGCAGGAGCAACCGGGTGAGGCGGATCGCCTCGGTGGAGAGCTCGGGCGCGGTGAGGTCGGCGCCGTCGGTCGTGGTGTAGCCCTCGTTGAAGACGAGGTAGAGCACCTGCCGGACCTCCTCCAGGCGCTCGGCCCGCTCCGGTCCCTGCGGCGCGGCGAGGGGCAGGCCCTTGATCGTCGCCTTGGCCCGGCTGATCCGCTGGGCCATGGTCGCCTCGGGGACCAGGAAGGCCGCGGCGATCTGCGCGGTGCTCAGGCCGCCGACGGCGCGCAGGGTCAGCGCGATCCGGCTGGGCGCGGAGAGCGCGGGGTGGCAGCAGAGGAGGAGCAGCGCCAGCGAGTCGTCCCGGTCGGCGTCCGGCCGGGCGTCGGCGGCGTGGCTGAGCAGTGCGGACTGCGGGGTGGCCAGGCCGAGGGCGTCCTCGCGGCGGCGGCGGGCCGTCTCGCTGCGCACCTGGTCGACCAGGCGGCGGGAGGCGACGGTGACCAGCCAGCCGCGCGGGTTCTCCGGCATGCCGGCCTCGGGCCACTGGAGGGCCGCGGCGAGCAGGGCCTCCTGCACGGCGTCCTCACAGGCGTCGAAGACGCCGTAGCGGCGGACGAGCGCCCCGAGGGCCTGCGGCGCGAGTTCGCGCAGCAGGCCCTCGATGCCGTCCGGGAGCAGCGCGGTCACACGTCCGCCGCGGCGTCGTGCAGGACCGGCCAGAGCTCGACCGGGTCGACGTCCGCGAACGGCATGTCGGCGGCGATCTGCTGGGCCCGCTCCAGGCTGTCGCAGTCCAGCAGGTAGAAGCTGGCGACGTACTCCTTGGTCTCCAGGTACGGGCCGTCGGTGACGGCCGGCAGGCCTGCCTCGCGGCGGACCAGCTGCGCGTTGGCCGCGTCGGCGAGGCCGTAGGCGCCGATCAGCTCGCCGCTCCCGCGGTACTTCTTGTTGAACGCGTCCTGCTTGGCGATCGCCTCGGGCCAGTCCTCGGCCGGGAACGACGCCCACTTGGCCTGGTTGCCGTAGATCATCGCGACGTACTTCATCTCGGGTGTCCTCCCCGTCCCGCGCGCCCCGTCGGCGCGCTGTCACCCTTCAGTCGGAGCGACTCCCACGCCCTCGACACCCGTCGACAGATTACTTCGGAGTTTTTTCGGACCTTTGCCGACCTGCTGGAACGCGGGGCAGGCCGACGGCGGCCGCGCGGCGGGCCGGGTGCGGCCCGCCGCGCGGAGACGCTCCCGGCCTCAGCCGTCCAGCAGGGCCGACAGGTCGAGCTGGGCCAGGCGCTCCGGGTCGGTGAGGAAGTCCATCGCGATGATCCGGCCGCCGTGGACGGTGAACGCCATGAGCGAGAGCGGCTTGCCGTCGGCGAGCGAGAGCACACCGGGCGCGCCGTTGATGAGCACCGGGCAGCCGTCCTGGGCGAAGCGGGCGAAGGTGATCGCCTGGGAGGCCACGTCGGCCGCGCCGCGGCGGAGCACACTCGGGCGGAGCGTGCCGCCGTCGGAGCGGGCCACCACCTCGGGGTCGAGGACGGCGAGCAGGGCGTCGAAGTCCCCGGCGCGCGAGGCGGTGAGGAAGGCCTCCACCACCTCGCGGCGCTTGGCCAGGTCGCTGTCGGGGGCCGGGGCGGCGCCCTGGACGCGGCGGCGGGCACGGCTGGCGAGCTGCCGGGTGGAGGCCGAGGTGCGGCCGAGGATCGGCGCGATCTCGTCGAAGGGCACGGAGAACAGGTCGTGCAGCACGAAGGCGAGCCGCTCGGCCGGGGCGAGCGTCTCCAGGACGACCATCAGCGCGATGCCGACCGAGTCGGCCATGAGGATCTCGTGCTCCGGGTCGACGGCGCCGAAGGCGGGGCCGACCACCGGGTCCGGCAGCCGGAACCGCCCGTCCTGGTCCTGCAGCGGGTCCTCGCGCCGGGCCGTGCGCGAGCGCAGCAGGTCCAGGCAGATCCGGCCGACCACGGTGGTCAGCCACGCGCCGAGGTTGGCCACCTCGGTGGTGTCGGTGCGGCTGAGCCGGAGCCACGTCTCCTGCACGGCGTCCTCGGCCTCGCTGAGCGAGCCGAGCATCCGGTAGGCGACCGCCCGCAGTTGGTGCCGCTGCTCCTCGAACTGCTGCGCCTGGAAATCTTCCCCGATCACCTGTCACATCCCCCAGCTCTGATCCGTCGGTGCTGTGAAGGACGATAACCGGCCGGGCGGGCGGGGCACCCGGCCCGACGCGGCGTGCCCTCCCACGCCGTTCGAGGCCGCGTCGTGGCCGTCGTGGAGCCGCGGGGCCCGGAACGCGACCAGCGGGAAAGCCCGCGCGGGAGAAGGGCGATAATCCCCGTACGGACAGCCTCGGCAACGGAACGCACGGAACGGCCCCTCAGCCCATGACCACCTCCCGCGCCACCTCCCGCACCTCCGCGTGGACCACCTTCGGCGGCGACCTGCACCTCGACCTCACCGGGCGGCGGGCCGCCGGGGCCGGGGTGCGGGCGGCGCTGGAGGACGCACTGCGGGAGGCGGTGCAGGACGGGCGGCTGGCGCCCGGCACCCGGCTGCCGTCCTCCCGGGCGCTCGGCGAGGACCTCGGGATCGCCCGGAACACCGTGGTCGAGGCGTACGGGCAGCTCACCGCCGAGGGGTGGCTCACCTCGCGGCAGGGCTCGGGCACCACGGTGGCCGAGCGGACGACACCGCGCCCGGGCCGGCGGGCGGCGGGCGCGCCGCGCGGCCGCCCCACCGGCCGGTACGACCTGATGCCGGGGCGGCCGGACGTCTCGCTCTTCCCGCGCAGCGCCTGGCTCGCGGCCGCCCGGCGGGCGCTCGCCACCGCGCCGCACGAGGCGTTCGACTACGGCAGCCCGCTGGGGCGGATCGAACTGCGGCAGGCGCTCACCGACTACCTGGCCCGGGTGCGCGGCGTGCGGACCGACCCGGAACACCTGCTGATCTGCGCCGGGTTCACGCAGGGGCTCGGCCTGCTCTGCACCGCCCTGCGCGAACGCCGGCCCCGGCACCAGCGCGCCGCCCCGTCGCTGGCCGTCGAGGCCTACGGGCTGGCGCCGCAGCGCGCCATCGTCCGCGCCGCCGGGCTCGCCGCCGTCCCGCTGCCGCTGGACGAGGCGGGCGCCCGCACCGACCTGCTGGACGGGCGGCGGGACGCGGCCGTCCTGCTCACCCCCGCCCACCAGTTCCCGACCGGCGCGGCGCTGGCCGCCGAACGCCGGGCCGCCGCCGTCACCTGGGCGCGCGAACACGACGGCTACGTGATCGAGGACGACTACGACGGCGAGTTCCGTTACGACCGGCAGCCGCTGGGCGCGATGCAGGCGCTCGACCCCGAGCGGGTCGTGTACGCGGGGACGGCCGCGAAGAGCCTCGCCCCCGGCCTCCGGCTGGCCTGGCTGGCGCTGCCGGACGCGCTGGTCGAGCCGGTGGCCCGGCTGAAGCAGCTGGCGGACACCATGTCGCCGGTGCTCGACCAGCTCACCCTCGCCGAGCTGATCACCTCCGGCACCCACGACCGGCACGTCCGCCGCTCCCGGCTGCACTACCGGCGCCGCCGCGACCTACTCGTCGCGGCGCTCGCCGAGCGGGCTCCGCACGTCCGGGTGACGGGCATCGCCGCCGGGCTGCACGCCGTGCTGCAACTGCCGCCCGGCGCACCGCCGGAGGCCGAGCTGCTGGCCCGCGCCGAGGCCGCCGGACTGGTCCTCAGCGGCCTCACCCGGCACCTCGCCGAGCCCGGCTCCGCCCCGGACGCCCCGCCCGCCCTGGTGGTCGGCTACGGGACCCCGCCCGACCGCGACTTCCCGGCCGCCCTGGACGCGCTCTGCGAGCTGCTGCGGGACTGCTGAAAGCGCGAGTTCCATCACCAGCTCTCGACGAAGATCATCTGTGAGAACCAAGCGGTGGCCGTTGAGAACCTGGCGGTGAAGGGGCTCGCCCGTGCACGCCTGGCCAAGTCGGTCCACGATGCCGGATGGTCGGCCTTCGTGTCCGTGCTGGAGTACAAGGCCGCGCGGTACGGGCGCACCTTCCTCCGCATCGGAAGGTTCGAGCCGGCCTCTCAGACCTGCTCCGCATGCGGTGTCGAGGACGGCCCCAAACCCCTGCGCATCCGCGAGTGGACGTGCAGGGCGTGCGGGACCGTCCTCGACCGGGACATCAACGCGGCGGTCAGCATCGTCAAGGCCGCCGGACTGGCGGTGACAGCCTGTGGAGCGCGGGTAAGACCGGGACTCGTCGGGAGCGGAAGTCAATTGTTGCGGTTGCCCAGCTCGAAGAGCAGCATGATGAAGCCCGCGAAGGCGTGGGTGGCGACCATGTAGATCAGCACCCGGATGCCGACCCGGCGGTTGGCCCACTTGCCGGCGTCGATGGTCTTGGGGGCGTCGGCAACAGGGGCTCCGACGGAAGCGGCGGGCCCGGTGACGGTGGTGGCGGGATCGGCCATGGGAGATCTCCTCCAGGAGTTCTGACGTACGGTCAGTGGGGTGCGGCAGGGCCGCCGCCGAGGCAGAGTTCGCCGCCGGGGCTCTGCAGCAGGGTGTGGACGAAGAGCAGTTCGACCCCGTCCGCCGACTCGGCGGCGATGCAGTGCGGGGTGAGCGAGTCGAAGTGCGCGGAGTCGCCCTCTGCGAGGAGGTGGACGTGGTCGCCGAGGGTCAGCCTCAGCCGGCCCTGGAGGACGTACAGCCACTCCTCACCGGGGTGGACCCGGACCACGGCGTCCTGCACGCCCGGGGGGACGTGCACGCGCAGCGCCTGCATGGCACGGCCGGGGGCGCCGGCCCGGCGGTAGCCCCAGCCGCCCGCGCGGCCCGGTTCGATCGCGCCGCCGCGCACCACCGGGTCCGGCTCCACCAGGGCCTCGCCGAGGAGGCCGGAGACGGAGGTGCCGTAGGCGCGGGCGAGGCCCAGCAGGACGGGCAGCGAGGGCTGCCGGCGGCCGGTCTCCAGCCGGGACAGATAGGCTGGGGAGAGACCGACCCGGGCGGCGGCGACCTCCAGCGTGAGGCGGCTGCCGAGCCGGTGCTCGCGCAGCCTCGCGGCGAGGCCGACGACCTCCTGGTCGTCGGGCCGGCCGCCGGGGGTGGAGGGGCCGGGTGGGCTGGTGGTCATGGGACCAGTGGACACCCGGCGTGCCGCAGGGGCAAGAAAGTTGCCTCAGAGGCAAACCGCGGAGGCCAACCGCCCCGGGAGGCCCCCGCGGAAGGCCCCGTCGGGCCGGCCCCGGAAGACCTCGGCAGCCCGGCCGCACGAGACCCCGGCGGACCCGCCCCGCGAGGCCCGGCGCCGCTACGGCCGGGGGATGTTCCGCAGGTTGCTCCGGGCCAGGTCGATCATGCGACCGACCCCGCCCGAGAGCACCGTCCGCCCGGCCGCCAGGGCGAAGCCCTTCAGCTGGGCGGCGGTGATGTGCGGCGGGATGGAGAGCGCGTTCGGGTCGGTGACCACGTCCACCAGCGCCGGGCCGGGCCGCTCCAGCACCTCCGCCAGCACCTCCCGCACCCGCGCCGGATCGGTGACCCGCTTCGCCGGGATGCCCATCGCCCGGGCGATCCCCGCGTAGTCGACGTCCCCGTTGTCGATCTCCGACTCCGGGTAGCCGGAGACCAGCATCTCCAGCTTGATCATGCCGAGCGCGCCGTTGTTGAACACCACCGTCTTCACCGGCAGCCGGTGCCTCGCCACCGTGAGCAGCTCGCCCAGCAGCATCGACAGCCCGCCGTCACCCGCCATCGCCACCACCTGCCGCCCGGGGCAGGCCAGTTGGGCGCCGATCGCGTGCGGCAGGGCGTTGGCCATCGAGCCGTGCAGGAACGAGCCGATCACCCGGCGGCGCCCGTTGGGCCGCAGGTAGCGGGCGGCCCAGACGTTGTTCATCCCGGTGTCCACGGTGAACACCGCGTCGTCGGCGGCCACATCATCCAGCACCGAGGCCACGTACTCGGGGTGGATCGGCAGGTGCTTCTCGATGTCCCGGGTGTAGGCGCCGACCACGTCCTCCAGCGCCCGCCAGTGCTTGCGCAGCATGTCGTCCAGGAAGGTGCGGTCGCTCTTCGTCTCCAGCAGCGGCAGGACGGCGCGCAGGGTCGCCGAGACGTCGCCGTGGACGGCGAGTTCGAGCGGGGTGCGGCGGCCCAGCCGGGTGGCGTCGTGGTCCACCTGGATGGTGCGGGCCTGCGGCAGGAAGGAGTCGTAGGGGAAGTCGGTACCGAGCAGCAGCACCAGGTCGGCGGAGTGCAGCGCCTCGTGGCAGGCGCCGTAGCCGAGCAGGCCGCTCATCCCGACGTCGTACGGGTTGTCGTACTGGATCCACTCCTTGCCCCGCAGAGAGTGCCCCACCGGTGCGTGCAGGGCCTCCGCGACCTCCAGCACCTCGGCGTGCGCCCCGCGCACCCCCGCGCCGCAGAACAGGGCCACCCGGCCGGCCTCGTTGAGGGCACGGGCGAGCGCCTGCACCTGCGACCAGGGCGGGGCGGCCACCGCCTGCTCGGTGAGGAAGTGGCTCGTCCCGGTCGGCCCGGCGGCGGGCAGCGCGGCCACGTCACCGGGGAAGACGAGCACGGAGACGCCGTGGGCACCCAGCGCGTGCTGGATCGCCACGCGGACCAGGCGGGGCATCTGCTCGGCGGTGGAGACCATCTCGCACCAGGTGCTGCAGTCGGTGAACACCCGCTCGGGGTGGGTCTCCTGGAAGAAGCCGGTGCCGATCTGCGCGGACGGGATGTGCGAGGCCAGCGCGAGCACCGGCAGGCCGCTGCGCTGGGCGTCGTAGAGCCCCTGGATCAGGTGGGTGTTTCCGGGGCCGCAGGAGCCCGCGCAGACCGCGAGGCGCCCGCTCAGCTCGGCCTCGGCGGCGGCCGCGAAGGCGCCGGCCTCCTCGTTGCGGACGTGCACCCAGCTGATCCCCTCGGCCCGGCGGATCGCGTCCACCACCGGGTTGAGGCTGTCGCCGACCACCCCGTACACCCGCTCCACCCCGGCCTGCCGGAGCACCTCCACCATCTGCTCGGCCACACTCACCACGGGGGCACTCCTTCACCGGCCGCCGGTTGCCACAGGACACCTGCACCCTCGGACGGGAGGGGGCACGACGCATGCGGGGAGGGGCCGAAGGGGTGAAGCAGCCGGGGACCCCTACTCCGCCGCGAGGTGGTCCGGGCCCGGGCCCAGGGTGCCGGCGACGACGCCGGCCTGGGGCTGGCGGCGGGCCGGTTCACGGCCGGGGGGCTGGCTGCACCGTTCCTGGACGGGCGGGACGACGGTCGGGACGGTGACCGGTGCGCCCGCCTTCACCTGCACCGCCTCGCCGTCGTGCCGCAGGTGGATCACCTCGCCGCGGCGCAGCGTGTACGTCGTGCCGTCGTGGGTGATCCGGACACCGAGCAGCTGGCCGCGCACCATCAGCGAGAAGCCGAGCTTCATCAGCCCGGCCGGGAGCCGGGGCCGGAAGGAGAGCGTCTCGCTGTGGTCCCGGAGCCCGCCGAAACCGGCCACCAGGGCGACGCAGGTACCGGCGAGCGAGGCCATGTGCAGGCCGTCGCGGGTGTTGCCGCCGAGGTCGTGGAGGTCCATCAGGGCGGCTTCGGCGGTGTAGTCGTAGGCGAGGTCCAGCTGGCCGACCTCGGCGGCGATCACCGCCTGGGTGCAGGCGGAGAGCGAGGAGTCGCGGACGGTCAGCCGCTCGTAGTAGGCGAAGTTGCGGGCCTTCTGCTCGTCGGTGAAGGCGTCGCCGCGGACCTGCATGGCGAGCACCAGGTCGGCCTGCTTGACCACCTGCTTCCGGTACAGGTCGAAGTACGGGTAGTGGAGCAGCAGCGGGTAGTTCTCGGGCGGGGTGTGCTCGAAGTCCCAGAACTGGTGGTCGGTGAAGCCGTCGGCCTGCGGGTGGACGCCGAGGTTCTCGTCGTACGGGACGAACATCGCGGCGGCGGCGTCCCGCCACGCGGCGGTCTCCTCGGTGTCGACGCCGAGCGCGGCGGCCTCGCGCGGGTGCCGGCCCGCGGCCTCGGCGGCGGCGCGCAGGTTGGTCTGCGCCATCAGGTTGGTGAAGACGTTGTTGTCGGCGACGGCGCTGTACTCATCCGGTCCGGTGACGCCCTCGATGCGGAACTTGCCGACGGCGTCGTGGTGGCCGAGCGAACGCCACATCCGGGCGGTCTCGACCAGCAGTTCCAGGCCGTACTCGCGCTCGAACTCGACGTCCCCGGTGGCCCGGACGTAGCGGGCGACGGCGGCGGCGATGTCGGCGCCGATGTGGAACGCCGCGGTGCCGGCCGGCCAGTAGCCGGAGCACTCCTCGCCGCGGATCGTCCGCCACGGGAACACCGCGCCGGAGAGCCCGAGTTGGGTGGCCCGGTCACGGGCCAGCGGGAGAGTGGTGTGGCGCCAGCGGAGTGCCTGGTTGACGGCGGAGGGCAGGCAGTAGGTGAGCACCGGGAGGACGAAGGTCTCGGTGTCCCAGAAGCTGTGCCCGTCGTAACCCGGGCCGGTCAACCCCTTGGCGGGGATGGCCCGTTCCTCGCTCCTGGCGCCGGCCTGGAGCACGTGGAAGACGGCGAACCGGACGGCCTGCTGGAGTTCGACGTCGCCCTCGATCTCGACGTCGCTGGTCTCCCAGAACTCCTTGAGGAAACGGGCCTGTTCGGCGACCAGACCGCCCCAGCCGGTGTACCGGGCGGCGGTCAGCGCGGCCTCCACCTGGTCCCGGACGGCGGGCAGCGAGCGGGTCGCGGACCAGCCGTAGGACATGAACTTGACCAGCCGCAGCTTCTCGCCGGGTTCGAGCAGGGTGGTGACGCTGATCCGGCAGTGGTCGGCCTCGGCCTCGGCGACGGTGTCCAGCCGGTCCGGCCCCTCGATGACGTGGTCCATCCCGGCGGCGACCCGGATGCCGCTGTAGCGGGTGCGGTGCACCAGGACGGCCTTGCTGCCGCCGGCGTGGTGCACCTCGGCGATCAGCGGGGCCTCCAGCACGGCGGCCACCCGGGGGTCGCCCTCGGGCCCGCCGGGCAGCTGCTCGTTGGCGACCAGCTCCGACTGGAGGACGATCCGCACCGGCGCGTCCACCGCCTCCACGGTGTACTCGACGGCGGCGATGGCCCGCTGGGTGAGCGAGACCAGCCGGGTGGAGTGCACCCTGATGGTCCGCCCGGCCGGGGAGGTCCACTCCGCCTCGCGCCGCAGCAGGCCGTCCCGGAAGTCCAACCACCGCCGGTGGCTGACCAGTTCGCCGTAGCGCAGGTCGAACGGCTCGTCGTCGACCAGGAGCCGGATGATCTTGCCGTTGGTGATGTTGATGACGCTCTGGCTGGACTCCGGATAGCCGTAGCCGCCCTCGCCGTACGGCAGCGGGCGCAGCTCGAAGACGCCGTTGAGGTAGGTGCCGGGCAGGCCGTGCGGCTCGCCCTCGTCGAGGTTGGCGCGCAGGCCGATGTGACCGTTGGAGAGCGCGAAGACGGACTCGGCGCGAGCCATCGCGGCCAGGTCGAGGCCCTGTTCGGCGATCTGCCACGGGTCGACGGTGAAGTTGTCCAGTCCGGTCATGCCGAGCCCCCTTCGAGCAGCTCCGCGAGGTCGTTGACGACCACGGTGGCGCCGTGGCGGCGCAGTTCGGCGGCCTGGCCGGTGCGATCCACGCCGACCACCGCACCGAAGCCGCCGGCCCGCCCGGAGGCGACCCCGGCGAGCGCGTCCTCGAAGACGGCGGCGTGCGCGGGCCCGACGCCGAGTGCCCGGGCGGCGGCCAGGTAGGTGTCGGGTGCGGGCTTGCCCGGCAGTCCCTCGCGCCGGGCGACGACGCCGTCCACGATCACGTCGAACAGCTCCTCGATCCCGGCGGCGCGCAGCACGTCACGGCAGTTGGCGCTGGACGAGACCACCGCGCTGGGCAGCCCGAGCGCCCGCAGCCGGTGCACGTACGCGACCGAGCCCTCGTACGGCTGGACGCCCTGTTCGCGGATCATCCGCAGCACGGTGTCGTTCTTGGCCAGGCTGATCCCGTGCACGGTGCGGGCGCCCGGCGGGTCGGCGTCGGTGCCCTCCGGCAGGTCGACGCCACGGCTGTGCAGGAAGGCCCGGGTGCCGTCGAGTCTCGGGCGGCCGTCGACGTAGGTGTCGTAGTCGTCGACGGCGTCGAAGGGGACGAACTGCCCGCCGCTGCGGGCCGCTTCGGCGCTCAGGAAGGCGTCGAAGGTGTCCTTCCAGGCCGCGGCGTGCACCTTGGCGGTCTGGGTGAGCACCCCGTCGAGGTCGAAGAGGAAAGCACGGATGTCGTCCGGAAGCCCCAGCATGGGTGCAGTCTTACCCGCGGACAGCGGGAAGCCGCCCATTCCCGGCGGCGCGTCGCGGGAACGGACGGCTTCCGGGGCCGTACGCGGGATCGGGCACGTTACGGGGAGTCGGGCGAGGCGATCACCGCGAAGACGGCACCCTGCGGGTCCTGGACGACCGCCATCCGGCCGGACGGCATGTCGAACGGCGGCTGGAGCACCGAGCCACCGGCCTTGACCAGGGCGTCCACGGTGGAGTCGGTGTCGTCCACCGAGAAGTAGGTCAGCCAGTGCGGGGGCGTACCGGGCGCCAGGTAGTCGGGCAGCTTCTGCATGCCGCCGACCATGCGGTCGCCGGCGTTGAGCGAGAAGTAGCCCTCCATGCCCTCGACGGTCCCCGGGCGCAGGCCCACCGCCTGCTCGTAGAACGCCCCGGCGGCGTCGGTGTCCGTGGTGTTCAGCTCGTTCCAGACCAGCGAACCGGGCTCGTTGACGATGCCGGCGCCGATGAAGTCGACCTTCTGCCAGACGCCGAACACCCCGCCGGTCGGGTCGGCGGCGACCAGCATCCGGCCGACCGTGCCGACGTCCATCACCGGGTAGAGGATCGTGCCGCCGCTCCCGGCGATCGCCCTGCCGGTGGCGTCGGCGTCGTCCGAGGCCAGGTAGGTGGTCCAGGAGACCGGCGGGACGGGCTGGCCCTCGGGGGCCATCTGCGCCATGATCCCGGCGACCGGCTTGCCGTTCAGCAGGCACATCGCGTATCCGCCGAACTCGGGCGGGCCGATCTCGCCCTGCCAGCCGAACAGGTCGCGGTAGAAGTCGAGCGCGGCCTGCTGGTCGCTCGTCATCAGGTCGACCCAGCACGGGGTGCCGGGCTTGTAGGGAGCGGTGACTTCGGGCATTGCTGGGCCTCCAAGGGCGATGGTCCTCCGCCACGGCCGGCCGGGGGCCACGGCCGGTCCCGGCTGCAGGTCGTGCTCGGGGCGCGGGTACGGCGGATGCGCGGCCGGACCGGCGGCACACCGCCCACCTTCGCCGCGGCCCCGCGTTCCCGCCACCGGACGGCGCCCGGCGGGGGACGGCGGGGGGCGACGCCTGGCGGGGGAGACGGGTACGGCCCGGCGGGCTACGAGTCGTGCGGCGCCGGCTTCACGAAGTACGGCTGCACCTTGCCGCTCTGCGCGTAGTCCTTGAGCCGGACCAGCAGCTCGGCCCAGGTGCCGGCCACCATCGGCACGCCGTCCTCGGTGCCGGGCTGCCACCCGCCGTGGCGGAACAGCAGCCGGGTGCGGTCGGGGGCGTCGGGCTGGCCGGCGAGGTCCCAGCTGATCCAGGTGCCGGCCCAGTGCGGCGGGAAGGTGCCGACGTTCGTCCAGACCACCCGGTCCCGGTCGGCGCGCTCGCGGCGCAGCCGGAACGGCTCGGGGACGCCGGGGAAGTCGAAGAGCAGCACGTCCCCGTCACGGTCCACCTCGGTGGTCCACCAGCTGGTGAGCCCGTCGTGGGTGTTGAGCGCGGCGAGGACGACGGCACGGGGTGCGGCGATGTCGAGCTGCAGGGCGATCTCGGCCATGGGGTCCGCCTTTCGGGCCTGCGCCCCCCCTGATCGGTCCCCCTCCGGCCACCATGGCACAGGGCCCGGGGTCGGCACACCCCGGGCCTGTACGGCGGCTCTCTGCTGCCGCTACCGTGCGTTATCCACCACTGCCGTAGGTGGTGCCGGCGCAGATGTCGTCGTCCGCCGAGCGGGTGTTCTCGGTGACGCTGCTGGGCAGCGGGGCGGGCGCTGCGGGCGCGGCCGGGGCGCCGGAGGCGGCCGTGGAGGCCGTGCCGCCATTGGCGGCCACGAAGTCCTTGCCCACGACCACGAGGATGCCCGCCGAGGATCCGGCCTCGACGGTCGCCCCGGGAAAGAGCTCGGCGACCTTCTGGGCGTTGGCCTTCTGGCCGGAGCCGTACTCGACCACCGTCGTCGCCCGCTTGGTGCTGGCCGCGGGGCCCGCCTTGGTGGCGTTGAACTTGGCTCCCTTGAGCAGCTCGGCTGCCTTGCCGTCCATCCCCGTGGTGGTGGTCCCGTTGTAGACGGCCACCTTGATGGCGGCGTTGCCCGCGTCTGAGGCGGGCGCGGAAGCCGAGGCGGTCGCGGCGGGAGCCGGGGTGTTCGGGGCGGCGGGCGTGGTGGCCTCGGCCGGCTGCTCGCCGGTGGCGTTCTGGCCGTCGATGGTCCGGTCGGCCCTGATGGTGTCCCAGAGCTTCTTGGCGTCCGCCTCGACGATGTCGAGGTCCATGTCCTGGGTCCGGTAACGCCAGGGCACCGTCACGAACTTGAGGTCGTGCATGTCGATGTTCTTCAGCGAGAGGCCGAAGGAGAGCAGCTTGTCGGCGGAAGAGAGACCGGGGTCGACGGTCATCGACTTGGTGGCGGCGTCGGCAAGCGGCAGCAGGGTCGTGGGGTTGAGGCCCTGGCCCTTGATGTTGGAGGCGAGCGAACCGAGGAATGCCTGCTGGCGCTTCATCCGGCCGATGTCGGAGCCGTCGCCGATGCCGTGGCGCAGCCGCACGTAGTCGAGCGCCTGCTGCCCCTCCACCTTCTGTTTGCCTTGCGGCAGGACGACACTGCCCTTCTTGGGGAGCTTGGGGTTGATGTCGCCCTCGTAGATCGGCTTCGGCAGGCAGATGTCCACTCCGTTGACGGCCTTGGTCATCGCAGAGAAGCCCTGGAAGTCGACCACGATGGTGTGGTCGACCCGGATGCCGGTGAGCTTCTCGACCGTGTTCTGGGTACAGGCCGGGTTGCCTTCGTCCGTCCCGCCGATGGAGAAGGCAGCGTTGAACAGGTCGCTGGACGCCCCCTTCGTCCACTTGCCGTTCGGCAGCTTGCAGGGCGGGATCGCGACCTTGGCGTTGCGCGGGATCGAGATGCCGACGGCGTGCTTGTGGTCCGCGTAGACGTGCAGCAGGATCGTGGTGTCCGAGCGGGCACCGCCGACCTCGCCGCCGCCGCCGAGGTCGGAATTGTTCTTTCCGCGGCTGTCGGAGCCGATCAGCAGCACGTTGACCGGCTTGTTGCCGTCCGCGTCGGCCTGGGCCTCGGGCGGGCGGTCGGCGGCGATGGCGTCCGCGTCGAAGGACTTGATGTTGCCGTTGAGCTTGAGGTAGATCGCGCCGCCCGCGCCGGCTATCAGCACCAGCACGCCGGCCGCCGACCAGGCCACGATCTTCTTCACGTTCTTCTTCGGCTTGCGGCTGTTGCGCGCCGCCGCCCGGCCGCCGGCCGCCGACGCATCGGGGGCCGCCTGGCCGTCCTTACCCTGCGCGCCCTTGCCCTGCGCACCCTTGCCCTGGGCCGCGCGCCGGGCCTCGGCCCGCCCGCCGGCCCGCGGCTGCGGCACCGCGCCATCGCCACCGTCGGTCGTGAGCGCACCGGGCGCGTCGTCACCACGAGCCGGGCCCTCGCCCCACTGACCTGACATCCGTGTACCTTTCACCGGCGGACGCGGCGCCCGTCCTCCCGGGCGCACTGCACACAGAGAGACGGCCGAAACCGGTCCCAGGTTGCACATACGACGGTCGTAATGACCGACGAACGCCCCCCGGGGACCATCCCCGCTCCCCTCCGGAGCCCCTGTAGCCACAGGTAGCCCATTCGGAGCATACAAGCTGGTCATATTTTTTCTCGGCCCGCTCCGGGGTCCCCCCGGGCAGGGCCCCGGGCGAACACGGCAGTTGACGGGGCGGGTGGTACGGACGCGCCAGGGTGGCGCGGCGTCAGGAATCGGCAGGGTGGCGCGGCGTCAGGAATCGGCGGGGTGGCGCGGCGTCAGGAATCGGCGGGGTGGCGCGGCGTCAGGAATCGGCGGGGAGGCCTCCGGGGTCGATGTGGTCGCCCGCGACGCTCCCGGGCGGGCGGCCGCGCAGGCAGGGCTCACTGGCGTCCTCGACCACGCCCTGCTCCAGGAGTTCCTCCACCCACCGGCCGAGCGCCACCCGCACCAGCAGCGGGTCCATCCCCCAGGCGCGGCTCAGGCCGACCGCGGTGGCGTCGAGGCGCCAGCCGTGCTGCTGCAGGGCGATCCACATCGCCGCCGCGGAGGCCCCGCAGCTCCACCGCTCGCCGGTCGCACCCCGGCGCAGTTCGAGCATGCCCCCGGCTCCGACGGAGCCGGTCACGCCGGACACGGGCCGTACCCGTGTCCACATCTCCTCGTCCTCCCTCAACGCAAGCTCCTCTTGGCTGGCCGGATGCCCGGCAGTCGGCCTCCGGAGCCGGTAGCTCCTCACGCACGGCCGACCGCTGACGGTAACAATCCCAGGCTAGGCCGGGCCCGCCGCTACGAGAACCTGCCAAAGCCCCCTATGAGAGGTGGAGTTAGGCCCCACGCCCCCATAGGGGGTGTCGGCCGCGCCGCCTCAGTCGGCGGTCGCGGCCGGCAGCGCGCCGGCTTCCGGGGCACCGCCCTCCGGAGCGGCGCCGGCCTCCGCAGTGGCGCCGGCGCGGTTGACCGCGTCGACGAACACCCGCATGGCCTGGGCGATTTCGTCCCCGTTCGGCGCCCCCTCCGGGTCGAGCAGCCACTGCAGGCCGAGACCCGAGACCAGGGCCAGGTGGAACGAGCCCACCAGCCGCACCGTCTTCTCGTCCCCCTCGCCGATCTCGTCCAGGCCGAGCGGGGCCGCCAGGGCGAGCCGGGCGCGCTCGTAGGCGCGGGCGAGCTGTTCGCGCAGGCCCGGCACCCGGTCGGCCTGGGCGAACGCCTCGATACTGGCGAGCAGCAGGGGTCGCTGGGAGTCGAAGAACTCCGTGACGCTCCGCCAGGCCGTGTCGATCGAAGGATCGGTGGCCTCATCGAGGATTCTGCGGAGTTCGGTACCCCAGTCCTCGAACGATTCGATCACCGCCTCGCTGAGCAACGCCTCCTTCGAGCCGAAGTGGTACCCGATCGAGGCGAGGTTGGCCCCGGACGCGGCGACGATGTCGCGCGCGGTGGTCCGGGCATAGCCCCGCTCATACAGGCATTTCTTGGCACCAACCAGCAGATCTTCACGATTTCCCACGTTGCCCATCGTAGCCACGGAAGGCCGTTTGCGACATACGTTCGTCAGAGACGCTCGTACATCTTAGACGGACGTACTAGACAAGCATCTAGGACGTACGTATGCTTCAACCATGAACGCAGACACGCAACGTGCCGACCGGAAGGCGTGGATCGGTCTTGCCGTCCTGGTCCTTCCCGTCCTGCTGGTCTCCCTCGACATGCACGTCCTGTCCTACGCGCTGCCCATGATCAGCAGCTCGTTGGAACCGAGCAGCTCGGAGCTGCTGTGGATCATCGACATCTATCCGTTCATGCTGGCCGGACTGCTGCTCACGATGGGCACGCTCGGTGACCGGATCGGCCGGCGGAAGCTGCTGATGTTCGGTGCGGTCGCCTTCGGCACCGCGTCCGCGCTCGGCGCCTACTCCAGCAGCGCGGAAATGCTCATCCTGACCCGCGCACTGCTCGGCGTCGGTGGCGCGACCCTGATGCCGTCGACGCTCTCGCTCATCCGCAACATGTTCCACAACGCGGAGCAGCGCCGGGCCGCCATCGCCGTCTGGACCGGCGCGTTCGCCGGCGGTGCCATGCTCGGACCGCTCATGGGCGGCGCGATCCTGGAGAAGTTCTGGTGGGGCGCCGTCTTCCTGGTGAACCTCCCGGTCATGGCGGTGCTCGTGGTGCTCGCGCCGCTGCTGCTCCCCGAGTCCAAGGACTCGAACCCCGGCCGGTTCGACTTCCTCAGCTCGTTCCTCTCGCTGGCCGCGCTGCTCCCCACCATCTACGGCGTGCAGCACATGGCCGGGGAGGGCGTCAGCGCCCTGCCGATCGCCACCATCGTGATCGGTCTGACCGTCGGCTACGTCTTCCTGCGCCGCCAGCGGATGCTCGCCCAGCCCATGCTGGACATCAAGCTCTTCCGCAGCCGGGCCTTCACCGCGTCGATCACCGCCAACACGCTCGGTGTCTTCTCGATGGTCGGCTCCAGCCTCTTCACCACCCAGTACCTCCAGATGGTGGCGGGCGTCCGGCCGTTCGTCGCCGGTCTGTACGCACTCCCCGCGGCCGGCGCCGCGATGACCGCCGCCTCGCTGGCGCCGATCGTCGTCCGCCGGGTGCGCCCCGCCTTCGTCGTCGGCACCGGCCTGCTGATCGGTGCGGTCGGCTTCGTCATCCTCGGCCAGGTCGACGGCGGCACCGGGATCGCCGCGCTGGTCGCCGGCACCGCGACCATGGCCGGCGGCATCACGCTCGTCCTGACCATCTCCTCCGACATGATCATCTCCACCGCGCCGCCGGAGAAGGCGGGCACGGTCTCCGGCCTCTCCCAGATCGCCACCGAGTTCGGCGGAGCGCTCGGCATCTCCATCCTGGGCAGCGTCGGCACCGCGGTGTACCGCTCGGACCTCGCCGACAAGGCACCGCAGGGGGTCGCCCCGGCGACGCTCGAATCGGCCCGCGACACGCTCGGCACCGCCCTCGACGTCACCAGCCGGATGCCGAAGGACCTCGGCCAGGCGCTCGCCGACGCGGCCCGGACCTCCTTCACCCACGGCCTCCAGATGGCGATGTTCACCGCCGCCGGCCTGCTGGTCCTGATGGCGCTGCTGGCCGTCACGCTGCTGCGCAAGGTCAGCATCCCGACCAAGTCGGCGGAGCCGGCCGCCCCCGAGGCCCCCGTGGCCCCGGTGCTGCACCAGCCCGAGCCGCGGCCGGTCCACGCCTTCCAGGGGGCGCCGGGCCAGTACGGCCACGACGGCTACGGCACCTCCCAGGACCGGTCCGCCGGCTACGGAGGGTCGACGGAGGCCAACTTCTACGGCCCGCAGGGTGGTTCCGAGCAGTACGGCGACCCGGGCAGCTACGGCACCGCGGGCCAGGGCCGGGCGCGGCACCGCCGGGGAGGTGAGGAGAACCCCTTCGAACGGCAGTGAGTGAACGGCAGGACAGCGGCAACCGAAGCGTGTGCCGGACCGGGCAACCGGTCCGGCACACGCTTCTTTGCGTGGCGGGGGCGGTCCGGGGTCACCGAAGGGCTCGGCGCGGACGGGGGCCGGGACGAACCCGGGGGTCGGGACGGCGAGGGGGGCTCGCGCGGTCCGGGCCCGCCGGGGCGGTCCGGGCCCGCCGCGGGCGGAGAGGAGAGGAGAGGAGAGGAGAGGAGACGGACACCCCGCTCCCCCGGCGCGGACGGCCGGCCCCGACACACGAAAAGGCCCGTGCCACCGGAGACACGGGGAAGGGCTCCGGTGGCACGGGCTCGGCCGGGTCGGGCCGTCGGTGGGGGCGGCGGTCCGACCCGGCCTCGGGGAGGCAGGTCCTGCGAGGCGTCCGGTCAGACGCCCAGTTCGTTGTCGAGGATGTCGAACAGGTCCTCGGCGGAGGCTGCTTCGAGCGCGGCCTCGGCGGCGGGCTCCGTTCCGTTCTCCTCGGCGCCCGGTCCGTCGGCCCAACGGGCGCTGAGCGCCCGCAGCCGGGCCGCGATCCGGGCGTGCTCGGCCCCGTCGGGGCTGGCGGCGCCCAGGACGGCCTCCAGGCGGGCCAGTTCGTCCTCCAGGCTGGGCGCGCCGGCCGTCCCGACCAGTTCGCCCCGCAGGTACGCGGCGACGGCGGCCGACGTCGGCTGGTCGTAGATCAGCGTGGACGGGAGCCGCACCCCGCAGGCCACCCCGAGGCGGTTGCGCAGCTCGACCGCGGCCAGCGAGTCGAATCCCAGCTCGGAGAAGCCCCGTTCGGCGTCGACCGCCTCCGGGCCCGCGTGGCCGAGGACCGCGGCGACGTGCGTCCGGACCAGGGTCAGCAGCAGGGCGAGCTGCTCCTCCTCGGCGAGCGCCGACAGCCGCTGGACGAGGCCGTCGGCCCCGGCCTGCTGCCCGCTGCCGGCCGCCCGGCGGTCGCGCCGCACCGGCACCCGGACCAGTTCGCGCAGCAGGTGCGGAACACCCTCCGCCGCGGCCCGTGCCCGGATCGGTGCGATGTCGAGGCGGACCGGAAGGAGTACGGCGTCGTCGGAGTGCAGGGCCGCGTCGAAGAGCGCGAGGCCCTCCGTCACGGGGAGCGCGGTGACCCCCGAACGCGACATCCGCGCCCGGTCGGTCTCGGCGAGCCCCTCGCCCATGCCGTCGCCCGACTCCCACAGACCCCAGGCCAGCGAGACCGCGGGCCGGCCGGCCGCCCTGCGGTGCTGCGCCAGGGCGTCCAGATAGGCGTTGGCGGCGGCGTAGTTGGCCTGGCCGGCGCTGCCCATGGTGCCGGCCAGAGAGGAGAAGAGGACGAACGTGCGGACCGGGTGACCGGCCGTCAGGGCATCCAGGTGGGCGGCGGCGTCGAGCTTGGGCCGCAGCACCGCGTCGTAGCGTTCCGGGGTCAGGGACGCGAAGGTCCCGTCGTCCAGGACGCCCGCCGTGTGCAGCACCCCGGTGAGCGGGTGCGCACCCGGGACCGCGTCCAGCGCCTCGGCCAGGGCCGCCCGGTCGGTGACGTCGCAGGCCCGGACGGTGACGCTCTTGGCACCCAGCTCCAGCAGTTCGTCACGGAGCTCCGGTGCTCCGGCCGCCCGCTCCCCGCGCCGGCTGAGCAGCAGCAGGTGCCGCACGCCGTGCCCGGAGACCAGGTGGCGGGCCACCGCGGTGCCCAGGCCGCCGGTCCCGCCGGTGACCAGCACCGTTCCGTCCAGGTCGAAGGCGGGCTCGGAGTCGTCGGTCGCACCGCCGGTCACCGGCGGCTCGGCCCGGACCAGGCGCGGGACCAGCAGCGCGCCGTCGCGGACCGCCACCTCCGGCGCGCCGAGGGCCACGGCCGCGGACAGCAGCCCGAAGCCGTCCGCCGGGTCCGCGTCGACCAGGGTCAGCCGCTGCGGGTACTCCTCCTGGACGGAGCGCAGGAGGCCCCACAGCGGTGCGTGGACGAGATCCGGCACGGCGTCCCCGGCCGTGGCCGCCACCGCGCCCGCGGTGAGGACGACCAGGCGGGCGCCCTCCAGCCGGTCGTCGGCGAGCAGCCGGGCGAGCGTCTCGGCCGTGCGGCGGACGACCGCCCGTGCCTCGCCACCGGCCGGGTCGTGCAGGACGATCACCTCGGGCGCGGTGTCACCCTCGTCCAACGCCCGGGTGAGATCGGCGAGTTCGCCCCAGGTGTCGACGCCCGCGCCGAGCTCGTCGGCGGCCGGGCCGGCCCCGAGGACGGCCCAGCGGACGTCCGGGACGGTGGCGGGCGCGGCCGCCGTCCGCCAGGAGATCCGGTACATCGCACCGGCGGCGGCGCCTCCGGCCGGAGCGAGCTGCTCGGCCGGCACGGCGCGTGCCACCAGGGAGCGCACCGAGAGGACCGGTGCACCCGACGGGTCGGCGGCTTCGACGGCGACCACCTCGGGCCCGGAGACCCGGAGCCGGACGCGCAGGGCGGTGGCCCCCGCCGAGAACAGCGTCACGCCGTTCCACGAGAACGGGAGCCGCGGCCCGGCCGCCGGGTCGTCGTCCACGGCGGCGCCCGGCAGCAGCGTCGCGTGCAGCGCCGCGTCGAGCAGGGCCGGGTGCAGACCGAAGGCCTCGCCGTCCGCGTGGGCCTCCTCGGGCAGCGCCACCTCCGCGAACACGTCGTCGCCGCTCCGCCAGGCCTTGCGCAGGCCCTGGAAGGCCGGGCCGTAGCCGTAGCCCTGACCGGCCAGTTCGTCGTACGCGTCCAGGACGGGCAGCTCCTCGGCCCCCTCGGGCGGCCAGACCGTCAGGTCGGCGCCCTCCTCGGCGCCCTCCTCGGCGGGCTGGTCGCCGGGCAGCAGGATGCCGCTCGCGTGGACCGTCCACTCGTGGTCGGGCTCCGCGCCCTCGGGGCGTGCGTGGACGCGGACCGGCCGCTGCCCCTCCTCGTCCGGTGCGCCGACCGCCACCTGGATCTGGACCGCGCCGTGTTCGGGCAGGGCCAGCGGGGCGGTCAGCGTCAGCTCGTCCAGCCGGCCGGATCCGACCTGGTCACCGGCCCGGACGGCCAGCTCCACGAACGCGGAACCGGGCAGCAGGACGGTGCCGGCCACCGCGTGGTCGGCCAGCCAGGGCTGGGCGGCCACGGAGATCCGGCCGGTGAGCACCACGCCGTCGGAGTCGGGGAGTTCGACGGCCGCGCCGAGCAGCGGGTGCGCGGTCGGCCGCAGGCCCAGGGCGGAGGCGTCCACGGCGGCGGGCGCCGCGTCGAGCCAGTAGCGCTCGTGCTGGAAGGCGTAGGTCGGCAGGTCCACCCGGCGGGCGCCGGACCCGTGGAAGAGGCCTTCGCCGTCGAGCGCCCAGCCGCTGATGTAGGCATCCGCGACGGCGGCGAGGAAGGTCCGGGCCTCGTCGCGGCCCTTGCGCAGGGCCGGGACGAGGAGGGCGTCGTCGGGGTCGGCCAGGCAGGCCTGGGCCATGCCGGTCAGCACGCCGTCGGGGCCGAGTTCGAGGTAGCGGGTGACGCCGGCGGCTTCGAGGGCCCGGATGCCGTCGGCGAAGCGGACGGCCTGGCGGACGTGGCGGACCCAGTACTCGGGGTCGCGCAGGTCGTCGCCGTCGGCGAGCCTTCCGGTGACGTTGGAGACGACGGCGACCTTGGGCTCGCCGAAGGTGAGACCCCGGACAACGGTCCGGAACTCCTCCAGCATCGGCTCCATCAGCGGCGAGTGGAACGCGTGCGAGACGGTCAGCCGGACGGAGGCGATGCCACGCTCCTTCAACTGGGCGACCACCTCGCCCACCGCGGCCTCGGCACCCGAAATCACCACCGACGAAGGCCCGTTGACGGCCGCCACACCGACCTCGGCCTCGCGGCCCTTCAGCAGCGGCAGCACGTCCGCCTCGGCGGCCCGAACGGCCACCATGACCCCGCCGGCCGGCAGCGCCTGCATCAGCCGGCCGCGGGCGGCGACCAGTGTGCACGCGTCCGCCAGCGACAGGACCCCGGCCACGTGAGCGGCCGCGATCTCGCCCACCGAGTGCCCGGCGAGGAAGTCCGCGCGCACACCCAGCGATTCGACCAGCCGGTACAGCGCCACCTCGACGGCGAACAGCGCCGACTGCGTGAAGACCGTGTCGTCCAGCGAACCCGACGTGCCGACGATGACCTCGCGCAGCGACACGCCCAACTCACCGTCCAGCAGCGAGCACACCTCGTCCAGGGCGGCAGAGAAGACCGGGAACACCGACGCCAGCCCGGCGCCCATCCCGACCCGCTGCGAGCCCTGACCGGTGAACAGGAACGCCGTCCGGCCTGCGCCCGCCCGGCCGGTGACCGCCAGGTCCGAAGGGCGGCCCTCGGCCACCGCGGCCAGCTCGGCCAGCACCTCCTCACGCGTCGCACCCAGCACCACCGCGCGGTGGGGGTGCGTGGTGCGCGTGGTCAGCGACGAGTAGCCGAGGTCCAGCAGGCGGGAGCGGTCGGCGGCGACGAACGCGCGCAGCCGCTCGGCCTGCGCCCGCAGCGCCTCCTCCGTCCGGCCGGAGACCGCGAGCGGGACCAGGGCGCCGTCGGGCCACTGCCCCTCGGCGGTCCGCAAGGCCTCCTCGACGGGCTCGGCCGCCGGGGCCTCCTCCAAGATGACGTGCGCGTTGGTGCCGCTGATGCCGAACGAGGAGATACCGGCCCGGCGCGGTGTGCCGTCCGTCCTCTCCCACGGCTGTGCCCGCGTCAACAGCTCGACGTCGCCCGCCGACCAGTCCACGTGCGAGGACGGAGCGTCCACGTGCAGGGTCTTCGGCAGCACCTCGTGGCGCATCGCCTGGACCATCTTGATGATGCCCGCGACACCGGCGGCAGCCTGGGTGTGGCCGAGGTTCGACTTCACGGAGCCCAGCCAGAGCGGCCGGCCCTCCGGACGGTCCCGGCCGTACGTCGCCAGCAGCGCCTGCGCCTCGATCGGGTCACCCAGCGTGGTGCCCGTGCCGTGCGCCTCGACGGCGTCCACGTCGGCCGTGGACAGCCCCGCGTCGGCCAGCGCCGCCCGGATCACCCGCTGCTGCGACGGACCGTTCGGCGCCGTCAGCCCGTTGCTCGCACCGTCCTGGTTCACCGCCGAACCCCGCACCACCGCGAGGACCTGGTGGCCCTTGCGGCGGGCCTCCGAGAGCCGCTCCACCAGGAGCACACCCACGCCCTCGCCCCAGCCGGTGCCGTCCGCTGCCTCCGCGAACGGCTTGCAGCGACCGTCCGCGGCCAGACCGCGCTGGCGGGTGAAGTCGATGAACGTGTCCGGGGTGGCCATGACGGTGACACCGCCGGCCAGAGCGAGGTCGCACTCGCCGCGGCGCAGCGCCTGGATCGCCCAGTGCAGGGCGACCAGCGAGGACGAGCACGCGGTGTCGACGGACACCGCCGGGCCCTCCAGACCGAGGCTGTAGGAGACCCGGCCGGAGACCACGCTGCCCAGGCTGCCGTTGCCCAGGTAGCCGCTGACGTCCTCGGGAACGGCGCCGAGCCTGGTGGCGTAGTCGTGGTACATCACGCCGGCGAAGACGCCGGTCTGGCTGCCCTTGAGCGAGGACGGGTCGATGCCGGCCCGCTCGATGGCCTCCCAGGACGCCTCCAGCAGCAGCCGCTGCTGCGGGTCCAGGGCCAGCGCCTCGCGCGGGGAGATGCCGAAGAACTCGGCGTCGAAGTCGGCCGCGTCGTACAGGAACCCGCCCTCGCGGCTGATGGTCCGGCCCGGCTTGCCCGGCTCCGGGTCGTAGATGGCGTCGGTGTCCCAGCCACGGTTCTCGGGGAATCCGCCGATGCCGTCACGGCCGGCGGCCAGCAGCTCCCACAGTTCCTCGGGCGAGCGGACGTCGCCGGGGAAGCGGCAGCTCATCCCGACGATCGCGATCGGCTCGTCGTCCGAGAACACGACGGCGGGGCCTGCCTCGGCGCCGGACTCCTCCTCGGCGCCGACGAGTTCGTCCCGCAGGAAGCGGGCCAGCACGTCGGAGGCCGGGTAGTCGAAGACGAGCGTGGCGGGCAGCCGCAGGCCGGTCTCCTGGTTGAGCCGGTTGCGCAGGCTCACCGCCGCGAGGGAGTCGAAGCCGAGCTCCTTGAAGGCGCGCTGCGGCTCCACGGCGTCCTTGCCGCCGTGGCCCAGGACGCCCGCGACCTCGGCGCGGACCAGGTCGAGCAGGAAGGTGTCGCGCTCGTCCGCCGCCATGCGGACGAGACGGTCGCGCAGGCTGTCGGACGCGCCGGCTCCGGCTGCGGCCCGGCGGGCGGCCACGGGGACCAGACCGCGGAGCATCGCCGGCACGGGCTCGGCCGAGCGCCAGACGGCGGCGAAGTCCCAGTGGACCGGCAGCAGCACCGGCTCCTCGGAGGCGAGCGCCGCGTCGAAGAGCTCCACGCCCTTCTCCGCCGTGAGCGCGAGGACGCCGCCGGCGGCGATGCGGTCGATGTCGGCCTGGGAGAGGTTGCCGCCCATGCCGGTGCCGGTGTCCCAGAGGCCCCAGGCCAGCGAGAGTGCGGGCAGGCCCTCCTCCCGGCGCCGGCGGGCCAGCGCGTCCAGGTAGGCGTTGGCCGCGGCGTAGTTGCCCTGGCCGGCGCCGTCCAGCGTGCCCGCCACGGACGAGAACAGGACGAACGCCTTGACCGGCAGGTCCCGGGTCAGCTCGTGCAGGTGCCAGGCCGCATCCGCCTTCGGACGCAGCACCGCGTCCACCCGCTCCGGGGTCAGCGAGCCGATCGTCCCGTCGTCCACCACACCGGCCGTGTGCACCACACCCGCCAGCGGACGGTCCTGCGGCACCCGGCCCAGCACACCGGCCAGCGCCTCACGGTCGGCGACGTCCGCCGCCTCCACCAGCACCGACTCCGCACCCAGGGACACGAGTTCGTCCCGCAGCTCCACCGCACCCGGCGCCGCCTCACCACGGCGGCTCACCAGCACCAGGCTCCGCACCCCGTGCCCGGTCACCAGATGCCGGGCCACCACCGCACCCAGACCACCCGTGCCACCGGTCACCAGCACCGTCCCGGCACCGCCGAACGGCGAACCGGACCCGGCATCGGCCCGCACCACCCGCGGAACGAACACCGCACCGTCCCGCAGCACGAGTTCGGGCTCACCCGAGGCGACGGCCGCGGGCAGCAGCCGCAGCGACGCGTCGCCGCCGGCCAGCTCCACCAGCACGAACCGCCCCGGCTCCTCCGCCTGCGCCGACCGCACCAGACCCGCCACCGCACCACCGGCCAAGGACCCGGCCTCCGCCACCACCACCAACCGCGACGACGCGAACCGCCCATCCCCCAACCATTCCTGAAGAACAGTCAGCACACCGGAGACGGCGTCCCGCGGCTCACCACCACCCACCGGCAGCACCACCACGGCCGCACCCGCAGCCGACCCCAGATCCGCGACCGCCTCCACACCGGACACCCCGGCACCCAACGCCACCCAACGGCCCTCCCGCACCACACCCGCATCCACCGGGAGCCGAGTCCAGTCCAGCCGGAACAGCGCGTCGTGCGTGGCGGCCGGAGCGGCCGAGAGCTGCTCGGGGGTGACGGTGCGCAGGGCGAGCGAGTCGACGGAGGCGACGGGCGCGCCGCTCGGGTCGGCGAGCTCCAGGGAGATCGCCCCGGCGCCCCGGGCCGTGAGCCGGACCCGCAGTGCGGACGCCCCGGTGGCGTGCAGGCGCACGCCGCTCCACGCGAAGGGCAGCCGCAGCGCGGTGTCCGCCGCCTGGGCGCCCTGGCCGGCGGCGTGCAGGGCGGCGTCGAGCAGCGCCGGGTGCAGGCCGAAGCGGGTGGCCTGGTCCCGGACCTCCTCGGGCAGGACGACCTCGGCGAAGACGTCGTCACCGCGCCGCCAGACGGCGCGCAGCCCCTGGAAGGCGGGCCCGTAGCCGTAGCCCTGCTCGGCCATCCGCGCGTAGGCGTCCGACACGTCGACCTCGGCCGCGCCCTTCGGCGGCCAGGCGGTCAGGTCGAAGGACGGCCCGCTCTGCCCCGGCAGCAGCGTGCCGGTGGCGTGGACGGTCCACGACCGCTCCCCCGCGCCGGCGGAGACCGACCGGTCGTCGGGGCGGGCGTGGATGCGGACGGGGCGGCCGCCGCCGTCGCCGGGGGCGCCGACGGAGACCTGGATCTGCACGCCGCCCTGCGCGGGCAGGACCAGCGGCGCGGTCAGGGTCAGTTCGTCCAGCAGGCCGTAGCCGACCTGGTCACCGGCCCGGATCGCCATCTCGACGAAGGCGGTGCCGGGCAGCAGCACCGTGCCGCCCGCGGCGTGGTCGGCGAGCCACGGCTGGGTCTCCAGGCTGAGCAGCCCGGTGAGCAGTGCCTCGTCCGCGTCGGCGATGGCGATGGCGGCGCCGAGCAGCGGGTGGCCGGCCGCGGCCAGGCCGAGCGCGGCCGGGTCGCCGGTGTCGGCGACGGACTCGGGCCAGTAGCGCTCGTGCTGGAAGGCGTAGGTCGGCAGGTCCACCCGGTGGGCGCCGCGGCCCGCGTGGAAGGCCTGCCAGTCCACCGCGACGCCCAGGGTGTGCGCCCGGCCGAGCGCCTCGGTGAAGCTCTCGGCGGGGGCGTCCGGACCCGGCGGGGCGATCACGGCGGTGGGGACGTCGGCGGTGGCCGCCTCCAGGACGGTGGCGGCGGGCAGGGCGGCCGGGCCGGCGCCGACGAAGAGCGTGTGGCCGTTCCCGACCAGGGCATGCACCGCCCGGGCGTACTCCTCGTCCGTCCGGCTGAGGTGGAGCTGGACCGCCGCCGAGCCGGTGCCGGTGCCGGCCGGCAGCTCGGCGGTGGCGTCGGCGGCGAGCCGGGCCGCCTCCTCCGGGGCGACGGCCCCGGCCAGCCGGGCGGCGGCGATCGCGCCGCTGCCGTGGCCGAGCACGGCGGTGGGGCGCAGGCCGTGCGCGCGCCACAGGGCGGCGAGCGCGACCTGGACGGCGTAGGCGCCGGGCCGGGCGACGTCCGGGCGGTCCGGGGCCGGCGCCGTCGGCGCTCCCTCGACCACCGCGGTGAGGTCCCAGCCGGTGTGGGTGCGCAGCTCGGCGGCCACCGTCCGCAGCTGCTCGGCGAAGAGCGGGGAGGCGGCGGCCAGGCCGCGGGCGAGCGGTGCCCAGTCGGCGGGCCCGGCGCCGGCGGCGCCGCCGTGGTCGGGCAGGACGAGGACGGTGCGGGGCTCGCGCCCGGCCACACCGCGGGCCAGCCCGGCGGACTCCTCGCCGCGGGCGAGGGCGCGCAGGCCGGCGCTCAGCGCCTCGGCGTCGGCGACGGTCAGCGCGGCCCGGTGCTCCAGGGCCGCACGGGACAGCGCCAGGGAGTACGCGACGTCCGGCAGGCCGGGGGCGCCTGCCTCCTCCAGGCGGTGCAGGAGGCGCTCGGCCTGGGCGCGGAGGGCGGGTTCGTCCCGGGCTGAGAGCACGAACGGCAGCGCGGCGGTGCCCCCCGTCCAGACCCGGGGCCCGTCGGTGCCGGCGGGCGCCGCGTCGCCGCGGGCCGGGGCCTCCTGGGCGGCGCCGTCCTCCTCGGCCGGGGCCTCCTCGATGATCACGTGCGCGTTGGTGCCGCTGATGCCGAACGAGGAGATGCCGGCCCGGCGCGGCGCGCCGTCCGCCTGCTCCCACGGCCGGGCCTCGGCGAGCAGCTCGACGGCGCCCGCCTCCCACTCCACCTGGGAGGTCGGCGCGTCCACGTGCAGGGTCCGGGGCAGCACCCCGTGGCGCATCGCCTGGACCATCTTGATGATGCCCGCGGCGCCCGCCGCGGCCTGGGTGTGGCCCATGTTGGACTTGATCGAGCCGAGCCAGAGCGGCCGGCCCTCCGGCCGTTCCCGGCCGTACGTGGCGAGCAACGCCTGCGCCTCGATGGGGTCGCCGAGGCGGGTACCGGTGCCGTGCGCCTCCACCGCGTCGACCTCGGCGGCGGAGAGCCGGGCGTTGGCGAGCGCGGCGCGGATGACGCGCTGCTGGGACGGGCCGTTGGGTGCGGTGAGCCCGTTGCTGGCGCCGTCCTGGTTGAGGGCGGAGCCCCGGACGACAGCCAGCACCCGGTGCCCGTTCCGGCGCGCGTCGGAGAGGCGCTCCAGAACGAGCATGCCCACGCCCTCCGACCAGCCGGTGCCGTCGGCGGCCTCGGCGAAGGACTTGCAGCGGCCGTCGGGGGCGAGGCCGCGCTGACGGCTGAACTCGACGAAGGTGCGCGGCGTCGACATCACCGTCACACCGCCGGCCAGCGCCAGCGTGGAGGTGCCCTGGCGCAGCGACTGGGCCGCCAGGTGCACCGCCACCAGCGAGGACGAGCAGGCGGTGTCGATCGAGATGGCCTGACCCTCCAGGCCCAGGCTGTACGACACGCGCCCCGACACGACACTGCTGTCCGTGCCGACGACCAGGAACCCCTCCGCGCCCTCGGCGACCGTGCCGGGCCGCGCGTGGTAGTCGGCGGCCATGACGCCGACGAACACCGAGGTCTGGCTGCCGCGCAGCGTGTGCACGTCGATGCCGGCGTGCTCGAACGCCTCCCAGGACGCCTCCAGGACAATCCGCTGCTGCGGGTCCGTGGCGGAGGCCTCGTGCGGGCTCATGCTGAAGAACGGCGCGTCGAACAGCGGGGCGTCGTGCAGGAACCCGCCCTCCTTGGCGTAGGTCTTGCCGGACCGCGAGGCGTCGGTGTCGAAGACGCCTTCGAGGTCCCAGCCCCGGTCCTCGGGGAACCCGGTGACGGCGTCCCGGCCCTCGGCGACCAGCCGCCACAGGTCGTCCGCGTTCTCGACCCCGCCGGGGAAGCGGCAGCTCATCCCGACGATCGCGATCGGCTCCTGGGCCGCGGCGGTGACCTGGTCGTGCCGCCGGCGCAGCCGCTCGTTCTCCAGCAGCGACTTGCGCAGCGCGTCCGCTATCTGCTCGACAGAAGTACTCACAGTTCCTACGCCTTCCTCGGTCACTCGGAGTCGCTGCGCCGGGCCGCCTCGGCCAACAGGGCCTCGAGGTCCATCGCCATGATCGATTCGCTCTGGTCCGCCTGCGCGGTGTCGTCCTGCTGTGCGGGCCCGCCGGGTGCGGCGAGCGCGAGCAGCTGGTCGAGCAGCCCGGCCTCGCGGACGCGGGCGAGCGAGAGGGTGCCGAGCGTCTGACGGAACGCCTCCTCGTCCAGCTCGCCGCCGGAGGCGGCGGCCACCTCGGGGATGTCCGGGAGCATTTCGGTGAGCAGGTACTTGGAGAGCGCCACCGGGCTCGGGTAGTCGAAGATCAGCGTCGCGGGCAGGCGCTGCCCGGTGGCCTTGTTGAGCCGGTTGCGCAGTTCGACGGCGGTGAGCGAGTCGAAGCCGACCTCCTGGAAGGAGCGCGCCGGGTCCACCGTGGCGGCGGAGGTGTGGCCCAGGACGGCGGCCACGTGCGCGCAGATCAGGTTCTGGAGCAGGTGGAGCTGCTCGTCCTGCGACAGGCCCGCGAGCTGCGACTCCAGGCTCTCGTCCGCCGCGGGCGCGGCGGCCGGAGCGGCCTTGGGCGCCCGGGGCGCGCGGGGTTCGGCCGCCGGGACCAGGGTCCGCAGCATGGCGGGGACGCCGCCGGTACGGGCGCGCAGGCCCGCCGGGTCGAGCTTGACGGGCAGCAGCACCGCCTCGTCGGCACTCAGCGAGGCATCGAACAGGGCGAGGCTCTCCTCGGCCGACAGTCCCACCACACCGGAGGAGTTGATGCGCTGGACGTCGGCGCGGCTGAGGTTGCCGCCCATGCCGGTGCCGGTGTCCCAGAGGCCCCAGGCCAGCGAGAGTGCGGGCAGGCCGTCCAGCCAGCGCTGGCGGGCCAGCGCGTCCAGGTAGGCGTTGGCCGCGGCGTAGTTGCCCTGGCCGGCGCCGTCCAGCGTGCCCGCCACGGACGAGAACAGGACGAAGGCGCGCAGCGGGAGGTCCCGGGTCAGCTCGTGCAGGTGCCAGGCCGCATCCGCCTTCGGACGCAGCACCGCGTCCACCCGCTCCGGGGTCAGCGAGCCGATCGTCCCGTCGTCCACCACACCGGCCGTGTGCACCACACCGGCCAGCGGGCGCTCCTTCTCCACCCGGTCCAGGACGGCCGCCAGGGCCTCGCGGTCGGCGACGTCCGCCGCCTCCAGCAGCACCGACTCCGCGCCCAGGGACACGAGTTCGTCCCGCAGCTCCACCGCACCCGGCGCCGCCTCACCACGGCGGCTCACCAGCACCAGGCTCCGCACCCCGTGGCCGGTCACCAGGTGCCGGGCCACGACCGCGCCCAGACCACCCGTGCCACCGGTCACCAGCACCGTCCCGGTGCCGCCGAACGGCGAACCGGACCCGGTCTCGGCCCGCACCACCCGCGGAACGAACACCGTGCCGTCCCGCAGGGCCAGTTCGGGCTCGCCCGAGGCGACGGCCGCGGGCAGCAGCCGCAGCGACGCGTCGCCGCCGGCCAGCTCCACCAGCACGAACCGCTCCGGGTTCTCCGCCTGAGCCGACCGCACCAGGCCGGCCACCGCACCGCCGGCCAGTGACGGGGCCTCCGTCAGGACGACCAGGCGCGAGGACTCGAACCGCTCGTCCGCCAGCCAGGACCGGAGCACCTCCAGCACGCGGGCCGTCTCCGCCCGCACCCCGGCGGGGCTGTCGTCCGGCCCGCCGGCCGGCAGCAGCACGACCTTCGAACCGGCCACCGCGTCGAGCTCCGGGGCCGCCTCGACGCCCCACTGGGCCGCCCAGGCGTCCGACTGCGGGCCGACCACGGCCCAGCGGCCCTCCATCGGCACCGCGGGGTCCAGCGGCTCGGCCACCCACTCCATCCGGTAGACCGTGCGGGTGGCGCCGCCGCTGCGCGCCGCCTCGATCTGGTCGACCGACACCGGCCGCGCCACCATCGACCCCACCGTCATCACGGGCAGGCCCGCGCTGTCGGCGATGACCAGCGACGACTCGTCCGGCGAAGAGGAGGAGACCTTCACCCGCAGCCCGGTGACGCCCGGCGTGAGCAGGGAGACGTCGGACCAGGCGAAGGGCAGCGAGGCCCCCTCGGTGCCGCGCGGGGAGTTGTCGAGCAGCTCCGTGGCGTGCAGCGCGGAGTCGAGCAGCGCCGGGTGCAGGCCGAAGGCGGCCGCGTCCACGTGCGCCTCCTCCGGGAGGGCGATCTCCGCGAAGATCTCGCCGTTGCGCTTCCAGGCGGCCCGCAGCCCCTGGAAGACCGGGCCGTAGCCCAGCCCGTCGGCGGCCAGTTCGGCGTAGAGGCCGTCCAGGGCGATCGCCTCGGCGCCCTTCGGCGGCCAGACGCTCAGGCCCGCGGCCGCCTCCGGTGCGGCGTCGGTCAGCGTGCCCGTGGCGTGCTTCAGCCACAGGCGCTCACCCGGCGCGTCCTCCAGCCGGGAGTAGACCGAGAACGGGCGCCGGCCCGCCTCCTCCGGCTCGCCGACGACGACCCGCAGCTGGCAGCCGGCGCGCTCGGGGAAGACCAGCGGCGCCTGAAGGGTCAGCTCCTCCAGGAAGCCGTGACCGGTGTGCAGGCCCGCGTGGATCGCCAGGTCGACGAAGGCCGTGCCCGGCAGCAGGACGGACCCGGCGACAGTGTGGTCGGCCAGCCAGGGGTGCGAGTCGAGACCGACCCGGCCCGTGAACAGGTAGCCGTCGGAGTCGGGAAGTTCGACGGCCGCCCCCAGGAAGGGGTGCTCCGTCGCGGCCTGGCCCAGGGAGGCCGCATCACCGGCCGCCGCCACGGCGTCGAGCCAGTAGTGCTCGTGCTGGAAGGCGTAGGTCGGCAGGTCGACGCGGCGCGCGCCACTGCCCTGGAACACGGCCGCCCAGTCGACGTCTGCGCCCGCCTCGAACACGGCGGCCAGGGCGGCCAGCAGGGCGGGGGCCTCGTCGCGGCCCTTGCGCAGGGCCGGGACGAGGAGGGCGTCGTCGGGGTCGGCCAGGCAGGCCCGGGCCATGCCGGTCAGCACGCCGTCGGGGCCCAGCTCGAGGTAGCGGGTCACACCGGCGGCTTCGAGGGCCCGGATGCCGTCGGCGAAGCGGACGGCCTGGCGGACGTGGCGGACCCAGTACTCCGGGTCGCGCAGCTCGTCGCCGTCGGCGAGCTCTCCGGTGACGTTGGAGACGACGGCGAGCCTGGGCTCGGCGAAAGTCAGGCCGCTCACGACGGCGCGGAAGTCCTCCAGCATCGGCTCCATCAGCGGCGAGTGGAACGCGTGCGAGACGGTCAGCCGGACCGAGGCGATGCCGCGCTCCTCCAGCTTCTTCACCACCTTGCCCACCGACGCCTCGGCACCCGAGATCACCACCGAGGCGGGCCCGTTGACCGCCGCGACACCGACCTGCTTCTCGTGGCCCTTCAGCAGCGGGAGCACGTCCGCCTCGGCGGCCCGGACAGCGACCATGACGCCACCGGCGGGCAGCGCCTGCATCAGCCGGCCGCGGGCGGCGACCAGCGTGCACGCATCCGCCAACGACAGAACCCCGGCCACGTGCGCAGCCGCAATCTCGCCCACCGAGTGCCCGGCCAGGAAGTCGGCGCGCACACCCAGCGACTCCACCAGCCGGTAGAGCGCCACCTCGACCGCGAACAGCGCCGCCTGCGTGTGAACCGTGTCGTCCAGCGAACCCGACGTCCCGGCGATCACCTCGCGCAGCGACACACCCAACTCACCGTCCAGCAGCGAGCACACCTCGTCCAGCGCAGCCGCGAACACCGGGAAGGCCTCGTACAGTTCACGCCCCATCCCGACCCGCTGCGAACCCTGACCGGTGAACAGGAACGCCGTCCGGCCCTCGGAGCGGCCCGCACCGCTCTCGGCGCCGTCGCTCGCGGCGAGCTTCTCCAGACCCACCATCAGCTCGGTCCGGTTGGCCCCGAGCACCACGGCCCGGCGGTCCAGGACGGCACGCGAGGACGCCAGCGAGAAGCCGACGTCGAGCGGCGACCGGTCGGTTCCCGCCACGAACTCCCGCAGCCGCCCGGCCTGCGCCCGCAGCGCGGCCTCCGTCCGGCCCGACACCACCCACGGCACCGGAACACCCACCGGCCAACCCGCGCCGGGCTCCTCGACGGCCGACTCATCCGGCTCGGCCGCCGGGGCCTCCTCCAGGATGACGTGCGCGTTGGTGCCGCTGATGCCGAACGAGGAGACACCCGCGCGACGCGGTGCACCCTCCGCCTTCTCCCAGGCGCGGGCCTCGGCCAGCAGCTCGACGTCACCGGCGGACCAGTCCACGTGCGAGGACGGGGCGTCCACATGCAGGGTCTTGGGCAGCACCTCGTGACGCATCGCCTGCACCATCTTGATGATGCCCGCGACACCGGCGGCGGCCTGGGTGTGGCCCAGGTTCGACTTGATCGAGCCCAGCCAGAGCGGCCGGCCCTCCGGGCGGCCCTGGCCGTACGTGGCCAGCAGCGCCTGCGCCTCGATCGGGTCACCCAGCGTCGTACCCGTGCCGTGCGCCTCCACCACGTCCACATCGGACGTCGACAGCCCCGCGGCGGCCAGCGCAGCCCGGATCACTCGCTGCTGCGACGGACCGTTCGGCGCCGTCAGCCCGTTGCTCGCACCGTCCTGGTTGATCGCCGAACCGCGGACCACGGCCAGTACCTCGTGCCCGAGCCGGCGCGCGTCCGACAACCGCTCCACCAGGAGCACGCCCACGCCCTCGCCCCAGCCGGTGCCGTCCGCCGCCTCGGCGAACGCCTTGCAGCGGCCGTCCTTGGCGAGGCCCCGCTGCCGGCTGAAGTCGGTGAAGGTCTCGGGGGTGGCCATGACGGTGACACCGCCGGCCAGTGCGAGGTCGCACTCGCCGCGGCGCAGCGCCTGGATCGCCCAGTGCAGGGCGACCAGCGAGGACGAGCAGGCCGTGTCCACCGACACCGCCGGACCCTCCAGGCCCAGGCTGTAGGCGACGCGGCCGGAGACCACGCTGCCCAGGCTGCCGTTGCCCAGGTACGTCTCCAGGTCCTCCGGGACGGCGCCGAGGCGCGAGGCGTAGTCGTGGTACATCACGCCGGCGAAGACGCCGGTCTGGCTGCCCTTGAGCGTGGACGGGTCGATGCCGGCCCGCTCGATGGCCTCCCAGGAGGCCTCCAGCAGCAGGCGCTGCTGGGGGTCGGTGGCCATCGCCTCGCGCGGGCTGATACCGAAGAACTCGGCGTCGAAGTCGGCCGCGTCGTGCAGGAAGCCGCCCTCGTTGGAGTAGGTCTTGCCCGGCTTGCCCGGCTCGGGGTCGTAGATGCCCTTGGTGTCCCAGCCCCGGTTCTCGGGGAACCGGGTGATGCCGTCGCGACCGGCGGCCAGCAGCTCCCACAGCTCCTCGGGCGAGCGGACGTCGCCGGGGAAGCGGCAGCTCATCCCGACGATGGCGATCGGCTCGTCGTCGGTGAGCACCACGGCGGGGGCGGCCTCGACGGCCGGGGTGTCGGCCCCGACCACGGTCTCCTTGATGTGGTCGGCGAGCGCCTGGGGGGTCGGGTAGTCGAAGACGAGCGTGGCGGGCAGCCGCAGGCCGGTCTCCTGGTTGAGCCGGTTGCGCAGCTCGACGGCCGAGAGGGAGTCGAAGCCGATCTCGGTGAAGGCGCGCTTGCTGTCGATGGCCGCGCTGCTGTCGTGGTGCAGGACGGCGGCGACGTGGGTGCGCACCAGGTCGAGCAGGGTCCGGGTGCGCTCGTCCGCGGAGAGCCCGGCGAGGCGCTGGGCGATCGGGGACGCGGCCTGGCCGGCGCCGGCCTTCTCGGCGGCGCGCCGGGTCGTCGTACGGACGAGGTCGCGCAGGACGGCGGGGACGCCGTCGGCGCGGGCCCGCAGATCGGCCTGGTCGAGGCGGACGGGGAGGAGGACGGGCTCGTCGCTCGTGAGCGCGGCGTCGAGGAGGGCGAGGCTCTCCTCGGCCGAAAGGCCCACCATGCCCGAGGAGTTGATGCGCTGGACGTCGGCGCGGCTGAGGTTGCCGCCCATGCCGGTGCCGGTGTCCCAGAGGCCCCAGGCCAGCGAGAGTGCGGGCAGGCCCTCCGACCGGCGCCGGCGGGCCAGCGCGTCCAGGTAGGCGTTGGCCGCGGCGTAGTTGCCCTGGCCGGCGCCGTCCAGCGTGCCCGAGGCCGACGAGAAGAGGACGAAGGCGCGCAGCGGGAGGTCCCGGGTCAGCTCGTGCAGGTGCCAGGCGGCATCCGCCTTCGGACGCAGCACCGCGTCCACCCGCTCCGGGGTCAGCGAGCCGATCGTCCCGTCGTCCACCACACCGGCCGTGTGCACCACACCCGCCAGCGGACGGTCCTGCGGCACCCGGCCCAGCACACCGGCCAGCGCCTCACGGTCGGCGACGTCCGCCGCCTCCACCAGCACCGACTCCGCACCCAGGGACACGAGTTCGTCCCGAAGCTCCGCGGCGCCCGGCGCCGCCTCACCACGGCGGCTCACCAGCACCAGGCTCCGCACCCCGTGCCCGGTCACCAGATGCCGGGCCACCACCGCACCCAGACCACCCGTGCCACCGGTCACCAGCACCGTCCCGGCACCGTCGAACGGCGAACCGGACCCGGTCTCGGCACGCACGGACTCGTCGCGGGCCACCCGCGGCACGAACACCGCACCGTCCCGCAGCACGAGTTCGGGCTCACCCGAAGCCACCGCAGCCCCCAGCAGCGACGCATCACCACCGGCCAGCTCCACCAGCACGAACCGCCCCGGCTCCTCCGCCTGCGCCGACCGCACCAGACCGGCCACCGCACCACCGGCCAAGGACCCGGCCTCCGCCACCACCACCAACCGCGACGACGCGAACCGCCCGTCCCCCAACCATTCCTGAAGAACAGTCAGCACACCGGAAACGGCGTCCCGCGGCTCACCACCACCCACCGGCAGCACCACCACGGCCGCACCCGCAGCCGACCCCAGATCCGCGACCGCATCCACACCGGACACCCCCGCACCCAACGCCACCCAACGACCCTCCCGCACCACACCCGCATCCACCGGGAGTTCCCTGAGGGTGAAGCGGTAGAGCGGGCCGGCGCCGGTCGAGGAGAGCTGGGCGGAGGAGACCGGGCGGGCCAGTACCGAGCCGACCGACATGACCGGCCGGCCCGTGCCGTCGGCGATCAGCAGCGAGGACTTCTCCCGGCCGTCGACCGCGATGCGCACCCGGAGCGTGTCCGCGCCCACCGCGTGCAGGGTGACGTCGTTCCAGGCGAACGGCAGCAGGGTGGCGTCGTCGCCGGCCCCGGCATCGGGGAACGCCAGGTCGGCGGCCTGAAGGGCGGCGTCGAGCAGGGCCGGGTGCAGGCCGAACGCGGCCGCGACGCCCTGCTCGCCCTCGGGCAGCGCGATCTCGGCGAAGATCTCGTCACCGCGCTGCCAGGCGGCGCGCAGCCCCTGGAAGACCGGGCCGTAGCCGTAGCCCTGCTCGGCCATCCGGGCGTAGGCGCCGGAGAGGTCGAGCGCGGTGGCGTCCTGCGGCGGCCAGGCGGTGAGCTCCGCCGGCGCGGCCGGGCCGGCCTCGGGGGCGAGGACGCCCGCGGCGTGCTGGGTCCACGGGTCGTCGAACGAGACGTCGTCGGCGCGGGAGTAGACCGCCAGGCTGCGGCGGCCCGTCTCGTCGGCCGGCCCGACCAGGATGCTGACCGCCACCCCGCCGCCCTCGGGGAGGACGAGCGGGGCCTGCAGCGTCAGCTCCTCCAGGGCCTCGCAGCCGACCTGGTCGCCTGCCCGGACGGCCAGCTCCACGAAGGCCGTGCCCGGGAGCAGGACCTGCCCGCGGATGGCGTGGTCGGTGAGCCAGGCGGTGGTGCGCAGGTCGAGGCGGCCAGTGAGCACGACACCGTCGGAGCCGGGCAACTGGACGCCCGCGCCGAGCAGCGGGTGGTCGACGGCGAACTGGCCGACGGCGGCCGGGTCGTTCTGCGAGGTGCCCGCGTCGAGCCAGTAGCGGCGGCGCTGGAAGGCGTAGGTCGGCAGCTCGACGCCCGGGGAGGCGACGCCGGGGAAGAGCGGTGTCCAGTCCACGGCGTGGCCGCGGGTGTGGGCGTGGGCGAGCGCGGTGAGCAGCTCGCGCTCCTCGGGGCGCTCCCGGCGCAGGACCGGGGCGAGGAGGGCCTCGTCCGGATCCTGGAGGCAGGGCTGCGCCATGGCGGTGAGGACGCCGTCGGGGCCGAGTTCGAGGTAGGTGGTGACACCGGCCTCTTCGAGGGCGCGGACACCGTCGGCGAAGCGGACGGCCTCGCGGACGTGGCGCACCCAGTACTCGGGGTCGCGCAGCTCGTCGCCGGTGGCGAGGCGGCCGGTGACGTTGGAGACGACGGAGATGAGCGGCTCGTCGAAGCGGACGGCCCGGACCACGCGCCGGAACTCGTCGAGCATCGGCTCCATCAGCGGCGAGTGGAAGGCGTGCGAGACGGTCAGCCGCTTTCCGTTGATGCCGCGGTCCGCCAGCGCGGCGAGGATCTCGTCCACGGCGCCCCCGGCACCCGAGATCACCACGGAGGCCGGGCCGTTGACCGCGGCGATGCCCGCCTCGTGCTCGCGGCCCGCCAGCAGCGGGAGCACGTCCGCCTCGGCGGCGCGGACCGCCGCCATCACGCCGCCGGCCGGCAGCTGCTGCATCAGCCGGCCGCGGGCGGCCACCAGCACGCAGGCGTCCTCCAGCGAGAACACGCCGGCGACGTGGGCGGCGGCGATCTCGCCGACGGAGTGGCCGGCCAGGTGGTCGGGGCGCACGCCGAAGGACTCGAGCAGGCGGAACAGCGCCACCTCAACGGCGAAGAGCGCGGTCTGGGTGTAGGCGGTCCGGTCCAGGAGCGCGGCCTCCGGGCTGCCGGGCTCGGCGAACAGCACGTCGAGGAGGGGGGTCTCCAGCTGGAGGTCCAGGAGGTCGGCGGCGTCGTCCAGCGCGTCGGCGAACACCGGGAAGGTGTCGTACAGTTCGCGGCCCATGCCGAGGCGCTGCGAACCCTGGCCGGTGAAGAGGAAGGCGAGCAGGCCGGGGCCGGCGTGGCCGGACACCACGGCGGGCACGGAGACGCCCTCGGCGAGCGCGGTCAGGCCCGCCACGAAGGACTCGCGGTCGGCGGCGAGGACGACGGCACGGTCGGCGTGCTGGTTGCGGGTGGTGGCCAGCGCGTGGCCGAGCTCGGCGGGCGAGGCGTCGGAGCCGGCGGCGAACGCGGCGAGGCGGGCGGCCTGGCCGCGCAGCGCCTCGGCGCCGCGGCCGGAGACGAGCCACGGGGTGAGCGTGCCGGGCCGCTCGGTGCCGGCGTCCCCCGCGGGCCCGGCGTCCTCGGTCGCCGGGACCTCCTCGATGATCAGGTGGGCGTTGGTGCCGCTGATGCCGAACGCGGAGACGGCGGCCCGGCGGGGCTGCCCCTCGGCGGCCTCCCACGGCCTGGCCTCGGTGAGCAGCTCGACCCGGCCCGTCGACCAGTCGACGTGCGGGGTCGGCTCGTCGATGTGGAGGGTCTTGGGCAGCACGCCGTGCCGCATGCCCATCACCAGCTTGATGACGCTGGCGACGCCGCCGGCGGCCTGGGTGTGGCCCAGGTTGGACTTGATGGAGCCGAGGAGCAGCGGTCGGCCGGCCGGACGCCCCTGGCCGTAGGTGGCGAGGACGGCCTGGGCCTCGATCGGGTCGCCCAGGGTGGTGCCGGTGCCGTGCGCCTCCATCGCGTCGATGTCGGCGGCGGTGAGGCCCGCGTTGGCCAGGGCCTGCTGGATGAGGCGCTGCTGCGAGGGGCCGCTGGGGGCGGTGAGCCCGTTGCTGGCGCCGTCCTGGTTGATCGCGGAGGAGCGGATCACCGCGAGCACCCGGCGGCCGTTGCGGCGGGCGTCGGAGAGCCGTTCCAGGACGAAGATGCCGACGCCCTCGGCGAAGCCGGTGCCGTCCGCGGAGGCCGCGAAGGCCTTGCAGCGGCCGTCGGGGGCGAGGCCGCGCTGCTGGCTGAAGGCGCTGAACATCCCGGGGCTGCCCATGACCGTGACGCCACCGGCCAGGGCGAGCGAACTCTCGCCCTGGCGGAGCGAGTTGGCGGCCAGGTGCAGGGCCACCAGGGAGCCGGAGCAGGCGGTGTCCAGGGTGATGGCCGGGCCTTCGAGGCCGAGCAGGTAGGAGAGCCGGCCGGAGATGACGCTCGGGGTGTTGCCGGTCATCAGGTAGCCGGCGAGGCCGTCGGGGGCGTCCTGGATGCGGGTGCCGTAGTCGTGCACCTCGGCGCCGACGAAGACGCCGGTGCGGGCGCCGCGCAGGGTGTCCGGGGCGATGCCGGCGCGCTCCAGCGCCTCCCAGGCGGTCTCCAGGACGAGCCGCTGCTGCGGCTCCATGCCGACCGCCTCGCGCGGGCTGATCCCGAAGAACTCGGCGTCGAAGAGGGTGGCCTCGGAGAGGAAGCCGCCTTCGCGCACGTAGCTCCTGCCGGGCACGCCGGGCTCGGGGTCGTACATGCCCTCGACGTCCCAGCCGCGGTCGGTGGGGAACGGGCCGAGCACCTCGGCCTCGTCCATCAGCAGGCGCCAGAGGTCGTCGGGGGAGGAGAGGCCGCCGGGGTAGCGGCAGCCGATGCCGACGATCGCGATCGGGTCGTCGTCGGCGCCGACCCGCTCGGCGACCACGGTCTCCTCGGCCAGGCCGAGCGCGGTGCCGCGCAGGAAGGCGGCGAGCGCGGCGGTCGACGGGTGGTCGTAGGCGAGGGTGACCGGGAGGTCGAGCCCGGTCGCCGCGGCCAGCCGCGCGTGGAGGTCGACCGCGGCGAGCGAGTCGAAGCCCAGTTCCAGGAAGGGGCGGTTCTCGTCGACGGTGCGCGGCACCTCGGCGCCGGCGTGCCGCAGGGTCGCGACGACCTGCTCGCCGACCAGTGCCACCGCGGCGCGCAGCTGCTCGGCCGGCTTCAGCCCCGACAGACGGCGGGCCAGCGCGCTGCTGTCCTGCACCGGCGCGCCACCCGTCTGGTGAACCAAGTTTTCGGACTCGCTCATTCCGCGCACTCCACTACTCATCCAGTTGCTGGCAGGCGAAAGGTCGGGCGGCAGGCGCCCCGGGGCGTCGGGCGGTACGCCCTCGACGCTCCGGACGGCAATACGCCCCAAAACTAACGACAGGAATCGGGCGGGCCACACCCCTAACGGCCCCTATGCCGGGGCCGGACCTGCGGCTCCGCTATCCGGGCAGCGGACTGCGGAAGGCCTCGTCATCGAAGGTGCGCTGTATGTAGGTGAGTGCTTCGAGAAGTTCACGGGACGTCACCCGCCGGTTCCCCGAGGCGTCCGCGACGCGGCCGATCGGCAGGGCCCCGGTGGTCGCCCAGCGCAGCCGCCCGGTGCCGTCGATGAAGCTGCGGGTGCGCCCCATGTTGTCGGGGTGCACGCAGTAGGGGACGTCGAGGTACCCGCGCTTGAAGGCGAGCAGCAGTGCCTGGCCCACGTCGTCGTGGAGGTTCAGCACCGCGTCGACGAGGGCGGTGGCCTCGGTGTAGGTCTGGGAGTCGGTGCGGGCGAGGACCTCGGTGGCCGGCGACCGGCCGTCGGCCCCGGCCGCGAGGGCCGGGACGGCGGCCTCGTCGGCCGCGACGTCCGAGGCGTACTCCAGCGCCGCGACGTTCTCCTCGATGGTGGGGATGCGCCGGGACTCCGCGACCGTCTTCACGATGATGCGTTCCGATCCGGACCGCGCCGCCAGCCGGGCCGCCTCGCCGAGCAGCCGGTAGGACCCGGTGTCGGTGGTCGGGTACACCCCCATGTAGGTGTAGATCACCACGTGCCAGACGGTGTCCGGCAGCAGCCGCGCGCACAGGGCGCGCAGGGCGGCGACCGCCTCGGCGTCCTGCTCCGGGTGGGTCTGCTGGGCGTAGCTGACGGAGATGCTGCGGATGCCGTTGCGGTGGAAGAAGAGCGCCTCCAGGGCGCTGATCGCCACCAGCAGGCTGGGCGGGCAGAGCTGCCCGAGCATGCAGCCGCCGAAGGACTCCAGGTGCGGTTCGACGCCGCTCTCGCGCAGCCGGGAGAAGAGCTTGGTGGAGCGGTCCCACTCCCGCACCGACTGGTCGAGCGGGGTCCGCCCGTACGGCAGGCAGTAGGAGACGGGGCCGCCCTCGGTGGCGCTCAGGCCGGCCCGCACCAGCGCCTCGAAGATGTGGAACGGCTTGGCGGAGCCGTGCCGGACCTGCACCGGGAAGGCGGGCCCGTGCAGCCCGTCGAGGACCTCCCGGGTCTGCTCCGGGCTGTAGTTGACGATCGGGTAGCCGTTGATGCCGGTGCCCAGGCGCAGCGCCTCCTCGACGGCCGCCATGTCCCCGACCCGGGTGTAGCTGTCGAGGGTGAGGGTGCCGACGGTGGTCGCGCGGGCGTTCCGGGTGGCGGTGAGGCCGCGGCGCATCCGCGCGGGGTCGCTGAACCCCATGCGCGGCTGCACCACCAGCCGGCCGGCCTCGTGCGCGGCGCGCACGAAGCGGCCGAAGTCGGCGGGCACGGTGCCCGCCCGGGCCTCGGGGGATCCCGCCGGGACGGCGGGGGACTGGGCGTTCTCCTCGGTCACCTGAGCGCTTTCTGCGGCAGCGAGACGAGGAAGCGCTCGAAGGAGCCCTGTTCCGTGCGGCCGTCCTCGAAGACGGCGTTGAAGCCGGCCTCGACCAGCTCCCGGAGGTGGGCCTCGTCGCTGCCGCCGGCGATGCCCAGCTTCCCGCCGATCACCATCGGGGTGCGGGCGAGGGCGGGGACGGCGCGGAGCTTGCGGATGACCCGCACCCCGTCCTGGTAGCCGTGGCCGTTGACGCTGCTGATCACCACGAGGGCCGGGTCGTGCGCCCGGATCTCCGACTCCAGCAGCTCGTCCGGGACGGTCGGGCCGAGGTTGACGACGTCGTAGCCGAGCTCCTCGATCAGGAGCTGGAGGAAGACGAGGTTCCAGGTGTGGGCGTCCGAGGAGAGCCCGCTGACGATGACCGTCCCGCCGCCGGGCCCGGGGGCGTCGGGCAGGGCGGTCGCGGTGGGGCCGGCGGCGACCGCGGTGGTACCGGTCAGGGTGAGCTCGCTCATGCGTACGTCCTGACGTGTTCGATGCGGGAGATGGAGACGACCTCGGTGCCGCGCACCACGACCTCGGTCGGGGCCGGGCGGCCGAGGAACATCAGCAGGCTCGACGTGGGCCCGTACGCGCCGGCGTTGGGGATCTCGATGACGTCGCCGCCGTCCAGCGGCGGCAGCTTCACGTCGCGGCCCAGGACGTCGCCGGGGGTGCAGAGCGGGCCGACCAGGCTGGCCTTGGTCCACTCGGCGGTGTCCGCGCCCTCCGGGTCGGGGCTGACCGCGACCGGGAGCAGCCGGCCGAGGCCGGACATGCCGCCGAAGGTGTTGATGCCCGCGTCGAGGATGACGAAGGTGCGGCCGCGGCTCTCCTTGATGTTGACCACCCCGGCGAGCAGCGTGCCGCCGTCACCGACGAGGTAGCGCCCGGACTCGCAGGCCACCGTGGGGAACCCTGCGCGCCAGCGCGGGAAGTGCTCGTCGAGGATCTCGGTGAGGGCGGCGCGCAGCCGCGTGTAGACGGGGCGCTTGCCGGGCACCGCGTACGGGGCCGAGAAGCCGCCGCCGATGTCCAGGAACCGCGGTTCGATGCCGGTGTCGGCGAAGGTCTGGGCGGCGACCGCGACGGTGTTGCGGAACTCCCCGATCAGGGCGTCCTCGTCGCGGGCGTTGCTCAGCGGGAAGAAGTGCGCGCCGGCGAGGCGGACGCCCTGCACCGCGCGCAGCCGCGGCATCAGCTCGACGAGCTTCTCGCTGTCGATGCCGAACTGCGAGGGGGCGCCGGTCATCCGGATGCTGGTGGTGGCGCTCGCCGAGACGCTGTTGATGCGCAGCAGGGCGTCGGCGACGACGCCGTGGCGCAGGGCGACGGCGCCGATGTGCTCCAGGTCGGTGGCCGACTCCACGGAGAACATCCGCACGCCCTTGGCGATCGCCTCGTCCAGCTCGCCGTCGGTCTTGCCGGGGCCGGTGTAGAGGATCCCCGCCGGGTCGAACCCGGCGGTCAGGGCGGCGGCGAGCTCGCCGGTGGAGCTGATCTCGGCGCGGCAGGCGTGGTCGGAGCCCTCCCGCAGCGCCCGGAGGACCTCCGGGTGCGGGTTGGCCTTGACGGCGGCGAAGAGCTCGAAGCCCTCCGGGAGCGCCGCGAAGAGGTCGTCCCGGGCCGCCTGGACCCGGTCGAGGTCGTAGACGTACAGCGGGGTGCCGTAGCGCTCCGCGAGGTCGGCGTAACGGGTCACTTGGAGGTCCCCTCGAGAAGCTCGACGAGCTTCTTCTTGTCGTTCTTGCCGTTCTGGGTGAGCGGTATCGCGTCGACGACGTAGCAGGCGGAGGGCACCTTCTGGGCCTCCAGGCGGGCGTTGAGCTCGCGCAGGACCTCGGCCCGGCCGCGCTGCGTCTCGACGAACAGGACCAGGTCGCGCTCCCCTTCGGGGGGCAGCACGGCGGCGGCGCGCACGCCGTCGATGTCGGTGGCGGCGGACTCGATCTCGACGGTGCTCATCCGCACGCCCTTGCGCTTGAACATGTCGTCGCGCCGGCCGTCGAAGTACAGGTAGCCGTCCTCGTCGAGCCGTCCGTAGTCGCCGGTGTGCAGGCGGCGCGCGCCGGTGACGGGGTCGGTGCGGAACGCCCGGGCGGTCTGCTCGGGGTTGCGCCAGTAGCCGGGCATGACGTGGGGGCCGACGGCGACGATCTCGCCGGTCTCGCCTGGGGGCAGCGCGCGGCCGTCCTCGTCCAGGATGAGCACCTCGGTACCGGGCAGCGGCAGGCCGACCGCGTCGGGGCGCTCGCGCTCCTGCGCGGGCGGCATGACGGTGATGCGCTTGCACTCCGTCTGCCCGTACTGGCGGACCACCCGGCAGCCGGGGAACTTGGCCCGCAGCGCGTCGATGGTCGCCTGCGGCAGCGCGGCACCGGTGTTGGTGAAGAGCCGGACGTTCGGCGCCGGGTCCTCCTCGCGCTCGGCGAGGCGCACGATCATCGCGGCCAGCGAGGGCACGATCGGCACGATGGTGGCCCCGGACTCGCGGATGCGGCGCAGCAGCACCAGGTCGGAGGCGCCGTCGGCGAGGACGATCTCGGAGCGACCGAGGACGGAGAGCAGGACCTTGTAGAGGCCGTAGTCCCAGGAGATCGGGAAGCGGCAGAAGACGACGTCGTCCGGGCGGTAGCCGATGACGTTCTCGATGGCCGCGGACGCGAAGGTGATCTGGGCGTGCGGGCAGATCACCGCCTTGGGGGCGGCGGTCGAACCCGAGGTGTAGACGAGGACGGCCACGTCGTCCGGTTCGACCGCGGCGTTCTGCGTCCGGGCGCCGGTCTCGGCGTACTTCTCGACCTCGCCCCAGACGGAGTCCCGGTCGCGGACGGCCGCCCCGGTGAGGGTGGAGACGTTCTCCGCGGCGGCCTCGGTCACCAGCACCAGGGCCGGTTCCGCATTCGCCAGGACGGGCCTGAGGTGGAAGTTCTTCATCCCCGGGTTGAGCGGGACGAAGACGACGCCGCGCATGGCGGCGCCGAAGAACATGGCGACCAGTTCCCGGGTGGTGGGGATCTGCACGACGAGCCGGTCGCCGCGGCGCAGGCCCTGGTCGGCCAGCCAGGCGGAGAATGCCTGGGCGTAGCCGTCGAGCTGCTCGTACGTCCAGGTGCCGGCGGTGTCGCTGACCGCCTTGGACCCGGCGGAGTCGGCCACCGCTTCGGCCAGCAGTTCATGAACGAGTGCGGCCCGGCCGGAATTCCCTGCTGCGGTTATTTCCGCAGTTATTCGATCCCCGTAGGAAAGGGTGTCCAACGCCATTCTCCTGTCGCCGAATCCGGGGTCCGCGCCGGCCGGGAAACGACCGACGCGGACCCCGAATGGGGGATTCAATCCCCAACGACGCTACTTAGCGGAGGGCCGGACACACCACCCCTAGTTCCCCCTACTGCCGCCGCCTTCTTTACCTGCGGCAATCAGGGCGCCGGCGCGATTCCGCAGTTCCTTGCGGTCGACTTTCCGGTTGGCGTTCAGGGGCATTTCACCGAGCAGTACATAGCGCTTGGGCAGGAGTCCTTGCGGAAGCACCTCTCCCAGTTGTTTCGCGAACGCGGCGGGGCGGACCGCCTCGGGGCCGGTGTAGAAGACGACGAGCCGGATGCCGTCGTCCGTCACCGCGTCCACGGTGACGGCCTCGGTGACGCCCTCGACGGTGCTCAGCGCGTGGTCGATCTCGGCGAGTTCGACCCGCCAGCCCTGGAGCTGGACCTGGGCGTCCATCCGCCCGAGGTAGGCGAGCTGGCCGCCGGCCGGATCGCCGACCCGCCGCACCCGGTCACCGGTGAGGTACCACGTCCGGCCGTCGCGTTCGACGAAGCGGCCGGAGGCGTCGGCCGGGTCGAGGTAGCCGGGCGCCATCTGCGGGCCGGAGACGCAGAGTTCGCCCTCGTCGGGCACCACCCGGCCGTCGGCGTCCAGCAACTCGTACGCGTGGCCCTCGTGGACGGCCCCGATCGGCACGACGCCGTTGACGGCCAGGCCCGGCGAGAGCTCCGGGTCCCAGCGGTGGGCGGCGATGGTGACGGTGAACTCGGTGGGGCCGTACAGGTTCTCGACGACCGAGCGCGGGGCCGCCTGCTGCCAGTCGGCCGTGTCCTGGCACTTGAGCGCCTCGCCGGCGAAGAAGCTCCAGCGCAGCCCGGGCAGGGCGCCCGGGGCGAGGGCGCCGGTGCGGCGGGCCAGCGAGATGCCGCTGGGGGTGGAGAACCACACCGTCATCCGGTGCTCGGCCAGGTAGCCGGGCAGGTCGCGGTAGCCCTGGGGCGGAATCCACTGGGCGGTCGCCCCGGCGCCCCACGCGCAGAACAGGTCGAACAGCGAGCAGTCGAAGTTCAGGTCGAAGGTCTGGGAGAACACGTCGTCCGGGCTGAAGTCGTAGCGCCGGTCGAGCAGGTCGAAGTAGTGGCTCGTGTTGCCGTGGGTGAGCGGCACGCCCTTGGGCCGCCCGGTCGAGCCCGAGGTGAACAGCAGGTAGGCGCGGTCCTCCGGCCGGACGGCGGCGGGCGCGTCGAGCGCGTGCCGGTCCCGGACGTCGACCCGGCGCAGCCCGGTGCCCAGCACCGCGTCGTCGGGGACGAGCACCGGGACGTCACCGCCGGGGCCGAGCAGGCCGGGCAGCGCGGCGCTGCCCGGACCGTCCGCGATGACCGCCGACAGCGGCGCCGCGTCCAGCATCGCCCTCGTCCGGGCCTGCGGGAAGTCGGGCCGCAGCGGCACCACGGCGGCGCCCGCGTAGAGCGCCGCCAGGATGCCGGTGTAGGCGGTGACGCCCTTGCCCGCGAGCACGCCGACGGCCGCCGGCCGCCCGTCCGCCGCGGCGAGCAGGGAGCCCGCCCAGCGCAGGGCGAGGTCGTGGGTCTGCTCGTACGTACGCGTCTCGGCCCCGGCCCGGAACGCCGCGCGCTGCGGCGAGAGCGCCAGACCGCGCAGGAACCGCCCGGCGAGTGTGTGCGCAGACGGCCCGCCCATCACGCGGCCGGCTGGAGCAACGAGGAGAGGGCGGCCCACAGGACGCCGGGCGACCGGAAGGTCTCCAGGCTCAGCGCGTCGTCCTGGAAGCGCACGTCGTAGGCGTTCTCGAGGGCGGCCAGCAGCTCGACGGTACCGAGCGAGTCGAGGCCGAGGTCACGCAGCGGCGTGTCGGCCTCCAGCTTCTCGTCCTCGTCGAGGAAGGGCAGGTAGGTGAGCAGGATCTCTTCGAAGGTGTCGTCCCACATGGGTGGTCTCCCTGTTCGGTGAAGGTGGACGCGGAGGCGGGGTGAGGCGGATGCGGGGTGAGGCGGGTGGGGTGCCGGGCGGTGCGGCGGTACGGGCTCAGGCCGCGGTCGCCGCCGCCCGGCGGGCACGGGCGCGGGGCCGCATGGCGAGGGCCGGCGAGGCCGCGACGACCTCGAAGTTGTCGCGGGTCACCGGGACGCGGCCGAACAGCGAGTCCGGCCCCGACACGCACACCCGGCGCACGCCCAGCTCCTTCAGCGAGGCGACGACCGAGGGCCACCGCATCGGCGTGACGAAGCTGTCGAGGAGCATGGTGCGCACCTCGGCCGCGGTCGTCAGGACGCGGCCGTCCTGGTCCGCGACCACGGGCAGCTTCGGGTCGTGGAAGGTGAGCGAGCCGAAGACCTCCCGCTCGACCCGGTCCCGGAGCCCGCCGAAGGCCGTGCAGTGCACCGGGGGGCGCATGGTGTAGAGCGACATGCCGCCCAGCGAGCGCAGCCTCGGCAGGAACCACTCCAGGCTCGGCTCGCGCATCGACACCATGTGGAAGTCGTGGTCGACGTGGCACGACACCTCGCGGAACTCGCCGCGCTCGTCGAACTCGGCGAAGAGCTCTGCCAGTTGCTCCTGCGGGGTGCGCAGGAAGGAGTGCGTCACGACGTCCTGGTGCTCGGTGCGGAACCAGTCCTCCATGCAGCGGGCGACCTCCGCCGTCATCAGAACGGCCTCCTCGAAGCAGAGCGCGCCCGAGTACGCGGCGAGCACCTTCTCGCCGAAGCTGGGGCCGGTGCACACCTCGGGCACGAAGCCGAGCTGTCCGGCCGCCCACTCCGCGGAGGCCAGGCAGTTCACCAGGAAGGCCACCTGCGAGGCCTCCGAGTAGTCGCCGCCGTCCTGGTCGTCCCGGAACCGGTCGAGCAGGTTGTAGCCGAGCGCCTCGTCCGCCCGCGCGACGAACTCGCGGGCGGCCGGGTTGATCAGCATGAACTTGCCCACCTCGGTGAAGGGGGAGGCGCTCATGCCGGGGAAGACGATCGCGGTCTGCGCCCTGATCGCGGTGTTCATGGAGGTACCTCTCAGGCCTCGGGGGCCAGTTGGCGGCCCGTGTCTGCGTCGGTGACCGTGATGGCGAGTGCCGGGCAGGTCTCGGCCGCGTCGAGCACCGTCTGGTCGGGCCCGACCGTCCCGGCCGGCGATTCGGCCTTGCCGGCCTTCATGACGAAGTGGCGCGGCGCCGCGGCCGCGCACATCGACGAGCCGATGCAGGCGGCCGTGTCGACGGTGATGTTCCAGCGTTCTCCGGGACGTTCGCTCACCACGTCACCCGCAGAGCAAGCGGGCCGCGCACCAGGCCCTGCTTCCAGGAAATGGCGGCCGGATCGCCGGCCAGGGCCAGCTCCGGGAAGCGCCGCACCATCGTTCCGAGCATCACCTGGAGTTCCATCCGGGCGAGCTGGGCGCCGACGCAGTGGTGCGCGCCGTGCCCGAAGGCGATGTGCGGGTTGTGCTCACGGGTGATGTCCAGCCGGTCCGGGTCGGCGAAGACCTCCGGGTCGCGGTTGGCCGCCGAGAGCGACGGCAGCACGAACTCGCCCGCGCGGACCGTCGTGTCCCGGAACTGCACGTCCTCCGTGGCGTACCGGGGGAACAGCGCGGCCGAGTTGAACGGGATCCAGCGCAGCAGCTCCTCGACCGCCCGCGGCACCAGCGCAGGGTCCCGGCGCAGCAGGGCGAGCTGGTCGGGGTGGGTGAGGATCGCGTACAGGAAGTTCGGGATCTGCGAGGAGGTGGTCTCGGCGCCGGTGGTGATCAACCCGACGATGTGGGTGGCGAGTTCCTCCTCGCTGAGACGCTGTCCCTCGTCCCGGGCCCCGACCATGATGCCGACCAGGTCGTCGGTGGGGTGGGCCCGGCGGGTCGCCACCAGCTCGGCGACGTACCCGAACAGCGCCTCGAAGGCCTGCCGGACCGACTCCTCGCTGCCCTCGGCCGTCGACATCAGGGCCTGGGACCACTCCTTGATGTTCTCCTGGTCCTTGTCCTCCAGGCCCATCAGCTTGCCGATGACCGCCGAGGGGATCTGGAAGGCCAGCGACTCGACCACGTCGATCACCCGGTCCCCGGGCCGCGCCACCAGCTCGTCGAGCAGCCCGTCGACGGTCCGCCGGGTGTCCTCGCGCATCGTCTCGACCCGGCGGGCGGTGAACACCCTCGCCATGATCTTGCGGACGCGGGCGTGGTCGGGCGGGTCCATGGCGAGCAGGCCGGTCCCCGACGCGTCGACCTCCCGCAGCCGGGGCGGGTCGCCGGCGACCGCGCGCTCCCGGCTGAACCGGGGGTCGCTCATCACCAGGCGCACGTCCGCGGCCCGGGTGACGAGCCAGCCGTTCTCGCCGAACGGCATCCGCACCCGGCTCAGCGGCTCCTCCGCGCGCAGCCGCGCGTAGGCGGGGTCGAGCTCCAGGGCCCGGGCCGGACTGAACGGGTACGCGCGTACCCGTGGTGTGCTCGCCGTCATCCGCGTCCTCCGGGCGCCGCTACGGCGTCGGGGGGCAGCCCGGCACCGGGGAGAAGTCCTTCGAGGTAGCCGAGCAGGATCTCCTTGAACCGCTCGGGCTCCTCCAGGTGCGGCACGTGGCTGGAGTTCTCCAGGATCTCCCACCGCACCTCGGGGATCCGGTCGAAGTACGGCTGCACGGTGGCCGGCGTGGCCTCGTCGTACCGGCCGGTGAGCAGCAGGGTGGGCACCTTGATGCGGTCCACCTCGTCGATGACCGACCAGTCCTTGAGCGTCCCGATCACGTGGAACTCGTTCGGGCCGTTCATGGTGTAGTACACGGTCGGGTCGTCGTAGATCTCCATGAAGGAGGCGACGAAGTCCCGCGGCCAGGGCACGACCCGGCAGACGTGCCGGTCGTAGAAGACCCGCATCGCCGTGAAGTACTCCTCGTTGTCCGTCGTGCCGGCCGCCTCGTGGTGGCGCAGCGTCTCCTGGACGTCGGCCGGCAGCCCGGCGCGCAGCACCTCCATCTCCTGGAGCCACAGGACATAGGAGGCCGGGGAGTTGGCGATCACCAGGCCGCGCAGGCCGGCCGGACGCCCGGCCGCGTGCGAGGCTCCGAGGATGCCGCCCCAGGACTGGCCGAACAGGATGTAGTCGTCGGCCACGTTCAACGCGTCGAGCAGGTTGTTCAGTTCGTCCTTGAAGAGCTGGACGGTCCAGAAGTCCTTGCCCCGGTCCGGGAGATGGCTGGAGCCGCCGTTGCCGAGCTGGTCGTAGTGGATCACCGGCCAGCCGGAGTCGGCGAGTTCGGTGAGCGCCAGCAGGTAGTCGTGGGTGCTGCCGGGGCCTCCGTGCAGCACCACGACCGGCGGCTTGCCCGAAGCCAGATCCCCGGTCACGCGGTACCAGGTCTTGTATTTCCCGAAAGAGACAACACCCTTGGCACTCGCTGGTCTTGACATCGTTCTATTCCTCTCCGAATTGTCCGGCGAATTTACCCACCTCCGGGTTGAACTGCCTGGGTCCACCGGGGAGGACGTGCCCGTACTGACGGCGCCGCGGGAGCTGATCCTGTGGACGCACGCTATACGAGCCGCCTTCCCCGGACAGACCCCTAAGCGGCCCCTACGAACCCCAGAGCCAGGCTGTTCCTCAACGGCCGGACGCAAACTGACGGCACGCCATCTGGACCCACTCCTCGACGGCCGCGGCGGCGTCCGCCGCGTAGGTCTCGATGATGGTGAAATGCGTGCCCGGAACCTCCGCGAGGGTGTGCGCGGTCGGCCAGACCGCCCGCCACTCCTCCTCGCCGGCCTTGGGGACGGCCACGAAGGACTCCGTGGGCCGCACGAACAGCACCGGGGTCTCCATCTCGGCCGGCCGCACACTGCCGATCAGTTCGACGTAGCGGCCCATGGCGCCGAGGCGGGTCACGTTGAACCCGCCGAAGTCGTCCTCCCGGTCGAACATGCCGACCATCATCTGGCCCCAGAACCCGTGCGACTGGTTGTCGTCGTCGCCGGTGTCCGGCAGGTAGGAGTCGAGCAGCACCACGCCGGCCGCGGGAGTCCCCGCGCGCTCCAGGTGTTCGGCGGCCGCGTGCGCGAACTGCCCGCCGGACGAGTAGCCGACGATCACGAACGGCTGCCCGGCGGCCGCCTGGAGGATGTGCGCGGCGAAGGCCTCCACGGCCGCCGGGACGGTCGCCGGCAGCCGGTCGGCGGGGTGGAACCCGATGACGGGCAGGGCGATCACGTCCCGCACGTCGCGGAAGCCGGCCGCGAACCGCGCGTACTGCTGGGCGCCGCCCATCGCCATCGGCGACGGCAGGCAGACCAGCGCCGGGCCCTGCGGCCCCCGCGCCAGCCGGACCGGCTCGGGGAACACCGCCGCCTCCGGACCGCCCTCGGCGGCCGTCTTCTCCCGCAGGTCCGCCAGCGAGTGGAACCAGGGCCGGACGTGCCCGGCCGCCTTCAGCAGCCGGATGCCGCCCGGCAGGTTCTCGCCGAGGATCGCCTGCCGGAACAGGCCGCGGAACGACTCCGGGTTCTCCCCCGGGCGGTCCGCCGCCTCGGCGGCCGGGCCGGGCCGGCCGCCCCGAACGGCGGCGTCGGCCAGCCGCTCGCGCAGGTGGGCGGCGAGCGCCACCGGGTTGCGGTGGTCGAACAGGGCGCTGGTGGTGAGGTCCGCACCGGTCGCCTTGTTCACCAGGTTGCGGATCTCCGTCGCCGACAGCGAGTCCACGCCGGCCTCCAGGAAGTCCCGCTCGGGCTCCGCCTCGTCCGCCGAGGCGTAGCCGAGGACCACGGCCGTCCGGCTCAGGACGATGCCCAGCAGGATCCGCTCCTGCTCGGCGGCGGCCAGCCCGGCGAATCCGGCGGGCAGACCGCCCGCCGCGCCGGCCTCCCGGGCCCGGCGCACCGGCACCCGCACCAGCTCGCGCAGCAGGGCGGGCACCTCGACCACGGCCGCCCGGGCCCTGATCGGCGCCGTGTCGAGCCGCACCGGGACGAGAGCGGCCCGGTCGGCGCGCAGCGCGGTGTCGAAGAGCTCCAGACCCTCGTCACCGGAGAGCGCCAGGATGCCGGAGGCCGCGAGGCGCTGCCGGTCGGCCTCGCCGAGGGACTCGGCCATGCCGTCGGTCGCCGTCCACAGGCCCCAGCCGAGCGAGACGGCGGCCAGGCCGGCGGCGCGGCGCCGCTGCGCCAGGGCGTCCAGGAAGGCGTTGGCCGCGGCGTAGTTGGCCTGCCCGGCGCTGCCCATGGTGCCGGCGAGGGAGGAGAACAGGACGAACGCGGCCAGGCCGGCGCCGCGGGTCAGCTCGTCCAGGTGCACGGCCGCGTCCACCTTCGGACGCAGCACCCGCTCCAGGCGTTCGGGCGTCAGCGCGGCGACGGTGCCGTCGTCCAGCACGCCGGCCGTGTGCACGACGCCGGTCAGCGGGTGCTCGGCCGGCACGGCGGCGAGCAGCCCGGCCAGGGCCGTACGGTCGGCGACGTCGCAGGCGGCGACGGTGACGCCGTCGGCGCCCGCACCGGCCAGCTCCTCGCGCAGCTGCGCCACCCCGGGCGCCTGTTCGCCGCTGCGGCTGACCAGCAGCAGGTGCCGCACGCCGTGCGCCGCCACCAGGTGCCGGGCGACGACCCGGCCGAGCCCGCCGGTGCCGCCGGTGACCAGCACGGTGCCGTCGGGGTCGAACACGGGCGTCCCGGCGTCCGCCCCGGACCGCCCCGCGCGGCGCAGGCGGGGGGCCAGCAGCCGGCCCCCGCGGACCGCGAGCTCGGGCTCGTCCAGGGCCACCGCCGCGGCCAGCAGCCGCGGCGCGACGTCGGCGCCGTCGGTGTCCAGCGTGGTGAACCGGCCCGGGTACTCCTCGTGCGCGGAGCGCAGCAGGCCCCAGACCGGGGTCTCGGCGAGCCCGGGCACCGCCTCCTCGGCGGAGACCGCCACCGCGCCCTCGGTGAGGACCAGCAGGCGGGAGCCGTCGAGGCGCGGTTCGGCGACCCAGCGCCGGAGCACGTCCAGGGTGTACCGGGCCGTCTCGTGGGCCCGCTCGACCAGGCCCTGCCCGGCGGCCGGCGGCTGGCGCAGGACGACCACCTCGGGCACGGCCTCGCCCGCGTCCAGCGCCGCGGCCAGCCCGTCGAACCCGGGGTGGACCGGCGTGCCCGGCCCGAAGGCCGCCCCGCCGCCGCCCAGCACGGCCCAACCGGCGGGAACGGGCACGGACTTGGGCGCGGGTACGGCCACCCAGTCGAGCTGGAACAGCGCGTCGCCGGCCCCGCCGGCCGGCCCGAGCCCGGCGGCCGGCACCTGACGGACGGCCAGGGAGCCGACCGAGGCCACCGGGCGGCCCTCGCCGTCGGCCAGGTCGATCGTCACGGCGCCCGGCTCTCCGCCCGACTCCGGGCCTGCCGCCCGAACGCGGACGCGCAGCGCCGTCGCGCCGGTGGCGAAGACCTCGACGTCGGACCAGGCGAACGGCAGGCCGCCGTCGCCCACGGCCGCGGAGAGGCCCACCGCGTGCAGGGCCGCGTCGAAGGCGGCCGGGTGGAGGGCGAACAGCTCGGCGTCGGCGTGCGCGCCGTCCGGGAGGACGACCTCGGCGAACACCTCGCCGTCCAGCGTCCAGGCGGCCGTCAGCCCGCGGAACACCGGCCCGTAGACCAGGCCGCCCTCCTCCAGGTTCGCGTACAGCTCCGCCACGTCGGCCGGCTGCGCGCCCGGCGGCGGCCACGCGGCGGCGTCGGCGGCCGGCGCGCCGCGGCCCGCCCCCACCACGCCGGTGGCGTGCCGCGTCCACGCGGCGCCCTCCTCGGCGTCACCGGCCCGCGCGTACACCCGGGCCTCGCGCTCGCCGTCCTCGTCCGCGTCGGTGAGCACCACCTGCAGCACGACGGCGCCGCTCTCGGGCAGCACCAGCGGGGCGGTCAGGGTCAGTTCGCGGATCCGCTCGCAGCCGACCTGCCGGCCCGCCCTGAGCACCAGGTCGGCCAGGGCCGCCCCCGGCAGCAGGACGGTGCCCGCCACCGTGTGGTCGGCGAGCCAGCGGTGGGTGTCCAGCCCGATCCGCCCGGTCAGCACGAACCCGCCGGAGTCCGGGAGTTCGACACCGGCCCGCAGGAACGGGTGCTCGGGATCGACCTGCCCGAAGGCGGCCGCGTCGCTCAGGTCGGCCGCGGCGTCGAGCCAGTGGCGCTCGTGCTGGAAGGCGTAGGTCGGCAGGTCGACGCGGCAGGCGCCACTGCCCCGGAACACGGCCGCCCAGTCGACGTCCGCGCCCGCCTCGAACACACCGGCCAGCGCGGCCAGCAGGGCGGGGAACTCGTCGCGGCCCTTGCGCAGGGCCGGGGCGAGGACGGCGTCGTCGGGGTCGGCCAGGCAGGCCTGGGCCATGCCGGTCAGCACGCCGTCGGGGCCCAGCTCCAGGAAGCGGGTCACACCGGCGTCCTCCAGCGCCCGGATGCCGTCGGCGAAGCGGACGGCCTGGCGGACGTGGCGGACCCAGTACTCCGGGTCGCGCAGCTCGTCGCCGGTGGCGAGCTCTCCGGTGACGTTGGAGACGACGGCGAGCCTGGGCTCGGCGAAAGCCAGGCCGCTCACGACGGCCCGGAAGTCCTCCAGCATCGGCTCCATCAGCGGCGAGTGGAAGGCGTGCGAGACGGTCAGCTGCTTGACGGCGGTGCCGGCCGCCGCCAGCCGGTCCGCGATCTCGCGTACCGCCTTCTCCGCACCGGAAATCACCACGGACGAAGGCCCGTTGACCGCCGCCACCCCGACCTCGGCCTCGTGGCCCTTCAGCAGCGGGAGCACGTCCGCCTCGGCCGCCCGAACGGCCACCATGACGCCACCGGCGGGCAGCGCCTGCATCAGCCGGCCACGCGCGGCGACCAGCGTGCACGCATCCGCCAGCGACAGGACCCCGGCCACGTGCGCAGCCGCGATCTCGCCCACCGAATGCCCGGCCAGGAAATCCGCCCGCACACCCAGCGACTCCACCAGCCGGTACAGCGCCACCTCGACCGCGAACAGCGCCGCCTGCGTGTGAACCGTGTCGTCCAGCGAACCCGACGCACCTGCGATGACCTCGCGCAGCGAAACGCCCAACTCACCGTCCAGCAGCGAGCACACCTCGTCCAGCGCAGCCGCGAACACCGGGAAGGCCTCGTACAGTTCACGACCCATCCCGACCCGCTGCGAACCCTGACCGGTGAACAGGAACGCCGTCCGGCCGCCGATCCGCGGCTCCGATGAGCCGCCGCCGGCCACCGCGGCCAGCCCGGCCAGCACCTCCTCACGCGTCGCACCCAGCACCACCGCACGCCGGTCGAACACCGTCCGCGAGGACGCCAGCGAGAAGCCGACGTCGGACAGCCGGGGGGAGTCGTCAGCGGCGACGAACGCGTGCAGCCGCTCGGCCTGCGCCCGCAGCGCCTCCTCCGTACGGCCGGAGACCGCGAACGGCACCGGCAGACCCGCCGGCCGGCCGGCGCCCGGCTCCTCGACCGACTCGGCCGACTCGTCCGCCGGGGCCTCCTCCAGGATCACGTGCGCGTTGGTGCCGGAGATCCCGAACGAGGACACACCCGCCCGGCGCGGCGCACCCTCCGCCTTCTCCCACGGCCGGGACTCCGCCAGCACCTCGACGGCGCCGGCCTCCCAGTCCACGTGCGAGGACGGAGCGTCCACGTGCAACGTCTTCGGCAGCACCTCGTGCCGCATCGCCTGGACCATCTTGATGACACCGGCGACACCGGCCGCGGCCTGGGTGTGGCCCAGGTTCGACTTCACCGAACCCAGCCAGAGCGGACGGCCCTCCGGCCGGCCCTGGCCGTACGTCGCCAGCAGCGCATCGGCCTCGATCGGGTCACCCAGCGTGGTGCCCGTCCCGTGCGCCTCCACCACGTCGACGTCGGCCGGCGCCACACCGGCGTCGGCCAGCGCCGCCCGGATCACCCGCTGCTGCGACGGACCGTTCGGCGCCGTCAGCCCGTTGCTCGCACCGTCCTGGTTCACCGCCGAACCCCGCACCACCGCCAGGATCCGGTGCCCGTTGCGCCGGGCGTCCGAGAGCCGCTCCACCAGGACGACGCCGACACCCTCGGCGAAGCCGGTACCGTCCGCCGCCTCGGCGAACGCCTTGCAGCGGCCGTCGGGCGCCAGCCCGCGCTGGCGGCTGAACTCCACGAAGGTGCCCGGGGTCGCCATGACGGTGACCCCACCCGCCAGCGCGAGGTCGCACTCGCCCCGGCGCAGCGCCTGCACCGCCAGGTGCAGGGCCACCAGCGAGGACGAGCACGCCGTGTCCACCGACACCGCCGGGCCCTCCAGGCCGAAGGTGTAGGCGACCCGGCCGGAGACGATGTTCCCGCTGCCGAAGCTGTTCGGGTAGTCGTGGTACATCACGCCCGTGAAGACGCCCGTCCGGGTGCCCTGCAGGGTGGCCGGCCGGATCCGCGCGTGCTCCATCGCCTCCCAGGAGGTCTCCAGCATCAGCCGCTGCTGCGGGTCCAGGCCCGCCACCTCGCGCAGGCCGATGCCGAAGAACTTGGCGTCGAACTCCCCCGCGTCGTGCAGGAAGCCGCCCCGGTCGCTGTAGCTGGTGTTGGCCCGCTCGCTCTGCGGGTCGTAGAGCCGTTCGAGGTCCCAGCCGCGGTCGGCGGGGAAGCGGCTGATGCCGTCCCGACCGTCCCGGACGAACTCCCAGAGCTCGTCCGGGCCGGCGGCGCCGCCGGGGAAGCGGCAGGCCATGCCGACGACGGCGATCGGCTCACGGGTGGCCGCCACGAGCTTGCGGTTCTGCTCCCGCAGGCGCTCGGTCTCCTTCAGCGAGGACCGCAGTGCCTCGACCAGCTTCGAATCGTTCTGGACCATGACGGCCTCACGCCTCCCGCGTCGTGTCGTTGAGCGCCATCGAGATGAGGCTCTCGGCGTCCATGTCGTCGATGTCCTCGACGTCGCTGCCCCGGTCGTCCGCCGCGGCCCCGGCGGGCTCGCCGAGCCCGGCCAGTTCGAGGAGGCTGTCCATGAGCCCGGTCTCCCGCAGCCGCGCCAGCGGGATCGTCTGCAGGGCGAGCCGCACCCGGGCCTCCGGGTCGGCGGGCAGCCCGTCGGCGGCGGACACCGGGAGCTGCGGGGCGAGCTGCTCCCGCAGGTGCCGGGCGAGGACCCGGATGCTCGGGTAGTCGAAGATCAGGCCGGCGGGCAGCCGCAGGCCGGTCTCCTCCCCCATGCGGTTGCGGAACTCCACCGAGGTCAGCGAGTCGAAGCCGAGCTCGCCGAAGGCCCGCTCGACCTCGATGGCGTCCGTGTCCTTGTGGCCGAGCACCAGCGCGGCCCGGCCGCGCACCAGCTCGACGAGGACCGCCTCGCGCTCGTCGTCGGAGGAGGCCGCGGCGAGCCGGCCCCGCAGGGCGTCGGCACCGGAGGCGGTCGTTCCCGCCGTGCGCCGGGCGACGGCCGGGCGCACCAGCCCCTGGAACAGGGACGGCAGCCGGCCGGCGCCCAGGCGGCCGAGCGTCCTGAGGTCCAGGGCCACCGGGACGAGGGCCGGCAGGCCGGTCCCGAGCGCCGCGTCGAACAGGCGCGTTCCCTGCTCCCCGGTCAGCGCCGCGACGCCGGAGCGGGCGGCCCGCTGCACGTCGGCGTCGGAGAGCCCGCCGCCCATGCCGCCGGTGCCCCACAGGCCCCAGGCGAGCGAGGTGGCGGGCAGTCCGGCCGCCGCACGGTGCTGGGCGAGGGCGTCCAGGAAGGCGTTGGCCGCCGCGTAGTTGCCCTGGCCGGGGCCGCCGAGGACCCCGCCGACCGACGAGAAGAGGACGAAGGCCTTCAGGCCGCGGTCCCGGGTCAGCTCGTGCAGGTGCCAGGCCGCGTCCGCCTTGGGGCGCAGGACGGCGTCCAGGCGCTCCGGGGTCAGGGACCCCACGGTCGCGTCGTCGAGCACACCGGCCGCGTGCACGACCCCGGTGAGCGGGTGCTCGGCGGGCAGGCCGTCGAGCACGCCCGCCAGGGCGGCCCGGTCGGCGACGTCGGCGGCCGCGAAGCGGACCGACGCGGCGCCCAGCTCCTCCAGCTCGCGCCGGAGCTCCGGCGCGGACGGCGCGTCCGCGCCCCTGCGGCTGAGCAGGAGCAGGTGCCGGACGCCGTGCTCGGCGACCAGGTGCCGGGCGAAGACGGGCCCGAGCCCGCCGGTCGCCCCGGTGATCAGCACGGTGCCCTCACCGTCCCACGGGGACGCCGGCTCCGCACCGGCCGCCTCCTTCGCCACCCGGACCAGGCGCGGCACCAGGACGCCGCCCGCCCGGACGGCCGCCTGCTCCTCGCCGGACGCCAGCACGGCGGGCAGCGCCCGCAGCGACGCCTCGTCCCCGTCCAGGTCGACCAGGACGATCCGGCCCGGGTTCTCCGCCTGCGCGGAACGTACCAGGCCTCCGACCGCCGCACCCGACGGGTCGACACCCTGGGGGTCGCCGGTGTCCGTCGCGACCGCCCCGCCGGTCAGCACGACGAGCTTCGCCGCGGCGAAGCGCTCGTCCGCCAGCCAGCCCTGGAGCACCTCCAGGACGCGGTGCGTCTCGGCGCGCACGGCCTCCGGCGAGGCCGCCGCCGGGTCGCCCGGGCCCGCGGCCGGAGCGCCGGCCGGCAGCAGCACCACGTCGGCGCCGCCCACCCCGTCCAGCTCCTTCGCGGGGACGGCGTCCAGCCGGCCCGCCAGGTCGTCCGGCCGTGCGGCCAGCAGGGCCCACGAGCCCGTCCGCTGCACCGGTCCGGCCGGGGCCTCGGTCCAGGCGACGCGGTAGAGGGAGTCGTGGAACGCCCCCGCCCCCGCGCCGACCTCGCCGGCGGACACCGGCCGCAGAGCCAGCGAGCCGACCGACGCCACCGGCAGACCCTGGGCGTCGGCGACGTCGAGGGCCACCGCACCCTGACCCGCCGTCGGGCGCAGCCGCACCCGCAGCAGGGTCGCCCCGGTGGCGAACAGCTCCACGTCGGACCAGGCGAACGGCAGCTCCGCACGGTCCGACTCCCGTGCCAGCCCGAGGGCGTGCAGGGCCGCGTCGAGCGCCGCCGGGTGAAGGCCGAACCCGTCCGCGCCCGCCACCAGCTCCTGCGGCAGCGCCACCTCGGAGAGGACGTCGTCCCCGTGCCGCCAAGCCCTGGTGAGGCCCTGGAAGGCCGGGCCGTAGACCAGCCCGCCGTCGGCGAACGTCTCGTACATGCCGGCCAGTTCGATCGGCTCGGCACCGGCCGGGGGCCACACCGCCAGGTCGGAGGACGGCCGGGCGGCCGCCGCCGCGAGGACACCCGTCGCGTGCCGCGTCCACGGCACCTCCGATGGCGCACCCACCTGGCGTGCGTGCACGGTGAAGCGGCGCGAGCCGTCCGCGTCCGGGCCGGCAACAGACAGCTGAACGTCCGCCGCACCCTTCTCCGGCAGGACCAGCGGCGCCTCCAGCACGAGGTCGGCGACGCGCCCGCAGCCGACGCGGTCGCCGGCGTGCAGGGCGAGGTCGACGAAGCCCGTGCCGGGGAAGAGCGTCGCCCCGCCGAAGGCGTGATCGGCCAGCCATGGCGTGGTCTGCGCGGACAGCCGGCCGGTGAACAACCCGCCTTCGTCGCCGGCCAGTTCGACCGAGGAGACCAGGAACGGATGCTCCGGGGAGACGAATCCGGCGGTCGCGGGGCCGGCGTCGAGCCAGTAGTGCTCGTGCTGGAATGCGTAGGTCGGCAGGTCGACGCGGCGCGCGCCGGTGCCCCGGAAGACGGCCGTCCAGTCGACGTCCGCCCCCGCCTCGAACACACCGGCCAGCGCGGCCAGCAGGGCGGGGAACTCGTCGCGGCCCTTGCGCAGCGCCGGGACGAGCAGCGCGTCGTCGGGGTCGGCCAGGCAGGCCTGGGCCATGCCGGTCAGCACGCCGTCGGGGCCCAGCTCCAGGAAGCGGGTCACACCGGCGGCTTCGAGGGCCCGGATGCCGTCGGCGAAGCGGACGGCCTGGCGGACGTGGCGGACCCAGTACTCCGGGTCACGCAGCTCGTCACCGGCCGCGATGCGACCCGTCACGTTCGACACCACGGCGAGCCTGGGCTCGGCGAAGGAGAGGCCGCTCACGACGGCGCGGAAGTCCTCCAGCATCGGCTCCATCAGTGGCGAGTGGAACGCGTGCGAGACCGTCAGCCGGACCGAGGCGATGCCACGCTCCTTCAGCTGGGCGACCACCTCGTCCACCGCGTCCTCGGCACCGGAGATCACTACGGAGGCGGGGCCGTTGACGGCCGCCACCCCGACCTGGGTGTCACGGCCCTTGAGCAGCGGGAGCACGTCCGCCTCGGCGGCCCGGACCGCCACCATGACGCCACCGGCCGGCAGGGCCTGCATCAGCCGGCCGCGGGCGGCGACCAATGTGCACGCATCCGCCAGCGACAGGACCCCGGCCACGTGAGCGGCCGCGATCTCGCCCACCGAATGCCCGGCCAGGAAATCCGCCCGCACACCCAGCGACTCCACCAGCCGGTAGAGCGCCACCTCGACCGCGAACAGCGCCGCCTGCGTGTGAACCGTGTCGTCCAGCGAACCCGACGCACCCGCGATCACCTCGCGCAGCGACACACCCAACTCACCGTCCAGCAGCCCACACACCTCGTCCAGCGCAGCCGCGAACACCGGGAACACCGACGCCAGCCCGGCGCCCATCCCGACCCGCTGCGAACCCTGACCGGTGAACAGGAACGCCGTCCGGCCCTCCAGCCGGCGCCCCGCCTGCACACCCTCCAGCGCAGCCGTCAGCTCCGCCAGATCCGAACCCAGCACCACCGCACGCCGGTCGAACACCGCCCGCGACGACGCCAGCGAGAACCCGACATCGAGCGCCGACACCGAACCACCCGCCGAACCACCCGCCGAACCACCGGCCGCGAACTCCCGCAGCCGCCCGGCCTGCGCCCGCAGCGCACCCTCCGTCCGACCCGACACCACCCACGGCACCGGAACACCCACCGGCCACCCCGCACCCGGCTCCCCGACGGCCTCCTCGACCGCCGAGGCTGCCGGAGGCTCCTCCAGAATCACGTGCGCGTTGGTGCCGCTGATGCCGAACGAGGAGATACCCGCCCGGCGCGGTGTGCCGTCCGCCTTCTCCCACGGCCGGGACTCCGCCAGCAGCTCGACGTCTCCGGCCTCCCAGTCCACGTGCGTGGACGGAGTGTCGACGTGCAGGGTCTTCGGCAGCACCTCGTGCCGCATCGCCTGCACCATCTTGATGATGCCCGCGACACCGGCGGCGGCCTGGGTGTGGCCCAGGTTCGACTTGATCGAGCCCAGCCACAACGGGCTGCCCTCCGGACGGCCCTGGCCGTACGTCGCCAGCAGCGCCTGCGCCTCGATCGGGTCACCCAGCGTCGTACCCGTGCCGTGCGCCTCCACCACGTCCACGTCGGACGTCGACAGCCCCGCGTTGGCCAGCGCCGCCCGGATCACCCGCTGCTGCGACGGACCGTTCGGCGCGGTGATGCCGTTGCTCGCACCGTCCTGGTTGATCGCCGAACCGCGGACCACGGCCAGCACCTCGTGCCCGAGCCGACGCGCGTCCGACAGCCGCTCGACGAGCAGCACGCCGGCGCCCTCGCCCCAGGCCGTGCCGTCGGCCTCCTCCGAGAAGGCCTTGATCCGGCCGTCCGGGGCCAGGCCCCGCTGGCGGCTGAACTCCACGAACACCTCGGGGGTCGCCATCACCGCCACGCCGCCGACCAGGGCGAGTTCGCACTCGTTCCGCTGGAGGGCCTGGATCGCCCAGTGCAGGGCGACCAGCGAGGACGAGCAGGCCGTGTCCACCGACACCGCCGGGCCCTCCAGCCCGAAGGTGTAGGAGACCCGGCCGGAGATCGCGCTGCCCATCGCGTGGCTGGTCGGGTAGTCGTGGTACATCACGCCCGTGAAGACGCCGGTCCGGCTGCCCTTGAGCGAGGCCGGGTCGATGCCGGCCCGCTCCATCGCCTCCCAGGACGCCTCCAGCAGCAGCCGCTGCTGCGGGTCGAGCGCCAGCGCCTCGTTCGGGCTGACCCGGAAGAACGCCGCGTCGAACTCCGCCGCGTCGTGCAGGAACCCGCCCTGGTTGACGTAGGTGGTGTCGGCGCGCTCCCGCGTCGGGTCGTACAGGCGGCCGGTGTCCCAGCCCCGGTCCTCGGGGAACTCGGACACCGCCTCCCGGCCCTCCACGACCAGCTCCCAGAGCTCGTCGGGCGTGGTGACACCGCCGGGGTAGCGGGCGGACATGCCGACGATGACGATCGGGTCGTCGGACGATGCGACCGTCGCGACGGCCGACCGGCCCCGGTCCGAGGCCTCGTCGGCGGCGCCGACCAGCGACTCGTAGAGGTGGCCCGCGAGCGCCGAGGACGACGGGTAGTCGAAGACCAGGGTCGCCGGCAGCCGCAGACCGGTGGCGGTGTTGAGGCCGTTGCGCAGCTCGACCGCGGAGAGCGAGTCGAAGCCCAGCTCGCTGAAGGCGCGGTCGGGTTCGATCGCGTCCGGCGAACTGTGGCCGAGCACGGCGGCGACCTGCGCGCGGACGACCTGGAGCAGCAGCCGCTCGCGCTCCTCCCGGTCGAGCCCGGCGAGCCGGCCGGCCAGCGAGTCGGCGCCGCCCGCCGGCACTCCGCGCGCGGCCGTGCGCCGGGCCACCGGGACGATGCCCCGGAACAGCGCGTCGAGTTCCTCGCCCTGGGCGCGCAGGGCCGCCGTGTCGATCCGGATCGGGGCGAGCGCGGGCGCGCCGGCCGCGCGGGCGGCGTCGAAGAGCGCGAGGCCCTCCTCCGCGCCGAGCGGCACGATGCCGCCGCGCGCCATGCGGGCGCGGTCGGCCTCGCTGAGGGTGCCGACCATGCCGCCGCCCTCGGCCCAGGGGCCCCAGGCGAGGGAGGTGGCGGGCAGTCCGGCCGCCGCACGGTGCTGGGCGAGGGCGTCCAGGAAGGCGTTGGCCGCCGCGTAGTTGCCCTGGCCGGGGACGCCGAGGACGCCGGCCGCCGAGGAGAAGAGGACGAACGCCGTCAGGTCGAGCCCGGCGGTCAGTTCGTGCAGGTGCCAGGCGGCGTCGACCTTCGGGCGGAGCACGGCGTGCACCCGCTCGGGGGTCAGTGACGCGATGGTGCCGTCGTCCAGGAAGCCCGCCGCGTGCACGACCGCGCGCAGCGGCCGGCCGGCCGGGATGCCGCTGATCAGCGCCGCCAGTGCGGCCCGGTCGGAGACGTCGCAGGATTCGATGGTGACGCTCTCGGCACCGGCCTCGGTGAGGGCCGCGCTCAGCTCCTCAGCCCCGGGCGCCGCGGTGCCGCGGCGGCTGACCAGCAGCAGGTGCCGGACGCCGTGCTCGCTGACCAGGTGACGGGCGAGGAGGGCGCCGAGCCCGCCGGTCGCGCCCGTGAGCAGCACGGTGCCCGCGGCGTCCCAGCCCTGCTCCGCGGCCTCGGCGGACCCTTCGGTGCCGGCCGCGGGGACGGCGACGCGGGCGAGCCGGGCGGTGCGGACCTCGCCGCCGCGGATCGCCAGGTGGTCCTCCCCGGTGGCCACCGCGGTCGGCAGGGCCCGGGCGGACGCCGCGGTTTCGTCGAGCTCGACGAGGACGATCCGGCCCGGGTTCTCCGCCTGGGCCGAGCGGATCATCCCGCTGACGGCGGCGCCGACCAGCGGGGAGACCCCGCCCGACGCGGCGGCCCCGGGGACCACCACGACCAGCCGCGAGCCCTCGGGAGCACTCTGCGCGAGCCGGCTCTGGACGGCGGTGAGCACCCGCTCCGTCTCGGCGTGCACGGCGCTCACGGGGTCGTCGTCGGACGTGACGGCCCAGCCGGCCGGGAGGAGCACGTGGTCGGCCGCTTCACCGGCCGGCACCGGGGCGACGCCCAGCCGGCCGGCCCAACCCGCGGCGTCGGCCCCGAGCACCGCCCAGGTGCCCTGCGCGGTGCCGCCCGGGACGGGCGTCCAGGAGACCCGGAACAGCGAGTCGTGGTGCGCGGTGGCCGCGGCCTTGATCTGCGCGGCGGAGACCGGCCGGACGGCCAGCGCCCCCACGGAGGCGACGGGGCTGCCGGTGGCGTCCGCGAGGTCCAGGGCCGCCGCGTCCCGGCCCGGCACCCGCCGGACCCGCACCCGCAGGTGTGTCGCGCCGGTGGCGTGGACCTCGACGTCGGACCAGGCGAACGGCAGGCCGCCCTCCGACACCGCGTCGGAGACGCTCACCGCGTGCAGGGCGGCGTCGAAGGCGGCCGGGTGGAGGGCGAACAGCTCGGCGTCGGCGTGCGCGCCGTCCGGGAGGACGACCTCGGCGAACACCTCGCTGTCCCGGCTCCAGGCGGCCGTCAGCCCCCGGAACAGCGGCCCGTACGCCAGGCCGCCGGCGACGAAGTCGTCGTAGACGGAGTCGACGGCGACCGGCTCGGCGCCCTTGGGCGGCCAGGCCGCGAAGTCGAAGGAGGCGGCGCCCCGGCCCGGGGCGAGGACGCCGGTGGCGTGTCCGGTCCAGGCGGTCTCGGTGTCGGCGTCGGCGTCGCGCGAATGGATCCGCACGCTCCGGGTGCCGCCGTCGCCCGCCGCCGCGAGCAGGACGAGCACCTGGACGGCGCCGCGCTCCGCGAGCACCAGCGGCGCTTCGAGGACCAGCTCCTCCACCCGGTCGCAGCCGACCTGCCGGCCGGCGCGGAGCACCATCTCGATCAGCGCCGTCCCCGGCACCACGACGGAGCCGGACACCACGTGGTCGGCCAGCCAGGCGTGGGTGTCGAGGGAGAGCCGGCCGCTCAGCACGGTGCCGCCGGAGTCGGGCAGGTCGACGGCCGCGCCGAGCAGCGGGTGCTCGGTCGCCACGAGGCCGAACGCCGACACGTCGCCCGTGTCGTTCGAGGGGCTGAGCCAGTAGTGCTCGTGCTGGAAGGCGTAGGTCGGCAGGTCGACGCGGCGGGCGCCGGTGCCCCGGAAGACGGCCGTCCAGTCGACGTCCGCGCCCGCCTCGAACACACCGGCCAGCGCGGCCAGCAGGGCGGGGAACTCGTCGCGGCCCTTGCGCAGCGACGAGGCGAGGACGGCGTCGTCGGGCTTGGCCAGACAGGCCTGGGCCATGCCGGTCAGCACGCCGTCGGGGCCCAGCTCCAGGAAGCGGGTGACGCCCGCGTCCTCCAGCGCCCGGATGCCGTCGGCGAAACGGACGGCCTGGCGGACGTGGCGCACCCAGTACTCCGGGTCGCGCAGCTCGTCACCGGCCGCGATGCGACCCGTCACGTTCGACACCACGGCGAGCTGGGGCTCGGCGAAGGAGAGGCCCCGGACGACGGTCCGGAACTCCTCCAGCATCGGCTCCATCAACGGCGAGTGGAACGCGTGCGAGACGGTCAGCCGGACGGAGGCGATGCCGCGCTCCTTCAACTGGGCGACCACCTCGTCCACCGCGGCCTCGGCACCGGAGATCACCACGGAGGCGGGCCCGTTGACCGCCGCCACCCCGACCTCGGCCTCGCGGCCCTTCAGCAGCGGCAGCACGTCCGCCTCGGCCGCCCGGACAGCGACCATGACGCCACCGGCGGGCAGCGCCTGCATCAGCCGGCCACGCGCGGCGACCAGCGTGCACGCATCCGCCAGCGACAGGACCCCGGCCACGTGCGCAGCCGCGATCTCGCCCACCGAATGCCCGGCCAGGAAATCCGCCCGCACACCCAGCGACTCCACCAGCCGGTACAGCGCCACCTCGACCGCGAACAGCGCCGCCTGCGTGTGAACCGTGTCGTCCAGCGAACCCGACGCACCTGCGATCACCTCGCGCAGCGAAACGCCCAACTCACCGTCCAGCAGCGAGCACACCCCGTCCAGCGCAGCCGCGAACACCGGGAACACCGACGCCAGCCCGGCGCCCATCCCGACCCGCTGCGAACCCTGGCCCGTGAACAGGAACGCCGTCTTGCCCTCCAGCCGGCGCCCCGCCTGCACACCCTCCAGCGCAGCCGTCAGCTCCGCCAGGTCCGAACCCAGCACCACCGCACGCCGGTCGAACACCGCCCGCGACGACGCCAACGAGAACCCGACATCGAGCACCGACACCGAACCACCCGCCGAACCACCGGCCGCGAACTCCCGCAGCCGCCCGGCCTGCGCCCGCAGCGCGGCCTCCGTCCGACCCGACACCACCCACGGCACCGGCACACCCGACGGCCACCCCGCACCCGGTTCCCCGACGGCCTCCTCGACCGCCGGAGCCTCCTCGATGATCACGTGCGCGTTGGTGCCGCTCAGGCCGAACGAGGAGATACCCGCCCGGCGCGGCCGCTCACCGCGCTCCCAGGGGGTGCGGGCCAGCAGCAGCTCCACATGGCCGGCCTCCCAGTCCACGTGCGTGGACGGGGTGTCGACGTGCAGGGTCTTCGGCAGCACCTCGTGCCGCATCGCCTGCACCATCTTGATGATGCCCGCGACACCGGCGGCGGCCTGGGTGTGGCCCAGGTTCGACTTGATCGAGCCCAGCCGGAGCGGGTGTTCGGCGGTCCGGCCCTGGCCGTAGGTGGCCAGCAGTGCCTGCGCCTCGATCGGGTCACCCAGCGTCGTACCCGTGCCGTGCGCCTCCACCACGTCCACGTCGGCGGTCGACAGCCCCGCGTTGGCCAGCGCCGCCCGGATCACCCGCTGCTGCGAGGGGCCGTTCGGCGCGGTGATGCCGTTGCTCGCACCGTCCTGGTTGACGGCGGAGCCCCGCACCACGGCGAGGACGGGGTGGCCGTTTCGGCGGGCGGCCGAGAGCCGCTCCACCAGGAGGACGCCGGCGCCCTCGCTCCAGCCGGTGCCGTCGGCGGCGTCGGCGAACGCCTTGCAGCGGCCGTCGGCCGCCAGCCCGCGCGCCTTGCCGAAGGCGATGAACGGGTCGGGCGTCGCCATCACCGTGACACCGCCGGCCAGGGCGATCGTGCACTCGCCCCGGCGCAGCGCCTGCACCGCCAGGTGCAGGGCCACCAGCGAGGACGAGCAGGCCGTGTCCACCGACACCGCAGGGCCCTCGAAGCCGAACGCGTAGGAGACCCGGCCGGAGAGCACGGCGCCGTTGGTGCCGGTGGTCATGTAGGCCGCCGACTCCTCGGGCAGCTTCATGCCGAAGTAGGACTGGCCGTTGGTCCCGACGTAGACGCCGACGGGGCCGCCCTTGAGGGAGTCGGGGGAGATCCCGGCCCGCTCGAACGCCTCCCAGGACGCCTCCAGCAGCAGCCGCTGCTGCGGGTCCATCGCGATGGCCTCCCGCGGGCTGATGCCGAAGAACTCGGCGTCGAACCGGGCGGCGCCGTGCAGGAACCCGCCGCTGCGGGTGTAGCCGCTGGCCGCCTGTTCGGCGTCCGCGTCGTACATGCCGCCGACGTCCCAGCCGCGGTCCCGGGGGAATCCGCCGATGGCGTCCGTCTCGTTGAGGACCAGGTCCCAGAGGTCTTCCGGGGAACGCGTGTCACCCGGGAAGCGGCAGGCCATCCCCACGATCGCGATCGGCTCCGCCTCGATGTCGCGCAGCCGCTCCTTCGTCTGTGCGAGGTCGGCGGTCGTCCGCTTGAGGTAGTCGAGCAGCTTCTTTTCGTTCCCCATCAGGGCCTCACCAATTCTGTTGAGAAAGAGTCCAGGAACGTGGTCACGCGATCCCGAGTTCTTTGTCGATGAAGTCGAAGAGTTCGTCGGCCGAGGCGTCCTCCAGCTGGTCGGCGACCGTGCCGGCCCCCCGGGTGCCTTGGGCCTCGTTCACGCGGGCCACCAGGGCCTGGAGGCGGGAGACGACCTGCGTCCGCTCGATCTCCTCCGGGGCGAGGGAGGCCACCACGGCCTCCAGCCGGTCGAGTTCGGCCGCCACGCCGGCACCGCCGGCGCCCGTCGGCGCCAGCTCGCCGTGCAGGTGCTCGGCCAGGGTGGTGGGGTTGGCGTAGTCGAAGAGCAGGGTCGCCGGGAGCTTCAGCCCGGTGGCCGCGTTCATGCGGTTGCGGAACTCGACGGCGGTCAGCGAGTCGAATCCCATGTCCTTGAAGGCGCGGCCCGGCTGCACGGCGTCGGGGCCGTCGTGGCCGAGCACCGTGGCCACCTGGCCGCGGACGAGCCCGAGGATGGTGCTGCGCTGCTCGCCGCCGGTGAGCGCGGCCAGCTCCCGGGCCAGCGCGGAGGCGTCGGCCGGGGCGCCCGCCGCCGGGCCGCCCGCCGGACCGCCGGTCGCGGCCTTCACCTCGGGCAGGGCGCCGATCAGCGGGCTGGGCCGGCCGGCCGTGAAGGCGGGTGCCAGCTCGGCCCAGTCGGCGTCGACCACGCCGACGACGGCCTCGCCGCGCTCCAGCACCTCGTGCAGGGCGTTCACGGCGAGCTCCGGGTCCAGCTCGGACAGGCCGCGCCACCAGGCGCGCTCCTGGATCTCCTGCTGGGTGGCCATGCCGCCGCCGCCCCACGGGCCCCAGGCGACCGAGGCCGACGGCAGGCCCTGCGCCCTGCGGTGCTCGGCCAGTGCGTCGAGGTAGGCGTTGGCCGCCGCGTACGAGGCCTGGCCGGCGCCGCCGAGCAGGCCCGCGATCGAGGAGAACGTCACGAAGGCGGTCAGTCCGAGGTCCCGCGTGAGCTCGTGCAGGTTGCGGGCGGCCTCGGTCTTGGGGCGGAGCACCCCGGCGATCCGCTCCGGGGTGAGCGAGCCGACCGTCCCGTCGTCGAGCACCCCGGCCGCGTGCATCACGGCGGTCAGCGGGGCGTCGGCGGGCAGCTCCTTCAGCAGCACGGCGAGGGAGTCGCGGTCGGCGGCGTCGCAGGCCGCGACGGTGACGCGGGCGCCGAGGCCGGTGAGCTCCTGTGCGAGCTCCGCGGCGCCGGGGGCCTCGATGCCGCGCCGGCTGGTGAGCAGCAGGTGCTCGGCGCCGGCCCGGGCCAGCCAGCGGGCGACGTGGGCGCCGACGGCGCCGGTGCCGCCGGTCACGAGCACCGTGCCGGTGGGCCGCCAGGCGACCCGCGGCGGGCTGGTGTCGGCGGTCGCCCGCTCCAGGCGGCGGACGAAGGTGCCGGACGCCCGGACGGCGAGCTGGTCCTCGCCCGCCGGGTCGGCGAGGACGTCGGCGAGGCGGGCCAGCAGCGCGGCGTCGGGGGTGCCGGTGGCGGGGAGGTCGACCAGACCGCCCCAGAGCCCGGGGTTCTCCAGGGCGACCACCCGGCCGAGGCCCCAGACCAGGGCCTGGCCGGGGTTGGGCAGGGTCTCGGAGCGGCCCGCGGCGACGGCGCCGCGCGTCACGCTCCACACCGGTGCCGTCGCGTCCAGGTCGGCGAGGGCCTGGACGAGCGCCACGGTGGCGGTGAGGCCGCGCGGGGCGGCGGGGGCCCCGGCGTCGGGTTCCCCGTCCTGGCCGAGCAGCGACACCACGCCGTTCAGCGGCGCGGCCCCGGCGAGGGCCGCGGTGATCCGCGCGGTCAGCGCCGGCCGGTCGGCGCCGGCGCCGGGAAGGCGAAGCGTCAGGACCTTCGCGCCGCGGTCGGCGAGGGTCCGTTCGACGGCCTCGGCCCACGCCTCGTCCACGCCCTCGGCGGGCAGGGCCAGCAGCCAGCTGCCGGTGAGCGCGCCGCCGGTGCCGCCGGTGCGGGGCAGCCAGCCGATCCGGTAGCGCCAGCCCTCGACGGTGGCGTGCTCGACGCTGCGGGTGCGCCAGTCGGCGAGCAGCGGGAGCACCGACTCCAGGGAGGAGCGGCTGTCGCCGTCCGCGTCGAGGACGGCGGCGAGGTGGTCGAGGTCACGCTGCTCGACGGCGGACCAGAAGGCGCCGTCCCCGGCTCCCCGGCCCGGGCGGGCGCCCTCGGCGCCGTCCTCGGGCTCGGCCCAGTAGCGCCGGCGCTGGAACGGGTAGGTGGGCAGGCCGACCCGGCGCCGCCCGGTGCCGGCGAGCGGCGCGGCCCAGTCCACGTCGACGCCGCGCAGGTGCAGGGCGGTGAGCGCGGCCGTCAGGGCGCGCGGCTCGGGGGTGCCGGCGCGCAGCAGCGGGACGGCGAGGACGTCCTCGCCGAGGGTCTCGCCCGCCATCGCGGTGAGGGTGGCGCCCGGGCCGATCTCCAGGCAGGTGGAGACGCCCAGGGCGGCCAGCGCGCGCAGCCCGTCGTGGAAGCGGACGGTGCCGCGGACGTGGCGCACCCAGTACTCGGGGGTGCGCAGGTCGTCGCCCCCGGCGAGCGCGCCGGTCACGTTGGAGACGACCGGGACGGCGGGCTCCCGGAAGGTCAGCCCGGCGAGCACCCCGGCGAAGTCGGCCAGCATGGCGTCCATCCGCGGCGAGTGGAAGGCGTGGCTGACCCGCAGCTCCCGGGTGCGGGCGCCGCGGCCGGCCAGCAGCCCGGCGACCTCGGCGACGGCGTCCTCGTCGCCGGAGAGGACGACGGCGGACGGCCCGTTGACCGCGGCGATGCCGAGCTGCGCCGCCCGGCCCTCCAGCAGCGGCAGCACGTCCTGCTCGGTGGCCTGGACGGCGGTCATCGCGCCGCCCTCGGGCAGGGCCTCCATCAGCCGGCCGCGGGCGGCGACCAGGGCCGCCGCGTCGGCCAGCGAGAGCACCCCGGCGACGTGGGCCGCGGCGATCTCGCCCACGGAGTGGCCGATGAGGACGTCGGGGCGGACGCCGAAGGACTCGGCCAGCCGGTAGAGGGCGACCTCGGTCGCGAACAGCGCCGCCTGGGTGAAGACCGTGCGGTCGAGCAGGGCGGCCTCGGCCGAGCCCTCGGGGGCGAACACCACCTCGCGCAGCGGTCTGGGCAGCCGGGCGTCCAGCTCGGCGCAGACCGCGTCGAAGGCCCGGGCGTAGACGGGGTAGGCCGCGTACGCCTCCTGGCCCATGCCGGGGCGCTGGGCGCCCTGGCCGGTGAAGAGGAAGGCCGTCCGGCCGCCGCCGCGCACCGCGCCGCCCGCGTCCTCGCCGGTGGCGATCCGGTCGAGCGCGGCCAGGAGTTCGCCCCGGTCCGCACCCGCGGCCACGGCCCGGTTCTCGAACAGCGAGCGGGTGGTGGCGAGGGAGTACGCGACGTCGCCGGCGTCCAGCCCGGCCCGGTCGAGCAGGTCGGCGTGGAGGCGGGCGGCCTGGGCCCGCAGCGCGTCCTCGCCGCGGGCGGAGAGCGGCCAGGCCAGGTACGGGACGGGGGCGGGCGCGGGCGGCTGCTCGTCGGCGGCCTCCTCGGGGTCGGGGAGCGCCTCCTCGATGACGGCGTGCGCGTTGGTGCCGCTGATCCCGAAGGAGGAGATGCCGAACCTCCTGGGCCGCTCGCCCCTGGGCCACGGCACCTCGTCGTTCAGCAGCTGCACCCGGCCGGCCGACCAGTCGACGTGCGGGGTCGGCTCGCCGGCGTGGATGGTCCGCGGCAGCGTCTCGTGCTGGAGCGCGAGGACCATCTTCATCACGCCCGCCACCCCTGCCGCGGCCTGCGGGTGCCCCATGTTGGACTTGATCGAGCCGAGCCAGAGCGGCCGGTCCTCCGACCGGTCCTGCCCGTACGTCGCCAGCAGTGCCTGCGCCTCGATCGGGTCGCCGAGCCTGGTGCCCGTGCCGTGCGCCTCCACCGCGTCCACGTCGGCGGCGACCAGCCCGGCGTTCTTCAGCGCGGCCCGGATCACCCGCTGCTGCGCGGGCCCGTTCGGCGCCATCAGGCCGTTGCTGGCGCCGTCCTGGTTCACCGCCGAGCCGCGCACCACCGCGAGGACGGGGTGGCCGAGGCGGCGCGCGTCCGACAGCCGCTCCAGGACGAGCATCCCGGCGCCCTCCGACCAGCCGGCGCCGTCGGCGTCGGCGGCGAAGGACCGGCAGCGGCCGTCCGGGGAGAGCGCCCGCTGCCGGCTGAACTCGACGAACAGCTGGGGGGTCGCCATCACGCAGACGCCGCCGGCGAGGGCGAGCGCGGAGTCCCCGGCCCGCAGCGACTGGCAGGCCAGGTGCAGCGCCACCAGCGAGGACGAGCAGGCGGTGTCCGTGGTGACGGCGGGCCCCTCCAGCCCGAAGGTGTAGGAGACGATGCCGGAGACGATGCTGCCCGCCGTGGTGCTGCGCGGGTAGTCGTGGTGCATCAGGCCGGCGAAGACGCCCGTCCGGCTGCCGCGCAGCAACAGCGGGTCGATCCCGGCCCGTTCGAGCGCCTCCCAGGACACCTCCAGCAGCAGCCGCTGCTGCGGGTCGGCCTCCGGCGCCTCACGCGGGCTGAGCCCGAAGAAGCCGGCGTCGAACTCGGCCGCGTCGTGCAGGAAGCCGCCGCGGCGGACGTACGTGCGGCCGGGCTTGCCCGGCTCGGGGTCGTACACCGCGTCGGTGTTCCAGCCGCGGTCGGTGGGGAAGTCGGACACCACGTCGGCGCCGTCGGACACCAGCTGCCAGAGGTCCTCGGGGGAGGTCACCCCGCCGGGGTAGCGGCCGCTCATGCCGATGATCGCGATCGGTTCGTGCCGGGCGTCCTCCGCCTCCCGCAGCCGGCGGCGGGTCTCCTGGAGGTCTGCCGTCGCCCGCCTGAGGTACTCGCGGAGCTTTTCGTCGTGCGCCATCTTTTTCTCATCCTTTTTGGGGGGTGTGGGGGGGGAGAGTGGGGGGGGTTGGGTCCCGTTCTGGCCCCCGGCACGCGGGAGGCGGACCGGGTCCCCGGCCGCCGGGGGCGGCGGCCGGGGACGCCCGGAGGGGGGTGGGAGCCGCTCAGCCGATGCCGAGCTCGTTGTCCAGGAAGTCGAACAGCTCGTCGTCGGTGGCCTCGTCGAACCGCTGGGCCGAGCCGTCCCCGTCGGGCTGCTGCTCCGTCCACCGGCGCAGCAGGCCCTTGAGCCGGGCGGTGACGGCGGCGTGGTCCTCCTCCGGACCGGCCTGCGCGAGGGCGACCTCCAGGAGTTCGAGCTGCGCCTCCAGCGACTTCGGGGCGGCGTCGGCCGGGGCCAGCGCGGTGCCCAGGTGCTGGACCAGGGTGGTGGGCGTGGGGAAGTCGAACACCAGGGTGGTCGGCAGCCGCAGGCCGGTGGCCTTGTTCAGCAGGTTCCGCAGCTCGACCGCGGCCAGCGAGTCGAAGCCCATGTCCTTGAACGCCCGGTCCGGGTCCACCGAGTCGGCGGACGCGTGCCCCAGCACCCCGGCGACGTGCTCGCGGACGAGCGCCGAGATCTGGCGGGTCCGGTCGGCCTCGGAGAGCTCGGCCAGCCGGGCGGCGAAGCCCCGGTCGGGGGCGGCCGCCGCCGTGACGGCCCGCCGGTTGCGGCGCCGGGCCGGGGCCCGGCCCATGCCGCGCAGGGCGGTCGGCAGGTCGTCGGTCCGGCTCGCCAGGGTCGCGAAGTCCAGCCGGATCGGCACCAGGGTCGGATCCCCGGAGGCGATCGCCGCGTCGAACAGGCCGAGCGCGTCCTCGGTCTCCAGGGGCGGCATGCCCAGCCGGTTCATCCGCTGGAGGTCGGCGTCGCCCATCTGGCCGGCCATGCCGTCCGTGGACGCCCACAGCCCCCAGGCCAGCGACACGGCGGGCAGCCCGGCCGCACGCCGGTGCTCGGCGAGCGCGTCCAGGAAGACGTTGGCCGTGGCGTAGTTGGCCTGCCCGCCGCCGACCAGCAGCCCGGCCGAGGAGGAGAACAGGACGAAGGCGGTCAGCCCGAGGTCCCGGGTCAGCTCGTGCAGGTGCCACGCGGCGTCGGCCTTCGGCCGCAGCACGGCGTCGAACCGCTCCGGGGTCTGGGTGCCGATCGTCCCGTTGTCCGCGATGCCCGCGGTGTGGACGACCCCGGTCAGCGGCGGCCGTCCGGCCGGGGCCGCGGCGAGCACCGCCGCCAGGGCGTCCCGGTCCGAGACGTCACAGGCCTCGATGGCGACGGTCTCGGCGCCCGCCTCGACCAGCGCCGCCCGCAGCTCCTCCGCACCGGGGGCCGCGGCGCCGCGCCGGCTGAGCAGCAGCAGGTGCCGCACCCCGTGCCGCACCACGAGGTGACGGGCCACCAGGGCGCCGAGCCCGCCGGTGCCGCCGGTGACGAGCACCGTGCCGTCGGGCCCGAACGTGCCGGCCCCGGCCTCCTCGTCCGGCACCGGGCTGCGCCCGAGCCGTGGCAGCAGGACGGTGCCGGCCCGCACGGCCGACTCCGGCTCGCCCGAGTCGACGGCGGACCGCAGGGCGGCCAGCGTGCCACGACGGCCGTCCCAGTCGACCAGGGTCAGCCGGTCCGGGCTCTCCGCCTGCACCGACCGCACCAGTCCCCAGACCGGCCCGGTCACCACGTCCACGGCGGTGTCGCCCGCGCTCACCGCGCCCGAGGTCAGCACGACCAGGCGGGAGGCGGCGAACCGCTCGTCGGCCAGCCAGGTCTGCACCTCGGCCAGGACCCGCCCGGCCACCGCCCGCAGCTCGGCCGGCACGTCCCCGGCCTCGGCGGCCGGGTCGGGCAGGCAGGGCAGCAGCACCACGTCCGGGACGGGCGCGCCCGCCTCGACCGCGGCGGCCAGCGCGGCCACCGACTCGTACCCGGCGGCGGCCCGCCCGGCCACCGCCGCCCAGGCGTCGCCGACCCGGCCGGCGACCGCCCAGCGCTGCCCCGTGTCGACGGCGCCGCCGAACACGGCGGACTGCCAGCGGAGCCGGAAGAGGTTCTCCACGTTCTCGGCCTGGGCGACCCGCAGCTGCTCGTCCGAGATCGGCGGCGCCAGCAGGTGGTGCACCGCGGCGATCGGCGCGCCGGTCGCGTCGGCGATGTCGACCTGGGCCGTGTCCGGCCCGTTCGAGTCGCAGCGCACCCGGATCGTGGTGACACCGGGGGAGAACACCCGGATGCCGTGCCAGGAGAACGGCAGCCGGGGCACGCTCGGGCCGCCCGGCTCGATGAACAGGGAGGCGTGGAACGACGCGTCCAGCAGCGCCGGGTGGAGCCCGAAGGCTTCACCGTCCGCGCGGGACTCCCGGGGCAGCGTGATCTCGGCGAACACCTCGCGGCCGTTACGGGTCCAGGCGCGCTTCAGACCCTGGAAGACCGGGCCGTAGCCGTAGCCCCTGCCGACCAGGCCCTCGTAGGCGCCCGCCACGGGCACCTCCTCGGCGCCCTCCGGCGGCCAGACCGTCAGGTCGTAGAGCTCGCCCTCCTCGACCTCGTCCCCGACGATGCCCTCGGCGTGCCGGGTCCACGGGGCGTCCGGACCGACGCCCTCGGCCTGCGAGTACACCGACAGGCTGTGCTTGCCGGCCTCGTCCGACCCGCCGACGACGACCCGGACCCGCATCCCGCCACGCTCCGGGATCACCAGCGGCGCGCCGATCGTCAGCTCCTCGACGACCGTGCAGCCGACCTCGTCGGCGCCCCGCAGGGCCATCTCGACGAAGGCCGAGCCGGGCAGCAGGACGGTGCCGAACACCGCGTGGTCGGCGAGCCAGGGGTGGCTGTCCAGACCGAGCCGGCCGGTGAGCACCACGCCGTCGGAGTCCGGGAGTTCGACCACGGCGCTGAGCAGCGGGTGCGTGGTCGCCGCCAGGCCGTGGGCCGCCGCGTCCCCGGCGCTCGCGGGGCCGGCGTCGAGCCAGAAGCGCTCGTGCTGGAAGGCGTAGGTCGGCAGGTCGACGCGGCGCGCGCCACTGCCCCGGAACACGGCCGCCCAGTCGACGTCCGCGCCCGCCTCGAACACGCCCGCCAGCGCGGCCAGCAGGACCGGGACCTCGTCGCGGCCCTTGCGCAGCGCGGGCACGAGAACGGCGTCGTCGGGCCGCTCCAGGGAGCCCAGCGCCATGCCGGTCAGCACGCCGTCGGGGCCCAGTTCCAGGAAGCGGGTGACGCCCGCGGCCTCCAGCGCCCGGATGCCGTCGGCGAAACGGACGGCCTGGCGGACGTGGCGGACCCAGTACTCCGGGTCGCGCAGCTCGTCGCCGGTGGCGAGCTCTCCGGTGACGTTGGAGACGACGGCGAGCCTGGGCTCGGCGAAGTCCAGGCCGCTCACGACGGCGCGGAAGTCCTCCAGCATCGGCTCCATCAGCGGCGAGTGGAACGCGTGCGAGACCGTCAGCCGGACCGAGGCGATGCCACGCTCCTTCAACTGGGCGACCACCTCGTCCACCGCGGCCTCGGCACCGGAGATCACCACGGACGAAGGCCCGTTGACCGCCGCCACCCCGACCTCGGCCTCGCGGCCCTTCAGCAGCGGCAGCACGTCCGCCTCGGCCGCCCGGACCGCCACCATCACGCCACCGGCCGGCAGCGCCTGCATCAGCCGGCCACGCGCGGCGACCAGTGTGCACGCGTCCGCCAGCGACAGGACCCCGGCCACGTGAGCAGCCGCGATCTCACCCACCGAATGCCCGGCCAGGAAATCCGCCCGCACACCCAGCGACTCCACCAGCCGGTAGAGCGCCACCTCGACGGCGAACAGCGCCGCCTGCGTGTGAACCGTGTCGTCCAGCGAACCCGACGCACCCGCGATCACCTCGCGCAGCGACACACCCAACTCACCGTCCAGCAGCCCACACACCTCGTCCAGCGCAGCCGCGAACACCGGGAACACCGACGCCAGCCCGGCGCCCATCCCGACCCGCTGCGAACCCTGGCCCGTGAACAGGAACGCCGTCCGGCCCTCGGAGCGGCCCGCACCGCTCTCGGCGCCGTCGCTCGCGGCGAGCTTCTCCAGACCCACCATCAGCTCGGTCCGGTTGGCCCCGAGCACCACGGCCCGGCGGTCCAGGACGGCACGCGAGGACGCCAGCGAGAAGCCGACGTCGAGCGGCGACCGGTCGGTTCCCGCCACGAACTCCCGCAGCCGCCTGGCCTGGGCCCGCAGCGCGGCCTCCGTCCGGCCCGACACCACCCACGGCACCGGCACACCCACCGGCCAACCCGCGCCGGGCTCCTCGACGGCCGACTCATCCGGCTCGGCCGCCGGGGCCTCCTCCAGGATCACGTGCGCGTTGGTGCCGGAGATCCCGAACGAGGACACACCCGCGCGACGCGGCGCACCCTCCGCCTTCTCCCAGGCGCGGGCCTCGGCCAGCAGCTCGACATCGCCGGCCGACCAGTCCACGTGCGAGGACGGCGCATCCACGTGCAACGTCTTCGGCAGCACGCCGTGTCGCATCGCCTGGACCATCTTGATGATGCCCGCGACACCCGCCGCGGCCTGGGTGTGACCCAGGTTCGACTTCACCGAACCCAGCCACAACGGGCTGCCCTCCGGACGGTCCTGGCCGTACGTCGCCAGCAGCGCCTGCGCCTCGATCGGGTCACCCAGCGTCGTACCCGTGCCGTGCGCCTCCACCACGTCCACATCGGACGTCGACAGCCCCGCGGCGGCCAGCGCAGCCCGGATCACCCGCTGCTGCGACGGACCGTTCGGCGCCGTCAGCCCGTTGCTCGCACCGTCCTGGTTCACCGCGGAGCCCCGCACCACGGCCAGCACCTCGTGCCCGAGCCGGCGCGCGTCCGACAACCGCTCGACGAGCAGCATGCCCACGCCCTCGCCCCAGCCGGTGCCGTCCGCGGCCTCCGCGAACGCCTTGATCCGGCCGTCCGGGGCCAGACCGCGCTGCCGGCTGAACTCCACGAAGGTCTCCGGCGTGGGCATCACCGTGACGCCGCCCGCCAGGGCCAGCGTGCACTCGCCCTTGCGCAGCGCCTGGATCGCCCAGTGCAGCGCCACCAGCGAGGACGAGCAGGCCGTGTCCACCGACACCGCCGGGCCCTCCAGACCGAGGCTGTAGGCGACCCGGCCCGACACGACACTGCCGGTGTTGCCGTTGCCGATGTAGCCCTGGAGCTCGTCGGGGATGGTGCTCAGGCGCGAGGCGTAGTCGTGGTACATCACGCCGGCGAAGACGCCGGTCTGACTGCCCTTGAGCGAGGACGGGTCGATGCCGGCCCGCTCGATCGCCTCCCAGGAGACCTCCAGCAGCAGGCGCTGCTGCGGGTCGGTGGCCAGCGCCTCGCGCGGGCCCATGCTGAAGAACTCGGCGTCGAAGTCGGCCGCGTCGTGCAGGAAGCCGCCGCTCTTCGCATAGGTGTGGCCGGGCTTGCCGGGTTCGGGGTCGTAGATGCCCTGGGTGTCCCAGCCGCGGTCCGACGGGAACCCGGAGACACCGTCCCCGCCCGCGTCGACCAGCCGCCAGAGGTCGTCCGGCGAACGGACGTCCCCCGGGAAGCGGCAGCTCATCCCGACGATCGCAATCGGCTCATTCTCCCGGCGCTCGTTTTCCCGCAGGCGCCGTCGAGCTTCACGAAGATCGGCTGTCGCTCGCTTGAGGTAGTCGAGAAGCTTCTCCTCGTTGTCCACCCAACGTCTCCCTCACTGGTCCGGCCAGGAATTCACGGTGCTGGAATGTCGATTCACCTGCGGCGCCGGAATCGGGACATGACGAATAACACCCAGCGGCGCATATATTCGTACGCTACGCAGGGCGACCCCGGCCCGCCCACCCCTAACCCCGCCCCTACCCGCCCCTATGGCGAGGGGCGTCCAGGGCCGTGCGATGCAGGCCGACCACTGTGGATTCCCAAGTCCCTTGCCGCGCAGGGGAGACGCCAATAGCCTGCAACGGGAGACGGTCACCGGCGCCGTCCGCCGCAGCGTAATTCACCGCGCGGCTTCTCGGGAACACCCCGACCTCAGCGAAAGGGCATCAGGAATCATGGCAGAGGCAGCGGGAGTGACCAGTCCGTGGATTCGCAGGTTCCACCCGTCCGCCGACGCCCCCGTTCGGCTGGCCTGTTTTCCGCACGCGGGCGGTTCGGCCTCGTTCTATTTCCCGCTGTCGCAGGCGCTGGCTCCGGCCGTCGACGTGATCACGCTGCAGTACCCGGGCCGCCAGGACCGGCGCCACGAGCCGGGCATCGGCGATCTGCACGAGCTGGCGGACGTCCTGGTGGAGGAGCTGCGCCCGTGGACCGATCTGCCGCTGGTGCTCTTCGGGCACAGCATGGGCGCCTCGCTGGCCTTCGAGGTCGGCCGCCGGCTGGAGCGGGAGGGGATCGCGCCGGCCGCGCTGGTCGCGTCCGGCCGCCGCGCGCCGTCCCGGCACCGCGACGAGTACGTGCACCAGCGTGACGACGAGGGCCTGGTCCGGGAGTTGAAGGAGCTCAGCGGCACGGAGCCGGGAGTGCTCGGGGACGAGGAGCTGCTCCGGATGATCCTCCCCGCGATCCGCAGCGACTACCGCGCCGCGGAGACGTACAAGTACCGCCCGGGCTCCGACCTCAGCTGCCCGGTCCACGCCCTGGTCGGGGACAGGGACCCGAAGGTCACCGTGGACGAGACCCGTTCCTGGGCCGACCACACCAGCGGCCCGTTCGAGCTGACGGTCTTCGACGGCGGCCACTTCTTCCTCGCCCCGCACGCCGCCGAGGTCAACCGCATCCTCGCCGACCGTGCCCGCGCCCACGCGCGCAGCACCGCCGGCGCCTGACGACGGCCCGCCCTCCCGGCCGTCTCGCCCGTGCCGGGACGGGCTCCGTGCTCCGTGCCGGGGCCGCCACCGTCAGGCGGCCCCCGGCACGGCTCCTCTCCCTCTCACGCCTCGCGCTCCGCCAGGCCGTTCGGCCCCAGCGCCCCGTCCCGGCCGTCGAGCAGCTCGTCCGGCTCCCGCCGCAGCTGGAGGCCTTCCAGGAGTTCGTCGCGCCGGCTCACCTGGAGCTTTCGGTAGATCCTGGTGAGGTGCTGCTCCACCGTGCTCACGGTGATGTAGAGCTTGCGGGCGATCTCCCGGTTGCTGTGGCCGACGGCGGCCAGCGTCGCGACCCGGCGCTCGGCGTCGCTCAGCGCGGTGGACCCCGCGTCCTTGACGCCCTCCGACTCCTCCTTCTCCGCCACGAAGGTGTCGCCCGGCAGGTCCCCGAGGAGCTGCGGCGGCACGGCGTCGACGTGGCAGAGCTTGGCCTCCTGGACGGCGCGCCGCCCGGTGGCCCGGGCCCGCCCGAAGTCGCCGAGGCGGTGGTAGGCGGAGCTCAGGTCGGCCAGCGCCCGGACGAGTTCGAGCCGGTTGCCGGAGCTCTGGAGCAGGTCGACCGCCTTCTTCAGGGTCCTGGGCCGCTGGCCGACGTCCTCGGCGGCGGCCCTGACCCGCAGCGAGCTGCCGCGGACGGCCGCCCCCTGGGCGTCCGGCAGTTCGAGCTGACGCTCGATCAACTCGCGTGCCACCTCGGGCCTGGCCAGACGCAGGTAGGCCTCGGCGAGGTCGCTGCGCCAGGGCAGCAGCGAGGGCACGTCGGCCTTCCACTGCTGCATCTTCTCCCCGCAGGTCTGGAAGTCGCTGAGCGCGGCGAGCGCCCGGTCGACCGCGAGGTGGTGGTGGCCGCGGGCCCTGAGGTAGAGCATTCCGAAGGCGGTGTCGAACATGGCGTCGGGCACGAGCTGGTTCAGCAGCTCCGCCGCCTTCTCGTGGCGGTTGAGCGCCGTGTTGACCATCACCATCGTGGAGATGGGCAGCCCGATGAGGACGCCCCACCCCTTGGGCTGAAGCCGGCTGAACGCCGCCTCCGCCTTGACCTCGGCGATCGCCAGGTCCCCCTGCCGGAAGGCGATCTCGGCCCGGACGCTGCAGAGCACCGCCTGCCAGGTGTTGGCCCGGCGGCGCACCGCCTCGTCGATCAGCCCGTCGCACCAGGTGGTGGCGAGGTCGGGGCGCCCCGCGAACTGCAGCGCGAGCAGGGCGAAGGCGATGATCTCCAGGGTGCTGTCGCTGAGCAGGCAGCTCTGCAGGATGTACTCGGCGCTGACGACGGCCGCGTCGGAGGACTCCCGCTGGAGCACGTCGGTGAGGGTCGAGGTGGCGCGCGCCCAGGGGTTGCCGAAGGATCCGCCGAGTTCGGGGTCGCCGGTGGTATCGCCCCGCTCCTGCACCGGGCTGCCCTGCGAGGGACCGCACATCGCCATGAAGATGAGGCTGAGTTCGGCCGCGAGCTGGGCGTCGTCCAGGTCGCCGACGGCGCTGAGGGTCTGGAAGACCTCGCCCGCGCCCTCGATGTCGCCCTGCCAGAGCAGGTAGCGGATCACGTTGACGGCGTCGCGCCCGGTGAGGAACCCGGCCCGCACCGCGCTGCGGAGCGTGTCGAGGTGGGGCAGGATCGTCGCGGGGTTGATCCGCCAGGCGGCCCGGGCCAGCATCGCCGTGATGGCGAGCCGCTCGTCGTCGTTGGTGCAGGCCTCCAGGGCGAGTTCGAGGCAGGCCGTGGCGTGCTCGGCGTCGTTGCCCGCGAGTGCCTGGGCGGCGGCGTCGCGCAGGACCTCCATCGCCCAGCGGCCGGCCGCGCGGTCGGCGGCGAGCAGGTGGCGGGCGATCTCCGCGGTGGTGGAGCCCAGCTTGTGGAGCAGTTCGGCGCAGAGCGAGTGCAGCTGGGAACGGTCCTCCGCCTCCAGGCTGCCGAGCACGGCGGAGGCGACCGGGGCCGGGAAGCCCGAGGGGCCGAGCAGCCCGGCGCGGCCGAGGATGTCCAGCATCTCGGCGGCGCGTTCCGGCATCACCCCGAGCAGCCGGGCGATCAGCGCCGGCGACGCGTGGGCACCCAACACGGCCTGCCCCTGGGCCACTTCGAGGAGCGCGGGCTCCCAGCGGTGCAGGATGGCGCGGACGGCCTGGTCGAAGCCGAAGCCCGGCGGCCCGTCCCGGAAGCCGTCCTCGTCCAGCTCGTCCTGGCGGTCGCGGCATTCCTCGATCAGCGCGCCGGCCAGCATCGGGTTGCCGCCGCTGAGCCGGTAGACCCAGCCGGCGACCCGGTCGGCGGTCTCCTGGCCCAGCCAGTGGGCGATCAGCTCCCGGACACCGTCGCGGGAGAGCGGGTCCAGGCGGATGCGGTGGTGCGGCAGCCTGGTGATCTCGGCCTGGAAGAACGGGCGGGCCGGCCTGGGCCGCGACCACTCGTTCAGCACCAGCAGGACGCGGGCGGAGTGGATCCGGCGCCGGAGGTAGAGCACGACCTGGAGCGAGGCGGCGTCGACGAAGTGCACGTCGTCGATGCCGATGACCACCGGACGGTCCGCGGCCAGCTCCAGGATCAGCGCGCACAGCTCACGCGTCCCCGGCACCGGCCGGCGGCTCAGGTCGTCCGCCTGCTCGTCGGCCCCGGTGGGCCTGGACGCCGCCTGGAGCAGGCCGGCAGCCCGGTCGGCCATCTCGTCGGGCAGCGCGGGGTCCTGGAAGATCTGGCTCATCGCCCCCATCGGGAGAGCCTGTTCCGCCTTGGCGCCGGTCGCCCGCAGGACCAGGGCGCCACGATCGGCGGCCCGGTCCGCGAAGACGTTCAGCAGCTCGGTCTTCCCACTGCCGAGCGCCCCGCTGACCCACGCCACGGTCCCGTTTCCCTCGGCACTTTCGGCGAGAAGGGTATCCAGGGTGTCCAACGCTTTTAAGCGATCGGCCAGAAACATTGCTTTCCCCCTAAGCGAATCACGCATTCCCCGCAGGTTCGCGGCCAGGATCACCGGCACAGCGCAACACGCCCGCCAAACCCACTCGGTCGCGCCCGCCCGGCCACTCCCGGACAGGCACCACCCGAACCCCGCACCCCGCCACGCTCAGTGATTGTTTCTACACCGATCAGCGAGGAGATGCTGTGACCCGCCTCACAAGGAGGCCTAGACCACAGCGGGTATGCGACAAGGTCGACGCGGCCCGCCACCGGGGCCGCCGACCCGCCGGCCGTCTTCCCCGCGCAGGCTCGGCACTGGGCCGACCGGTACCGCGGCGCTCCGCCGACGCCGAGGTCCGGATCACATTCGCACCGGCGTGCACCGGGCGTCGCTCTGCTCTTCCGACGCCACCGGCGCGAGTACGCCGGCGGTCCCTCCCGCCTCGCCCGCCGCCACCGCCCGCCCGGAACCGGGCCGGCGGGAGAGCAGTGAGGCCGACGCCCGTTCACCGGCGCCGGGGAGAGGCGTCCAGGGCCGGACAGCAGCCGGGACTCCGGCAACTGCGGTGCGTCGTCATCAGATTGCCTCCCGCCGCGACGCCCTGGCAAGTCGCTCCGGAACCCGAGCGCCTGGGGTCGGGGGCCCTCGTCCGACGATATGTCCGGGTTGGCCGCCCGGCGCCCGGCGCGACGGGCGGCGCGGTCACCGCACCCGTACGACCGGAACGACCGGGCCCGGCCCGGGGGCCCCGGGGGTACCGTCGCGGCCCACCGCCGCCGTACGGTCCGCCCGCCGCCACCCGTTCCGGCCTGCCGTCGCGCCGGACCGGGCGGGTCGGCAGGCCGGATTCCGGACGACGCGCCGTCGGCAATCCGGCCAGTGCGGAATCCGCCCGCCCGGCACCGGGCGAAGCGGGAACAACGCCTTCCGCCGGCCCGTTCTGCCGCCGGCCGGCCACCCTCGCGGACGGATGTCCTTCGCTCACCGAAAGGCCCCGCGCGGCTGCCCTTTCGGGCACCCCGATTCCCACCGCTTCCCGTCCGCGCCCCGGCCCGGTCCGGCACGTCCGCGGGGGGGGGGGGAGTGATGGAACTGCCCCACCCGCACCGGCCCCCGTTCAGGCGCCCGCGCCCGCCTTCACGATCTGCCCGCCGTCCACCTTGAGCTGGAGCCCGGTGACATAGCGGGACTCGTCGGAGAGCAGATAGACGACCGCGTGCGTCACGTCGGAAGGCTCCACGCACCCGACCGGCAGCGCGGTCAGGCTCTCGTACACCGGGACGGCGTCCTCCGGGCCCGGGGCGTCGAGGTCCGGGCGGAACACCCGGTGCATCCGCTCGTTCATGATCATCGGCGTGGAGACCAGGGACGAGTGCACCGCGTTGATCCGGCGGCCGGACGGGCCGAGCTGCACGGCCAGCGTGTTCACGTAGTCCACCAGACAGCGCTTGGCGAACATGTAGCCCGCCATCCCCGGGCCCCCCGGGTTCTCGCCCTGCCCGGGCAGCAGCCCCGCCACCGAGCCGATCACGACCACCGAACCGCCGGCACCGAGGTGCGGCAGGGCGGCGTGCACCGTGTTGAGCGCCCCGGAGAGGTCGATGTCCACGCTCTCCGTGAAGGCGTCCACCCCGAGGTCGGCGCCGATCGCGATGATGCCCGCGTTCGCGACCACGGCATCGAGCCGGCCGAGCTCCGCCACCCCGTCGGCGAACGCCGCCCGGACGGCGGCGCCGTCGCGCACGTCGGCCCGGCGGGCGAACACCCGGCGGCCCGTCTTCTCCACCAGCCGGACCGTCTCCGCCAGGTCCTCCGGCGTCGCGCCGGGGTAGCCGGTGGCCGCCACGTCCTCGCACAGGTCGACGGCGATGACGTCGGCCCCCTCCTCGGCGCAGCGCACCGCATGGCCGCGACCCTGCCCCCGGGCGGCCCCCGTGATGGCAACTACCTTGTCCTGCAAGCGATTCACGCCAACTCCTCCGCTTCGCGATCCCCCCGTTCCGCGAGCCTAGGCAGGGCCACCCCACCCCCCAACCCCTATTCGCCGACGGCCGCGACAGTGGGGTCCTCCCCACCCCGAATAGGGGCGTTAACGGGATTACGGCAGCTCTTCCCCATGAGCAGACTGGCGTTCATGACGTTCGAAGCCCTGGTCTCACCAGCGCCCGTGCCGGAAGTCCGAGAGGCGGGCAGCGACTTCGCCGGCCTGTCCCGCCAGATCACGGAAGCGGGACTGCTGGACCGGCGACCGCTCTACTACTCGGTGCGGTTCACGCTGGTGGGACTCTCCCTCGTCGCCGGTGTCGCGGCGGTGATCGCCGTGGGCGACTCCTGGGCGCAGCTGCTGGTCGCCGCGGCCATGTCCGTGGTCTTCGGCCAGATAGCCCTGCTGGCCCACGACCTGGCGCACAAGCAGGTCTTCACCTCGCGCCGGGCGAGTGAGGGCTGGGGCATCTTCGTCGCCGACTTCCTGATGGGCATGAGCTACGGCTGGTGGATGAACAAGCACAACCGCCACCACGCCAACCCCAACCACGAGGAGAAGGACCCGGACGTCTCCCCCGACATCCTGATCTGGTCCGAGCGCCAGGCCCGCGCGGCCAAGGGGCTCCCCAGGTTCGTCGGCAGGCACCAGTCCCGGCTGTTCTTCCCGCTGCTCATGCTGGAGGGCCCGAACCTCAGCTTCAACAGCTTCCGTGCCCTCAACAAGCCGACCATGAAGCGGCCCGTCCTCGAAGGCACCCTGCTCGTCGCCCACTTCGTGCTCTACCTGGGCGGGCTCTTCCTGCTTCTGCCCCCGGGCCTGGCCGTCGCCTTCATCGCCGTCCACCAGGCGCTGTTCGGCATCTACCTCGGCTCCGTCTTCGCCCCCAACCACAAGGGCATGGCGATGGTCACCGGCGAGGACCGGCTCGACTTCCTCCGCCGGCAGGTGCTGACCTCCCGCAACGTCAGGGGCGGCCCGTTCGTCGACGTCCTCATGGGCGGTCTCAACTACCAGATCGAGCACCACCTCTTCCCCAGCATGCCGACCCCCGCCCTCCGCAAGGCGCAGCTCATCACCGAGCGGTACTGCGCCGAGCTTGGAGTCTCCTACCACCAGACCGGGCTCCTCGCGTCCCACCGGGAGGCGCTGCGCCACATGCGCGCCATCGGCGAGCCGATCCGGCTGGAGTTCTGACCGGGGGCGACACCACAGACTCCGGCCCGGTGCCCTCCGCCATCATCCCCCGTGTGGCGGCCGCACCGGGCCGGTCATCCCGCCCGTCGCACCGCTCTCCCCGCACCGCTCGCGCCGCACCGCCTTCCCCGCACCGCCTTCCCCGCACCGCCTTCCCCGCCCGTACGGCCCCCCGCAGTACGCCCCCCGCACGACTTCCCCGAGGCATGAAGCCGCCGGCGCTCCGCCCGCGGCCGCAGCACGGCAACGAACCCGGAGACCACGACAACGACGTTCCCAGCGATGGGCCATCGGTCAGGAGGCCGTCATGACGTCACCCCACCCCCCGGCCCTGCCCGAGGACGCATTCGTCTGGGACGCCCTCATCGGCTCGGGGTTCGCCGACGCCCTCCAGCAGGGCCTCGCCCGCGCCGCGCACCGCCTCCAGGACCACGCCGGGCCGCCCGGCACCGGTGGCGACGCCGGCCACCGGCTCCGCGCCCGCCTCCCGGCTCCCGCCGACCCGCCCGGGCTCCGCAAGCCCCGGCCCGCAGCCGCCCGCCGGCACCACTGAGGCGCCGTCGGCACGGAACCACCGGCACCACCGAACGGCCGGCACCACCGAACCGCCGGCCCCCGAACCGCCGGCCCCCGAACCGCCAGCCCCCGAACCCCCATGGCCTCCGCGGCCCCGGCCTTCCCCCCGTGAGGCCCGGACCGCGGGGGCCGTGGGCCTTCCGCGGCCCCGCCCCGACGCCCGCCCCGACGCCCGCCCTGGAGCCCAGGCCTCCCGGCCCCGTCCGAGGCCCCGGGCCCCCGGTCTCAGAGGTTGAGATGGGCGAGCACCGCCAGCACCCGCCGGTTGTCGTCCCCCGACTGCGCCAGCCCCAGCTTCCCGAAGATGTTGTTGGTGTGCTTGCTCACGGACTTCTCCGTGATGCAGAGCTGCCGCGCCACCGCCGCATTGCTGCGCCCCTCGGCCATCAGCGCCAGCACCTCCCGCTCCCTGGTGGTGAGGGCCTGCATCGACCCCTTCGCCGAGCTCCGCTCCAGCAGCTGCGAGATCACCGACGTGTCCATCGCCGTCCCGCCCGCGGCCACCCGCCGCACCGCGTCGACGAACTCGCTCACCTCGAAGACCCGGTCCTTGAGCAGGTAGCCGATGCCGCCCCGCTGGTCGGTGAGCAGCTCCTTGGCGTAGAGGTGCTCCACGTGCTGCGACAGCACCAGCACGGGCAGCCCGGGCAGCTCCCGGCGGGCCTCGGCCACCGCGTGCAGCCCCTCGTCGGTGAAGGTCGGCGGCAGCCGGACGTCGACCACCGCCACGTCGGGGCGGTGCTCCAGCAGGGCCTCCAGCAGGCTCGGGCCGTTGTCCACGGCCGCGACCACCTCGAAGTCGTTGAGGGTGAGCAGCTGGGTGATCCCCTCCCGCAGCAGCGCCAGGTCCTCGGCGATCACAACACGCATGGCAACTCCATCGTCACTGTGGTGGGGCCACCCACCGGACTCTCCAGGTCGAGCGTCCCGTCGAAGGGGGCGAGACGCCGGCGCAGGCCGTGCAGCCCGCCGCCCTCGCGGACGGTCGCGCCACCGCCCCCGTCGTCGCCGACGACCAGCCGCAGCCGCCCGTCGGCATAGCCGAGCCGCACCCAGGCCGAGGTGGCGGCGCTGTGCTTCGCCACGTTGGCGAGCGCCTCGGCGAGCGCGAAGTAGCCGGCCGACTCGACCGGCGGCTCGGGCCGGCCGGGCAGGTCGATGTCGACCTGGACGGGGATGGGCAGGTCGAGGGCGAGGGCCCGGACGGCCCCGTCGAGGCCGCGTTCGGCCAGGACCGGCGGGTGGATCCCCCGGACGAGGTTGCGCAGGTCGGCCAGGGCCTGGGCACTGGCCTCACGGGCGTCGGTCAGCATCCGGTACGCGGTGTCGGGGCTCTTGCGGAACAGCTGCTCCGCCAGCCCGAGTTTGAGCCCGATCGCCACCAGCCGGGCCTGGGCGCCGTCGTGCAGGTCGCGTTCGATCCGCCGCAGCTCGGCGGCCTGCGCGTCCACCGCGGCCGACCGGGTCTCGGTCAGCTCGGCCACCCGCCGGGCGAGGTAGGCCTTGGCCGTCGGGGAGAGCAGCTTCTGGCTGATCCGGGTGTGCACCCGCAGCAGGCGTCCCGCGCACCAGAACCCGAGGTACATGATGCCCAGGCCCTGGAAGAACGAGAGTACCGCCGTCGTGGTGCTGTGCACGGGCCAGATCAGCCCGTACCCGTAGGTGGGGTCCATCAGTGGCCAGAACAGCGGGGTGGCCACCACGCCGTGCAGCCCGTAGATCATCAGCCACCCGGGCAGCAGCCCGAAGAGCAGGCCGACCGGGGCGTCGATCAGGAGCCAGAGGAGGTCCCGCCAGGTCGACAGGTCGGTCAGCAGCAGCCGGCAGTAACGCACGCTGCTCGGCACGTCCAGCGGCTCGAAGTCCTCCCCCTCCTGCGGCCGGTAGGGGCTGGGTATGTCCACCCCCCACCAGGTGCTGAGCAGCCGCCGGTGCAGGTCGGCCACGCCCCGGACGGCGAACAGCACGATCGGCAGGGTGAGGACGCCGATGCCCAGCGGGAGCACCAGCAGCGAGGCGAGCGAGAGCGCGAGCAGCGGAACGGCCGCGAGCTGGGAGAGCAGGGCGACGGCCACACCGCGCCGCGCGGACACCAGGGCGGCGCACAACCAGGGAACGAGTTCGGAGCGCAGCCACGGAGGCCATCGGGCACTGCTCACGGGCACATCGGCTCCCCGCTCCCGCCTCGTCGGTCCACGTCTCCTGCTACGCAGCGTACGTGAGCCGGGGCGTTCCGGATGGGGGAGGGGGGAGTTTCCTCCCCCCTGAGAAGTGGGGTTTCACCGGTTCTCCCGGTGCGCCCCGGCGACCAGACTCTTCGTCATGAGCACTGAGTTCGCGACGATGCCGGATGCCCCCGACCTCCGGCGCAACGCGCCCCGGTCCGAGACCGGCGGCAGCGATTTCGCCCAGCTGAGCCGCCGGATAGCCGCCGAGGGACTGCTCGACCGGCGCCCGGTCTACTACACCGTGCGCTTCGGTCTCGTGCTTGCCGCGTTCTTCGGCGGCTGGTGGGCCCTGTTCGCACTGGGCGACACCTGGCTGCAACTGCTGCTCGCCGCGGCGATGTCCCTCGTCTTCGCCCAGATCGGCCTCATCTCGCACGACCTGGCCCACCGCCAGGTGTTCAACCAGCGCCTCCACAGCGAGATCGGCGGCCGCCTCGCCGCCAACCTCCTGATGGGGATGAGCTACGGCTGGTGGATGAACAAGCACACCCGCCACCACGCCAACCCCAACCACGAGGAGCGCGACCCGGACGTCGCCCCCGACATCGTGGTCTGGTCCAAGCGGCAGGCGAGCCAGGCCGGCGGGCTCGCCAGGTTCATCGGGGCGCGGCAGGCCTACCTCTTCTTCCCGCTGCTGCTGCTGGAGGGCCTGAACCTCAGCTACAACAGCTTCCGCGCACTCCGCAGCCCCACGATGAAGCGCCCGTACCTGGAGGGCACCCTGCTGGTCGCCCACTTCGCGGCCTACTTCGGGCTGGTCTTCGCCGCCCTCCCGGCCGGCAAGGCGCTCGCCTTCCTCGGCGTCCACCAGGCGCTGCTCGGGATCTGCCTCGGCTGCGTCTTCGCCCCCAACCACAAGGGCATGCTGATGGTGACGCCCGAGATGAAGCTCGACTTCCTCCGCCGCCAGGTGCTGACCTCCCGCAACGTCCGGGGCGGGGTGCTCGTCGACGTCCTCATGGGCGGTCTCAACTACCAGATCGAGCACCACCTCTTCCCCAACATGCCGACCCCCGCGCTCGGCCGCGCCGCGCAGATCACCAAGGAATTCTGCGAGGAGAAGGACATCCCGTACTACGAGACCGGCATCGTCCGCTCCTACCGCGAGATCCTCACCCACCTGCACCGCACCGGCGAGCCGATCCGCGCCGCCGGCTGACAGACTCCCGGTGCGCGACCCGCCCCCGTGGTCGCGCACCGGGTCCCCCGCCGATGCCCGAGCGGGAAGCGCACAAGGCCCAGGCCGGGCTCCTCCGGCCTGGGCCTTCCGCTGCGCCGCGCCGGCCGGCCGGGCGAGGGGCAGGAGCGGCCGAGGGATGTGACGTGCCGGCGGGAGACATGCGCAGGGCCGTCCACCCGGTGGGTGAACGGCCCTGCGGTGCGCTACAGGTCACAAGGGGTGAAGCCCCTCGTTCCAGGTGGGCCGCCAGGGGCTCGAACCCTGAACCTACGGATTAAAAGATCGACACGGATCGCGATCCCACGGGTTGCGGCGCGTCGTCGGCCGTCCCCTCGGCCCTGGGACTCACCCGGCTCACCCAACGCACTGGGCTGGCCGTCCCAGGGTAGTGACCGATCAGGTTGGCAAGCTCCCTCAGCAGCACCGACTTGCCGCTGTTGTTGGGACCGATGAACACCGTCATACCGTCCGCCGGTGGATTAACCACCGTCCCGTCGACCAGCTGCAGTTCCTCGACGCCGAACGAGAACCCCACGCGCACCACCCCGGCCACAGACCACGGGCGCCGTCGCCCGCACCTACCAGGCACCCTATCGAGCCTGTCAGCCGGTTTGGCCTCGGCGACCGAGCTGCGAGTAGGTCGGACCCACCGGGCGTCCGGCCCACTCGCAGTCGCTTTGGGGCTACCTGGTCGCGAGTACCTCGCCGCGCTCGACAGCCCCACGGAGAACGGTGGCGAACGCCTGGGGCAGGAGGTTGATCGCGTCGAGGGCCTCAGTGGTGAGGGCGATCTCCTCCAGGAGGTACTCGCCTCGGCCTTCCTGGCTGAACTCGGGGCCGGTGCGGTCCTCGAAGCTCCACTTGTCGATGGTGGCGAGGTAGAAGTCCTGGCGCTCCTCGTCGGTCTCCAGGGTGTGGAGGAGGCTGACGATCTGGGCCTCGCCGGCGATCTCCTCGCGGATCTCGCGCTGGAGGGCATCCTCGGGGCTGGCGTCTGTCGGTTCGATCTTGCCGCCGACGATCACCCAGTACGGGTCGATGCCGGGGCGGATGCGCTTGATCAGCAACGTGGTGTTGTTCGGGGTGAGGAGGACGGCGCGGACGCGGTGCTGCATGTGGTCTCTTCCTGTCTCGACGGTGCCGGCGGTCAGTGGAGGATCCAGCCGCCGTCGACGTGCAACGACTGGCCGGTGATGAAGGACGCGCTCGGGCCGGCGAGGAAGGTCGCTGCGGCGGGCGACGTCCTCGGGACGGCCCCGGCGCTGAACGCACTGGCGGCGGATCTGGTCCTCGGGTCGGGCGCGGTGATGAGCGGGCAGGTCGTTCTCCGCCTCGACCTGGATGGCCCCGGGCAGGACAGTGTTCACGCAGATTCCGACCGGGCCAAGTTCCCTGGCCAGCGACCTGGTGAAGCCGATCAGTCCGGCCTCGGCGGTGCTGTAGGCAGTGAGGCCGGGGCGTCCGGCGCGGGCGTTGACGCTGCCGATGTTGATGATCCGGCCCCAGCGGCGCTCGGCCATTCCGGGAGTGACGGCGCGGCACGTGCGGTAGTGGATGGTGAGGTTCGACTCGATCGCGCTGGCCCGCTCCTCCTCGCCGAGCTCGTCCCACGCCGTGCGGGGGTAGGCGCCGGCGTTGTTGACCAGGATGTCGATCGGGCCGAGCTCCGATTCGACCTGGTTGGTGAGCGCGGCGACCGCGTTCGGTTCGGTAAGGTCGGCGCTGACCTCAATCCTGGGGCGTCCTTCGCGGCGGACGACGCCGAGGACGGCGCGGGCCTGGGCGATCCGTGCGAGGTGATTGACGGCGACGGAGGCTCCGGCAGCGGCCAGCGCTCGGCTGATCGCCGCACCGCTCCCGGTGGCTCCGCCAGTGACCAGAGCGACGCGGCCCTGGAGCGGGAGGGCGGTGATGAGAAGGTCAAGCTGCGCGGGTGCGGTCATCGTCCACCCGATCGTCGGGCCCGGTGGCGGGCAGCGGGTGGGTGCGAGCAAACGCCTTGGCCGCATCGGGGTGTCGGACCTCCGCGAGCTTGGCCAGCGGCAGGAGCAGGTCGGCGCCGGTGAGGCAGGAGCTAGGGATCACACCGAGGATCCGCAGGATCAGGAAGTGCCGGATCTGGATGAGGAATCCGTCGGGGTCCAGCCACCACTCCTCCATCACCATCACGGCCGACATCTACGCCGGCGTCCTACCGGAGCTCGCGCTCGCCCATGCTGAGGCCGCCGCAGCGCTGGTCCCCCGGGCACGGTCACCGAAGGACGCCCCGTCCGCTGCCGCACCCGGTACTGACTCGCAGTCCGCTCACGCAGACGGCCCACAAACGCAGCAGCACCCCGACTACTCGAATTAGCCGGGGTGCTGCGCTGCTGGTCAGAGGGGGTTTAGCCCCCTCGTCACACGTGGGCCGCCAGGGGCTCGAACCCTGAACCTACGGATTAAAAGTCCGCAGCTCTGCCAATTGAGCTAGCGGCCCGTGGCCCGCCCGTGCGGAGCCGGCCACCGCGATCCTACCCGGTGTGGCCCAGGGCTCCGCCAGTGGATTGCAGGGGCGCGCCGGGGCTCAAGGGGCGGGCGGGGCGGGCGGGGTGTAGTGGGCGGCGCGGACGCGGCGGAGCCAGGCCTCGGCGGGGCGGGGGTCGGGGGCGGCGGGGAGGACGCCGGGGCGGGCGAGGCGCTCGGCGGCGGCCGCGAGCAGGGGTTCGGCGGTGGCGGGGTGGTCGGCGATGCGTTCGCCGAGTTCGCGGACGCGCTCGGGGTCGGGGAGGCGGACGACGTTCTCGCCGGTCTCGTGGAGCCGGACGCCCTGTTCGACCAGGCGGACCAGGTGCCGGGCGTGCTTGGCGGCCCGGCGGCGGGTGGCCGGGTCGGTGGTGTCGCGGGTGAGCAGTTTGCGGAACTGCTGGTCGGCGTAGCCGAGATAGGAGCTGCGGACGGCCTTCGCGCTCAGGAAGGACGCCCGGATCGCGATGAGCTCCTCGCCCAGCGGGCTGCGTGCCTCGTACAGGCCGTCCGGCAGCCAGGCCAGTTCGGAGGCGGTCGGGTTGCAGGTGAGGGCGAGGCGGCACCACTTGGCGGCCTCGTGCAGCGTCACGTCGGGCCCGGTGGTGACGTGCGACTCCGCCGGGCGGTGCAGGCCGTGGAACTCCTCGGTGGGGGCCGCGTAGAGGCCGAGCCGGTCGATGTCGGAGCCGGCGTGGGCGAAGCCGTACGCGGTCGAGCCGACGACGCCCGCGAGCAGGACGGTGCCGGGGGCGGTGGTCATGGGCGGGCCTCCCTGCGGCCTGGTCTCGGTGCTGTCAGAGGAGTCTGCCGTGCGGGGGCCGCGCCGGGCGAGCGAATTCCGGCCGGGGCGGCGGCCCGGGCACGATACTGGCGCCATGGCGAAGCCCGACGACGAGCAGTCCCCCGGCCCGGGTACCGAGAAGCTGCGGGCCTGGTGGGCGCACCGGCAGTGGCTGGACGGCGCGCACCGCGGCGCCTCCGCCGCCGAGGTCCTGACCGCCACCGGCTGGGCCCGTTCGGTGGGCGGCGCGGCGCCGTACCTGGGCCTGTTCGCGCGGGCCGGGCTGGACCGGGAGGCGGTGGACGCGGCCGTCGCCCGGCTGGACGTGCACGAGCTGCCGTCGGCGCGCGGCTGCACCTACGTGGTGCCGGCCACCGACTTCGCGCTCGCCCTGGCGGCCGGGGCGGCCGCCCCCGAGGGCGAGTTGGCCGCCGCCGGGAAGCATCTCGGGGTGGGCCGGGACGAGGTGGAGAAGCTCTGCCTCGCCGTCGGCCGCGCGCTGGCCGACGCCCCCGGCACGCCGCAGGACCCGGCCGCGATCCGGGCGGCGGTCGGCGACGCCGTCCGCCCGCTGGGCGACGCCGGGAAGAAGCGCGGGCTGTCGACCACCCTGCCGCTGGCGCTGGGGCTGATGCAGTCGCGCGGCCGGATCCGCCGGGTACCGGTCAACGGCCGCCTGGACCAGCAGCGTTACGGCTACGTCGGCTGGGACCAGCCGGTCGCCGGCGACGCGGCGGAGCTGGCCCGGCGCTACTTCTCCTGGGCCGGCCCGGCCGGCCTGCAGCACTTCCGCTGGTTCTCCGGGTTCACCGCCGCGACCGCCAGGCGGGCGGTCGCCGAGGCCGGGCTGGTCGCGCTGCCCGGCGCGCCGTCCGGCCCGTCCGGTCCGGGCCTGCTGATGCCGCCCGAACTCCTCGACGAGTTCGCCGAGTTCACCGTCCCGGCCGAGCCGCACTACACGCTGCTGGCCGGCATCGACGGCATCCACCTGCTCCACCGCGACCTGTCCCGGCTGGTCGACCCGGCCGACGCGGCCCGGCCGCTGCCCGCCGGGAAGGCCGGGCGCAGCTTCGGCGGCGAGGCCGACCCGCAGACCCACATCGTGCTGGACCGCGGCCGGATCACCGGCTTCTGGGAGTACGACACCGAGCGGGGCGAGATCGTCCTCCAGTCCTTCGTGCCGCCGGACGACGCGCTGCGCGAGGCGGTGGCCCGGACGGAGGCGTTCGTCCGCGACCAGCTGGGCGACGCACGCGGGTTCAGCCTGGACTCGCCGAGGAGCCGGGCGCCGAAGATCGCGGCCCTGCGCGCGGCGGCCTCCGGCCGGTGACCCGCCCCGGCCCGGGAGATACCGTTCGGACCATGACCAACTCGACCGGCCCCGCCCGCAACGAAGTCGTCCTCGTCACCGGTGCCGGTCGCGGCATCGGCGCCGCCACCGCACTGCTCGCCGGCCGGCGCGGCTACCGCGTCTGCGTCAACTACCGGACCGACGAGGCCGCGGCGGCCGGCGTGGTCGCGGCGATCCGGGACGAGGGCGGCACGGCCGTCGCCGTCCGGGCGGACGTCACCCGAACCGCCGAGGTGGATCGGCTGTTCGCCACCGTGGACGCCGAACTCGGCCCGCTCACCGCCCTGGTGAACAACGCGGGCACGCTGGAGCGGCAGTGCCGGCTGGAGGAGATCGACGAGGACCGGCTGAACCGGATCTGGGCCTCCAACATCACCTCCTCGTTCCTCTGCGCCGGCCGGGCCGTCCGCCGGATGTCCACCCGGCACGGCGGGGCGGGCGGCGCGATCGTCAACGTCTCCTCCGCCGCCTCCCGGCTCGGCTCGCCGAACGAGTACGTGGACTACGCGGCCGCCAAGGGCGCCGTCGACTCGATGACCCGCGGGCTGGCCCTGGAGGTCGCCGCCGAGGGCATCCGGGTCAACGCCGTCCGCCCGGGCCTGATCCACACCGACATCCACGCCCTGGGCGGCGAGCCCGGCCGGGTCGACCGGGTCGCCCCCGGCCTGCCGATGCGGCGCGGCGGGCAGCCGGAGGAGGTCGCCGAGTCGATCCTCTTCCTGCTCTCGCCGGCCTCCTCCTACATGACGGGCGCGTTCCTCGACGTCGCCGGCGGCCGCTGAACCCGGCCGCCCTCCCCGCGCCGGTGGTCCGATTCCCTCCCCCGGCAGACCGTTTGTCCGTACGGTGGAGCCCATGACCGACGACCTGCCGGACCGTGAACCCGACCTGCCGTCCGCCTTCCTCGCCATCCCCGGCGTGCGCAACTTCCGCGACGCCGGCGGCGTCGGCACCCTGCGCACCGGGGTGCTCTACCGCTCCGGCTCCTTCCACACCCTCGCCCCCGAGGGCGCCCAGCGCCTCAAGGCGCTCGGCCTGCGCCTGGTGATCGACCTGCGCAGCCCCTTCGAGCTGGAGGTCTGGCCCGACCTGCGGCACGGCCTCGACCACGAGGCGGTCAACCTCCCCACCCTCCCGGCCAACCGCGAGGACACCGACCGCCCGTGGCCCGAGGGCCAGGCCGAGCTCTACCCCTTCATGGCCGAGACCGCCGGCCCGTCCCTGGTCGCCGCCATCCGCCGGCTCGGTAGCCCCGGAGGCGTCCCGGCCGTCGTCCACTGCGCCGTCGGCAAGGACCGCACCGGCCTGACCATCGCCGTCGTGCAGTCCCTCCTGGGCGCCTCCGACGCCGAGATCACCGCCGACTTCCTGCTCTCCAACGCCGGCCTCGGCCTCCTCGACGGCCCCACCCCCTACCTCGACGAGACCGGCACCGAGCGCATCTCCCGCCCCATCTCCGCGCCGCTCCTCGCCTCCTCCCTCGCCTGGATCCGCACCCACCACGGATCCGTCCCCGCCTACCTCCAGGCCCACGGCCTCACCGAAGCCGACCTCACCGCCCTCCGGGCCAACCTCGCCGCCTGATTCAAGGCCTCGGGCCGATAACTGAGGTGCGTGGGGTGGGCGGAGCGGAGGCATAGCCGGTTCAGTTCTGCACCCGCAGCCGCACGTGCCCACGCCTGTGCCCTGGAGGGCAGGCGCGCCTGGCATCCGCACGCCCCACATGCCATTCCTGGATCCGCGAACTCAGCTGCGCTCTATCACTGGATGCTGCTAGAACGATCTCTAACTGCTTCGTGGGCGTCAGGAGATGTCAGTGTCCGACTCAACCGATCGCCAGCCTGACACCGTCCCGGGCCTCTACGAGTCCGTGCTGACCACCGAGTTGGTCAAGCGGCTCGCCAGCGTTGAGAAGGCCGGTCTCCGTGTCATCGATCGCGACGTTGACCGTGAGTCCGCCCCTTTCGTACTCGCGAGGTACATCAGCGCTCAGGTGGAGCATGCTCTGCAGGCCACAAAACCCGATCAGCGGGTCGATTTGGCAAACCGGGTACTGGCATCACTCACCACTGCAGGCCGACCCACCCCGCCCGACATCGTCCAGCCCGGCCCCCGTGAGCTGATTGCTGTGGTCGAGCAGGAGGCTCCTGGTGTCTACCAGGTCCGACCGCTTGCTCCGCTTTCCGAAAGCGCGTTGCTGACCAACGCCCCCGAAGAACCGAACCTCGGCAGCGAACTCCGGGCCGAGCTCGCTACCGCCGACCGAGTCGACCTGCTGTGCGCCTTTGTGAAGTGGCACGGCCTGCGAGTCCTCGAGGAGCGGCTTCGCCAGGCCAAACTTCGCTGCGTTCCACTTCGGGTCATCACCACCACCTACATGGGGGCCACCGAACGCCGGGCGCTCGACCGGCTGGTCCGCGAGTTCGGCGCCGAAGTGAAGATCAACTACGAGCTCCACAGCACCCGTCTCCACGCCAAGGCATGGCTGTTCCGGCGAGCCACCGGATTCGATACGGCCTACGTCGGCAGCTCAAATCTCTCCAAGGCCGCTCTCCTCGACGGTCTGGAGTGGAACGTCCGACTCTCCAGCGTCGCTACACCAGCCCTCCTGCGGAAGTTCGAGGCGACCTTCGATTCCTACTGGAACAACCCGGAGTTCAAGAGCTACGACCCCGATCGCGACGCCGACGAGCTCGACCGCGCGCTCGCCGGCGCGGGTGCCCCGTGGGCTCCTGGCCGCGACCGAACACTCTCCTTGGCCAAAGTCGAGCTTCGGCCACGTCCTCACCAACGCGAGATGCTGGAGAGCCTGACTCTCGCCCGCGAGCTTCACGACCACCATCACAACCTTTTGGTGTCGGCTACGGGCACTGGGAAGACGATCATCGCGGCGTTCGACCACAAGCAGCTCAGCGCGGCGCGAAGTGACGCGCCGACCCTCCTCTTCGTTGCCCATCGGCGTGAAATCCTTGAGCAGGCGATGGCGGCCTATCGCGACGTCCTAGCCGACGGAAACTTCGGCGAGCTCTTGCTCGGCGGTGAGCGCCCCGAGCAGCGGCGTCATGTTTTCGCCAGCATTCAATCGCTCTCCTCGCAGGCCAGTCTCGACGCATTCGCGCCCGACCACTTTGACATCATTGTGATCGACGAGTTCCACCACGCGACCGCCGAGACCTATCGCAGGATCATCGATTACTTCACCCCTCGCGAGTTGCTGGGCCTGACCGCCACACCAGAGCGAGCGGACGGCAAGCGAGTGCAGGACGAATACTTTGACGGCCGGATCGCCGCCGAGCTGCGGCTCTGGCAGGCGCTGGAGGACGGCCTCCTCTGCCCCTTTCACTACTTCGGCGTGCACGACAACACCGACCTGCGCAACGTCCGATGGCGCCAGGGCGCCTACGACAGTGCTGATCTGACCGACACCCTGGTCGCTACCAATACCCAGGCCGTCCAGGTCCTCAGCGCAGTCCACGACAAGATAAATGACCCCTTTGCCATGCGGGCGCTTGGATTCTGTGTCTCCGTGCGCCATGCCGAGCACATGGCCAAGGTCTTCAGTGAAGCCGGCCTCAAGGGGCTGGCACTGTCCGGAGAAACCCCGACCAAGGAGCGGGAGGCGGCACTCGCCAAGCTAAAGAACGGCGAGGTTCAAGCGCTATTTTCGGTTGACCTGTTCAACGAAGGCTTGGACATCCCCCACGTCGACACGCTTCTCCTCCTCCGTCCGACGTCCAGCGCGACCATCTTTCTTCAACAGCTTGGACGCGGCCTTCGCCGAGCTGAGGGCAAGCCCGTCCTGACCGTACTGGACTTCATCGGCTATCAGCGCAAGGAGTTTCGTTTCGAGGATAGGTTCCGCGCACTCACCGGATACACCCGGCACAGCCTCACTCAGAACCTAGCCGATGACTTCCCGTTGCTTCCCGAGGGCTGCCAGATCGTTCTCGACCGGGTGTCGAAGGACATCGTCCTAACAAACATCAGGGTGCAACTCAAGGGAAATGTCAACACCATTGCCCAGGAGGTACGGACTCAAGGCGAGCCATCCCTGAGCAGCTACCTCACCGAGAGCCACCGCCACATCAACGAGATCTACCGCGGCCAGAACTCCTGGACCGGCGTATTGCGTCGAGCCGGTCTCGCCACCTGGGATGAGCTACCGGGCGACGAGGCCCTGCTCAACCGGATAGCCACCCTGCTGCAGGTAGACGACCCGGAGCGCGTTCAGGCATACACCGCACTAGTCGCCGATGATGCACCCGCATTCGATAGCCTTAATGATCGAATGAAGACGTACGCCACGATGCTGTTCTTCGCGCTCTGGCCACGTGGCGGTGGTTTTCGCTCCATCCCGCAGGGATTGGCGGCGCTTCGGTCCCACCACGCCGTACGAAGTGAGCTCCGCCAGGTCTTCGCGTACGGCCTCGCCAACGCGGCGCACGCTCCCAGGCCACTCAGCCCAGATCTTGGCCTGCTCTCCCAACAGCCCCTGGCTATCCACGCGCACTACAGCAGGCCCGAGCTCCTCGCTGCCCTGAAATGGGCGACGCTCGACAAGAACAAGCCGTCGACATCCCAAGGCGGAGTTGCTTGGAGTTCGGCCTCTCGGACGGATGCACTGATGGTCACCATCAGGAAGGACGAGAAGAAATTCTCTCAGAACACCCGGTACCGGGACTTTGCTCTGAGCGAGGAGCTGTTCCACTGGGAATCTCAGAACCACACCTCGGCAAACTCAAAGGCAGGACTTCGCTACCAGAACCACCGACAAGAGGGAAGCAACGTGCTGCTGTTTGTTCGGCAGGACAACGAGAATGAGATCGGCCGCCCGTCCCCCTATGTCCTGCTCGGTCCAGCCGATTACGTCTCCCACGAGGGCAACCGCCCCATGGCGGTGACCTGGCGCCTACACGTCCCGCTGCCGGCGGATGTCCAACACTTCACTGCGGTCACCTCCGGTTAGCCGGCGGCCCCGGCCTACTCCTGCCGCTCCAGGCGCCACCACTGGGTCGGGGAGTCGGTCTCCTCGCGCTGTTCGACGGGGTTGCCGGGGGTCGTGGCGGTGAGGGGCTTGCCGCTGATGAAGCTGGTGAGGGTGTAGGTGCCGGGGGCGTCGAGGTGGTGTTCGAGGAGCCACTCCTGGGCGCCGAAGGCGTTGGCGGACCACTGCTGGATCGGTACGCCGTCGTCGGGGGAGGCGCCGGTGACGTCGAGGCGCTTGCCGCTGGCGACGTTCTCGAAGTGGTGGAGGGCGCCGCCGGGGTGGACGGCGGTGAGGCGCCAGAGCTGGGCGTCCGAGCCGTCGTCGGCGCCCAGCCGGACCTTGGCGCCGCTGCGGCGGCTCCCGTCGGCGACCTCCAGCAGCAGGCCGCTGCCGACGTTGCGCACCCGGTAGAGGCCGTCCGTGATCACGTGGTCAGTCACGGTTCGAGTCTCTCACCGGGGGCCGACAGGCCTCCCGGTCGTCGCGACCTGCGCGGTACGGCCGGCCCGCACGGCCTCGTACCCGAAGGCCGCCGCGAGCACGCCCGCCGTGGCCGCCACCTCGGCCAGGGCGGAGACGCCGGTGCCCAGCGGGACGACCGCCACCAGCAGGGCGGCCGCGGCGAGCCGGGGCAGGTTCGGGGTGAGCGCGAAGGTGCGGCGGACGGCGGTGTTGACGGCGAGGAAGAGCGCGACGCCGCCGGCCAGCGCGGCGGCCTGGCCCAGGGTGATCGGCGCGCCGGGGTGGGCGACGGCGGACTTCACGCCGGCGGCGAAGAGCAGGACGCCGAGCAGCAGGCCGTAGTGGCCGAGATTGTAGACGCTGACCGCGAGCCGGTTGCGGCGGTCCGAGGGGAGCGCGGCCATGTGGTGGTCGGCGCGGGCGTCGTCGTCGTGGCCGAAGTAGGCCCACCAGAGGCCCACGCAGACGCTGAGGCTGAGCACGGCCACGGCGATCACGGCGGCGCTGAGGTCGGCGGTGCCGGCGCCGACGCCGATGGCGATCACCGACTCCCCGAACGCGATGATCACGACCAGCCCGTGGCGTTCGACGAAGTGGTCGGAGCGGAGCAGGAACTGCGGCAGGTCGACCAGCCGCGGTATCGCGAACTGCAGGGCGAAGGCGGCGGCCCAGAAGGCGAGTTGGGCGGTACCGGTGAAGTAGCCACCGGCCACCACCAGGCCGGTGTTCACCAGGTTGAGCCCGCCCATCCGCAGTACCGGGCCGAGCGCCACGCCGGAGACGGCGAACATGCCGGTGTGCACGGCGACCACCAGCAGGTACGCCCAGCCGAAGACGACGCCGCTGCCCTCGAAGGCGTGCGGGACGGAGAGCGAGATCAGCAGGAAGCCGGCCATGGCGAGCAGCAGCAGGCCGCGGCGGCCGTGACTGCTGGGCGGCATCGCGTTGGTCAGCCAGATGAACGCGTCGTACATCCACCAGATGACCGCCAGCATCACCACCACCTGGGCGAGCCCCCCGACGGTGAGGTGGTGGGCCAGGCTCCCGGTGAGCTGGGTGACGGTGAAGACGAAGACGAGATCGAGGAAGAGTTCGAGCGGGGACACCCGCAGAGCGGGTTCCGCCACGGCCACGGAGGGGGCCGGCAGGGTACGGGTCGCGGTCACCCGCGCGAGTATGCGGGACACTGGCGGGCCCGTGCGGGCGATTTCCGACACTCGGACGCGGAAAGCCGCTCCCCTTCCCCCTCGCCCTCCACCTCTTCCCCCTTCACCCGACGCGCATCCCGTCCGCACACCCCACCCCGACGACCCGACCGACGGCCCGACCGACGGCCCGCCCGCCGCACCCCGGCCGGACGGACCGTCAGGGCGGCCGCCTATGCTGCGGCGAATGGTGTCCGACCGAATTCCCTCGCACGGCGGGTCCGCGGATCCGTCAGACCGTCAGCCGCCGGCCCTCCTCGGCGCGATCGCCGATCTGGAGGCGGCAGTCCAGGCAACCGACATCGAGCACATCGACGCCGCGTTCCGCGCGGTGCGCGGGCTGCTCGGCCCGGCCGGGGAGCGCGAGTCCGCCGCGGTGGGCCCGCGGCTGGCCGCCCTGCTGCCGGACTTCCCGCCGTTCGAGCGGTCCCACCTGGCGATGATGGTGGGCGCCTGCGTGGAGCGCGGCTCCGATCCGGTGGCCTGTGCCGGCCAGGTGCTGGCCGGTCTGCGCGGGGCGTTGAGCGGGGCGCTGCTGCTGATCGAGCGCTGGAAGGAGACGGGCGGCGGCGAGCTGCCCGATCCGGACGCGGACGACCCGGGGCAGGCGCATGCCCGGATCGCCGACCCGGAGGACCCGGACGCCTGGCCCGCCCACCGGGCGGTCATCGGCTGGTGGACGCTGCACCTGTGGCAGATGGCCTCGTTCGCGGTGTACACGCACGCCGCCGTCCGCACCTCGGCCCGGGCCTCCGGCGTGACCGACGTGCTGGTCGAGCTGATCGAGCGGTACGGCGAGGGGCAGCACGACCTCAAGGGCCTGCTGTACCTGATGAAGACGTTCGACGACGAGCCGCTGCTGGTGCTGGACCGCCCGACCGGCACCGGCTATCTGGTCCGGATGGACGGCCTGACCGACAACTTCCAGCTGCACACGCTCCTCGCCGACCTGCTGATCGGCGGCGGCCACCTGCCCGGCACCCGGCCCGACCCGGAGGTGGTCGCGCTCACCCGGACCGAGGAGGTGGACGGCCGCCGGGTCACCGCACTGGGCGCGTTCAACCTGGTCGCGCCGGACGGTTCGTGGATCTGGAACGAGGGCACTCCCAGCGACATCCCGGTGGTGGACGGCGTCCGCACCCTGGTGCTGGACCCGCAGCCGTACGAGCGGAGCTGGGCGGCCGGCCGGTTCATCCAGCAGGTCCCGGGGGAGCTCCGGCTGGAGCGGGTGCTCACCCCGGCCGAGGCCGCGCACCACCTCTCCCGGACTGCCGCGGCGCGCCCCTTCGAGGAGGCGTTCCGCTGAACCGCCGGCCCCACCAGGCCCGGCCGCCGGATCGCACGCAGGACCGCCCGGCGAGCCGTTTCGACGGCCGGGTTATGGTCGGGAGGTTGGAAGGTCGGAGGAGTTCAGGGCGTCCGTGGAGTTCGGCGGGGCCCGCGAGGTCCGGAACCTCCGGAGGTCTGCAGAGTGGAGTCGACGATGGCGAAGATCCCGAACGTGCTCTCGGCCGCGGCGCCCGCGGCGCTCACCGCGGCGAGCGGCCTGGTCGGCGGCTACGGCGTCGCCCGCTGGACCGGCCGGCGCGAGCTGGGCGGCGCGGTGCTGGCGGTCGCCGGGGCCGGCGCCGCCACGCAGTGGCACCGCCGCTCGGGCACGGCCACCGCGGCCGCGCTGACCGGCCTGTACGTGGCGGCTTTCGGCGGCTCGCACCCGCTGGCGAAGAAGATCGGCGCCTGGCCGTCCGTCTTCGCCGTCACCGGCGTGGTCGCCGCCGCCTCGACCGCCGCGACCACCTTGGCAGCACGCAAGAGCTGACGGCACACAAGAGCCGGCAGCGCGGAGGGCCGGCAGTGCGCAGCGGCCGACGGCACGCACGAGCCGACCGCACGCGAGGCCCCACGTGACCTCGCCCCCACCACCCGAGGGCTGACGGCCGCTGCTGCAGGCCGCCGCCGTCAGCCGACGGCCGCGCCGAACCGGGCCTCGAAAGCGGCCCGGTTCGCCGAGACGGGCGTGCGGTCCCAGACCGCGAACACCACCCGCTCGAACGCCGCGCCGTACTGCGCCAGCGCCCCCTCGAAGGCCTCGGCCACCTGGGCCGGGTCGTTGCCGAACACTCCGCAGCCCCACGCCCCCAGCACCAGCGTGCGTATCTCGTGCCGGGCCGCCGCTGCGAGGACCCGGACGGCCCGCTCGGCGAGCACGCCCCGGACGTCCGTGCCGGCCGAACGCCGCTCCAACTGGCCCGCGTTGGGCGCCGGCGAGGTCAGGAACGTCACCGGGTACGGCTGTGCCAGCAGCTCCCCCTGCGCGCCCCGGATCACCGGCACGTCGGGCGAGACGATCACCCGGTGGCTGTAGCGCAGGTCACTGGAGGCGCGGTGCGCCTCGTAGTAGTCCGGTGCTTCCAGCAGGCAGGTGTACAGCAGGGCGCTGCGGCAGAGGTCCTCCTCCTGGGCGCGGGCGCCACGCAGGTAGCCGCCGCCCGGGTTACGTGCGGAGGCGAAGTTGAGCACCCCCACCCGGCCACCCCCGGCCCCGACCAGCCGCCGGGCCGCCTGGATGCTGCCCTCGGCCGTCACCTCGATCGCCCCGGTGCCCGGACCCGGCCCGGGCGCGCCGGCCCGCACCAGCGCGTCCAGCGCCTCCGGCGTGTACGACACCGTCCCCTCCCTGGCCACGGCCAGTCGCTCCGACACCTGTACGAGCTCGCCCCCGGCTGCCCGGTAGCTCCCCCGTTCGGCGATCTCCTCGTTCACCGCCGCCACGTGATGCAGTCTGCTGCTCATGTCCGCGACCGTACGGGACCCGGCCGCCCACGCGCCACAGGTTATTCTCACCAGCAGAACAACAGCCCGCGGGAGAACGACAACGGGCCCGCCCCACCGAAGTGGAGCGGGCCCGAAGTGACGTCAGCCGGCGTCAACCGGCATCAGCCGGTGTCAGTTCTTCCAGCGCGGCTTGCGGTCGTCGCGGTTGAAGCCACCGGAGTTGAAGCCACCGGAGCGGCCGCCGCGGTCGTCACGGTCACGGTTGAAGCCACCGGAGGCCTGCGGGCGGCCACCGGAGCGGTGGTCGTCGCGGCGCGAGAACGGACGGCTGCTGCTGCCGCGCTCGTCACGGTCACGGCCGAAGGCCGGACGGTCACCGAAGGAGCGGGCCGGACGGTCGCCGAAGCCACCGGAGCGGCCGCCGCGGTCGTCGCGGTCACGGTTGAAGCCACCGCCGCGGTTGTCACGGTCACCGAAGGAACGGCCACCGCGGTCGTCGCGGTCACGGTTGAAGCCACCGCCGCGGTTGTCACGGTCACCGAAGGAACGGCCGCCACGGTCGTCGCGGTCACGGTTGAAGCCACCGCCGCGGTTGTCACGGTCACCGAAGCCACCCGAACGGCCACCGCGGTCGTCACGGTTGAAGCCACCGGAGCGGCCACCGCGGTCGTCACGGTCACGGTTGAAGCCGCCGCCACGGTTGTCACGGTCACCGAAGCCACCGGAACGGCCGCCGCGGTCGTCACGGTTGAAGCCACCGGAGCGGCCACCGCGGTCGTCACGGTCACGGTTGAAGCCACCCGAACGGCCACCGCGGTCGTCACGGTCACGGCCGAACGCCGGGCGCTCGGTGCGCTCGGGACGCTCGGTGCGCGCCTCGCGGTACGACGGGGTGCGCTCCTCGGCCACCGGGGCGGCGGTCTCGACGGCGGTCTCCGAAGCCTCGGCGGAGTCGGCCTCGGCGGCCGGCGCCTCGTCCTCGATGCCCAGCTCGGCCCGCTCGCGAGCGGCCCGGGCGGCCAGGCGGTCGGCCTCCTCGCGCAGCTCGGTGGCGCGGCGCTGCGCGCGCTCCAGCTGGCGGGTCATGTCGGCGAGCTCGCGCTCGGCGGCACCGGCGATGCCGGCCGCGCTCTCGGCCTGGACCTCGATCAGCGAGCGGGCGCCGGTGATCTTGGCGACCTCGGCGTCGAAGGCGTGGTCGAGGATGTGGCGCGAGGCGTCCACGCCCGCGTCCTCCATCAGACGGAACACGCCACGGCGCTGGTGCGGCAGCACCAGGGTGACAACGGCGCCGGAGCGGCCGGCACGCGCGGTGCGGCCGGAGCGGTGCAGGTAGTCCTTGTGGTCACCGGCCGGGTCCACGTTCAGGACCAGGTCGATGCCGTCGACGTGGATGCCACGGGCGGCGACGTCGGTGGCGACCACGACGTTGACGTAGCCGTCCTTGAAGTCGCCGAGGACGCGGGTGCGGGCGCCCTGGGTCATACCGCCGTGCAGCGCGTCGGCCTTCACGCCGGCCTCGATGAGCTGCTCGGCGACGCGGTCGGCGCCCATCTGGGTGCGGACGAAGATGATCGTGCGGCCCTTGCGGGCGGCGATCGCGTTGGTGATCGGCGCCTTGTCCTTGGGCTTCACCACGAGGATGTGGTGGGTCATGGTGGTGACCGCGCCGGCCGACGGGTCGACCTCGTGGGTGACCGGGTTCTTCAGGTAGCGCTTGACCAGGGTGTCGATCTCGTTCTCCAGGGTGGCGGAGAACAGCAGGCGCTGGCCGCCGGCCGGCACCTGGTCGAGGATCTCGGTGACCTCGGGCAGGAAGCCCATGTCGGCCATCTGGTCGGCCTCGTCGAGCACGACGGTCTGGACGTCGGCCAGCTTGGCGCTCCCGCGGTTCAGCAGGTCACGCAGACGGCCGGGGGTGGCGACCAGGACGTCGACGCCGCGCTCCAGCGCGTAGATCTGGTTCGACATCGAGGTGCCGCCGCAGACGACCTTGAGCTTGAGGCCGAGCACCGAGCCGAACGGCTCCAGGGCGTCGGCCACCTGCATGGCCAGCTCGCGGGTCGGGACCAGGATCAGGCCGCGCGGGTGCTTGGGCTTGGTGCGCTCGCCGTCGGCGAGGCGGGTCAGCAGCGGCAGGCCGAAGCTGAGGGTCTTGCCGGAGCCGGTGCGCCCACGGCCCAGCACGTCCTTGCCGGCCAGGGCGTCCGGGATGGTCGCGGCCTGGATCGGGAACGGGGTGGTGACGCCACGCTTGGCGAGGGCGCGCACGACGTCGTCGTGCAGGCCCAGGTCGCCGAAGGTGATGGTGGGCTCGACGTGCTCGGCCTCGTCCGCGACGTCGTCGGCGGCGATCTCGGCGGAGTCGGCGGCCTCGGCGACGGCCTCGGCGGCGTCGGTGGTGACCTCGATCAGCTCGGCGTCGAGGGTGGTGACATCGGCGGCGGACTCGCTCGCGGGCATGGCGAAGCGGGCGTCGTCAACGAGAGACATGCAAAACCTTCCGGAAGTGGCACGCGCCAAAGTCCGGGGTTCTGTTTCACAACCGCCTCTATGCGGTCAGCCACGGATCGCCGGAACGCGCCAAGGGCGCCAGATGGGAATAGGGCGCCAGTCAAATGAATCAAACGAACGATCTACCACCATAGACGAGCCTAGGGATCGGAGGCAAATGCGCTGGCCAGGCTGCTAATGCCCGCCCGCGCCCGGGCTCGGGGCCGAAGATCCGGAGCTTGTGGGGGAGGGTTCCGTGGTCGGCGGGACGGTCGCGGCGGGCGTGGTGTGACCGGGATCGGGAGTGCCGGACGGCAGCCCGGTCGGGCTCGCCGCCGGGCTGGTGGCCGCGCCACCGCCGGAGTGCCCCGCGCCCGCACCGCCGGCCGTGCCGGCACTCGAGCCGGACCCGCCGGACCCCCCGGACCCGCCGGCGCCGCCGGTGCCGCCACTGGCACCGGCGCCACCGGCCGCCCCGCCGCCCGACGAGCCGCCACGCGGTTGGGGTGCGGTGCCGTCGCTCACGCCCCCAGCAGCCCCGTTCGCGCCGGGGGCGACCTCACCGAGTGCCGCGTCCGGCAGTGCCCCCGCGCCGTCGGGCGCGCCGTTCACGCCGTTCGCGCCGGGGGACGCCGCACCCGGCGCGGAGGTCAGGCCCGTCCCCGGCGCGCTCTCCGTCTGCGCGCCCCCCGTGCGCTCCGGTCGCCCGGACGCACCACCCTGGTGGGCGCCGCCGCTCGGCGCGGCCGACCCGCCGCCCGCGGACTTGCCCGGCGTCCCGGCCTGGCCGACCGGCACTGCGCCGTGCTTCTCGTCCGCCGCAGGCCCCACCGACATGCAGCCGGTCAGGCCGAGACCGGCCACCGCCAGCACCGCCGCCGCCCGGACCACACCGTTGCGCACGGCCACCGGCCGCGGCTCGGCCTCCCGGACCGCGACCGCCCGCACCACCGCGGGACGGTCCTCCCGGGCGCCCACCTCGCGCACCGCACGCACCGCACGCACCGCACCCACCTTGCGCACCGCACGGACCGAACGCACCGAAGCCACCGCACGCACCGCACGCATTGCCGCCACCGCGATCCCTCTCCCGCCGCCCCACCCGGGCCACCCGCCGGCCGCCCTACCGCGCCCGGCACTTCCGGTGCCCAACGCGCGCCCGAGGCAGCGGGACACGGGCACCCCGCCGGGAAGCACCCGGGGGCCATCCGGCCGACGCCATTCCGGCGGCACGAAGCCCTCCACGCCGCCCGGACCCGCAGACCCCCGGACCCGCCGGAACCGGCACCGCGCCGGGCACGGAACCGCCGGGCGGGGCGCCCCGCAGACCCCCCGCACCCTCCCGGCCCGGAACCGGGCGGCGCCACTCAGCCCCAGAGCGCCGAGGCCAGCCCCGCCCCCGCGTAGACCGCCGCCAGCCCCACCGCAACGCTGCCCGCCGCATTGGCCATCGCGTACCGCCCGGCCCCGCTCTCGGCCAGCCGCAACGTCTCGTACGAGAAGGTCGAGTACGTGGTCAGCGCCCCGCAGAACCCCGTCCCGAGCAGCAGTTGGACCTGCGAGGACGCCGCGCCGGCCGCCACCGCCCCGGTCACCAGCCCGAGCACCACGCAGCCGACCGCGTTCACGGCGAAGGTCCCCCACGGGAAGACCGAGTCGTGCCGGGACTGCACCGCCCGGTCGGTCAGGTAGCGCAGCGGCGCGCCGACCACCGCCCCGGCCAGCACCAGCAGCCAGTTCACTCCGCGGCCTCCGCCCCTGACGCCGTGCCCTCGTCGGACCGGCCCCGCCCCACGTACCGGATCACCTCGCACGGATCGAGCACCACCAGCCCCTCCGCCACCAGCTCGTCCAGCTCCGGCAGGAAGGCCCGCACCCGCTCCTCGGTGTCCACGACCACCACCGCCACCGGCAGGTCCTCGCTCATCGACAGCAGCCGCGCCGTGTGCACCAGCGACGACGCCCCGAACCCCTCGATCCCCCGGAAAACGCTCGCCCCCGCCAACCCTGCGGCCCGGGCTCGGTGCACGATCTCGCTGTACAGCGGGCGGTGGCGCCAGCGGTCGTTCTCGCCGACCAGCACGGTCAGCCGCAGCGCGGGCCCGGTCAGCCTGGTCATCGCTTCTCCCTCGCCCCACGCAGGATCAGACGCCGCGTCAGCCCGGCCGCCGCCCAGACCGCGGCCAGCGCCGCCACCGGTGTCAGCCCCAGACAGGCCAGCCCGACCCCGGGCCGGCCCTCCACCAGCAGCCGCCGGGTGTCCACCGCGTACGTCGAGAACGTGGTGAACCCGCCCAGCACGCCCGTCCCGAAGAACGGCCGCAGCAGCGGATGCGCCGGCCGCCCCTCGGTGATCGCCACCAGGAAGACCCCGATCACCGCGCAGCCCACCACGTTCACCACCAGCGTGGTCCACGGAAACGCCGTCGGCGCGTCCGGCCGGAGCAGCCCGGCCCCGTACCGGGCCGACGCCCCGATCGCCCCGCCCAGCGCCACCACCGCCACGGCCGGGCCCTGCCCCCGCAGCACCGGTGGCCGCCGCGGCACGGCCGGCGCGGGCTCCACCCGCAGCGTGCCGCCCACCGCGCTCCCCGCCGCGCCGCTCGCCGCGCCGTCCGATGTCGTCATAGGCCCATGAAACACCGGCCCCGACCGCCTGGCACACCGTCACCCCAGACCCGACAATGATCCGGTGGAGATGACCCGGGAAGAGTTCGAGACGCTGGTCAGCGACGCCCTCGACCAGATTCCCCCGCAGCTCGCGGCCATGATGGACAACGTCGCCGTCTTCGTCGAGGACGAACCCGACCCCGCCGACCCCGAACTCCTCGGGCTCTACGAGGGCACCCCCCTCACGGAACGCGGTGAGTGGTACGCCGGCGTCCTCCCCGACCGGATCATCGTCTACCTGGGTCCGACCCTGCGGCACTGCGAGACCCGCGAGCAGGTGGTGGCCGAGGTCCGCACCACCGTCATCCACGAGGTCGCCCACCACTTCGGGTTCGACGACCACGAACTCGACGAGCTCGGCTGGTCCTGAACACCTCCTGAAGACCACCACCCACCGGCACCCGCCCGGTCGGCCGAAACCCGTTTTGGCGTTCGGCTCGCCATCCCATATGCTTCTCGACGTCCCCGAACGCCGGAAACGGCGGGACAGGCCGCAAGCCCTCATCGTCTAGTGGCCCAGGACGCCGCCCTTTCAAGGCGGTAGCACGGGTTCGAATCCCGTTGGGGGCACGCAGTACCGTAGTACCCGTAGTAAAGTGCAGTGCCGCAAGACCTACTGTGGAGAAATTCCACACCAGGTCCCGTGGAGCAGTTGGTTAGCTCGCCACCCTGTCAAGGTGGAGGTCGCGGGTTCAAGTCCCGTCGGGATCGCTCGTCTCGCAAGAGACGGTGTAGTACGGCCAGGTAGCTCAGTTGGTACGAGCGTCCGCCTGAAAAGCGGAAGGTCGCCGGTTCGACCCCGGCCCTGGCCACAGCCGCCTGAAAAGGCACGATGCCCCCGAAGCAGCTCGCTTCGGGGGCATTTTCGTGCCCGCTGACGCCGGCACCGAGGCCAATCGGCTCCGAATCGCGGCGAATCCGGGCAGCCCGACCGGACTGCCCGGAGATCGAGGCGGCGTGACGCCCATCACAGTCCCTCGACTTCGACCATGGTGCCATCAGGGCCGTACGTGAAGATCCGGGGTGGCCCCATCCGGCTGGTGACGGCCCGCATCGCGGCTTCCTTCTCCTCCGGAGTCGGCCCGTCGGGATCGGCGAGACGGAAGCCCTGGAGGACCACCTCGTAGGGATCCATGTCCTCTGGCTCCGGCATGCCCTCCAGCACGAAGCCGAAGAAGAACCGCAGGGCCTCCTCTCCCAGGTCGAGGGGGTGGAACGGCAGCGGGTACGGCCCCTTGGCCGGCCAGCCGGGAACCGGCTCCACCGGGTGCTCACCGGCCCAGAAGGGCGCCTCGAACGGCAGCGGCTCGCCGATGTTCTCCATCACCCCGCTGTCCGGCGAGACGCTGAGCGAGCGGACCAGCTGCCCGTCCTCCCAGACCGCGAAGGCCAGGAAGTCCACCACGCTGTGCATCCAGTGCACGACCAGGCGGCGTCCCGCGCTCGCGTCGATCAGGTGCTGCGGCAGCCGCGAGGGGTAGTCGCCCACCCAGTGCTGATCGCAGACGATGTCGACCCCGGGGAAGCTGCCGAGATACGCAGTCCCGTCGGGCGGGTATGTCGCATCGCCGAGCTCGCACCCGGCCGACTCCGCGAGCTCCCACCCGGGGTAAAGACGGCCGACCAGCTCCGCCGTCCGCTCCGGATCCGCTTCCGCCGGCAACCGCAGCGGGTCGGCCGAAGCCGTATCCCTGTAGACCAGCAGCCCGGTCTTGGCTCCCACGTGTCGACCCCTCTCCAGAGCGATGAGCACCCCCGTTCCGAGGGCAGGCCGCAAACTACCAACCGCGTAAGACACCGGTGCCCGGCAAGACCTGGGTCTTGCCGGGCACCGGACGAACTGATGAGCCAGGGCGCGAGGCTAGGAGAGCGCCTCCCCGAGGTGGCTCAGGGCCTTGAGGCGCTCGGCGAGGGAGGCGTGCGCGTAGACCTTCATGGTCACGCCGACGTCGCTGTGGCCGGCGATCTCCCGGACGATGTGCGGGGGCACACCCAGGTCGAGCAGCAGGGTGATGCAGGTGTGGCGGAGGTCGTGGAAGCGGAGGTCGTCCAGGCCGAGGCGACCGCGGACCGCGTGCCAGCTGCGGCGCAGGTTGTCCGGCTCGTACGGGGTGCCGATCCGGGACGGGAAGACGAGGTCGTTCTCCTGCCAGTCCATGCCGGCGGTGGCCCGCTCGACGCCTGACGCTCCCGGTGGTCCGCAAGGGCGGCGCGGACCGGCGCGGGCAGCGGCAGGGTGCGCTCGGAGGACAGCGTCTTGGGCAGGACGAGCCACAGCTCGCCGTCGACTCACTGGAGGTTGGTGCTCACCGTGACGGTGCCGCGCTCCAGCTCGACGGAGCCCCCAGCGAAGGCCAAGCAGCTCGCCCCGGCGCATGCCGAGCATCAGCGCGAGGACATAGAGGGGTGCAGGCGGTGGCCGCTCAGCTCCTTGAGCACGAGCTTGGCCTGAGCGGTGGTCAGGCCCTTGCCGATCCGTTAGTCGCGGCAGCGCATCGAGGACATGCTGGATGAGCTTGGGGTGACGGTCGTGGAAGACACCCAAGCGAAGGATCCGGGGACATCGCTGCGGATCCCGGGTGCAGTCATCACGGTCGGGCTCGTCTCTCTGATCGACATCTCAGCTGACAGCTGTCCAGCCCCAGGGGCGTGGACCGTTCTGCCCTTGCAGGCACGAGAGACGGTAGTGAGCTTCCGCCCGGTGTCGAGCCGGATCGGCCGCCGCGTGCTGGAGAGCGAAGCAGGTGACCCGGAGCTCACGGATACTCCGCAGCACCGGGTAGCCAGCCCAGGTCATCACGTCGGCACCGTACGCCTCGCAGAAGGCGGTGTACTCGCTGTCCGAAACGGTGCCGAAGGTGCCGTAGCCGACGGCGGTAGCCGTCAGGTCCCACTCGGGAGGCCCGAGGGAGGTTCGTTCGAAGTCGAGCAGGTAGGTGGTGGTCGGTGTGACCGCCGCGTTGCCGCCCCACGCATCACCGTGAATGACGCTCGCAGGCAGGCCGGGCGGGAGGCTCAGCCACGCCGCTTGAAGATCTGCCAAGCGGTCGCGCAGCCACTGCCGCTGCGTGTTGTCGAGGGTGGCGGCCCCGTCGATCCTGACGGCCAGCCGAACGAACGGGTCAAGCTGGCCCAACAGGAATTCAGGAACGGCAAGTTCGTGGACACGCCGCAGGAGCGGCGCGATGTCGGCAGCGGTTCCTGGCCGGTGCGGGGGCAGCTCGTGCCAGAAGGTCACGGGGTTGTTGTCGACATCCACTGGCTCACGCAGGTGCTCGAGCGGGCGAACCGCAGGAACCCCGCAGTCGCGCAGCCAGCGTGCGACCGCCAGTTCGCGCCCGGCGGCAGCCGACTGCCCGGGGCGACTGATGCGAGCCACGATCCCCAGCGGCAATCGCCACAGCGCGTTCTCCCCGATCCGGATCGGTTCGGCTCCCGCTGCAGACAGGCCGACCGTCGCGCATGCCTTGAGCAGTAGGGAGTGGGAGTCCTCGATATTGCTCACGCTGCCACCGTAGCGGCGATCTGTTCCCGCAGGTCCCGGATGTCGCCGAGGTTGCGGTGGCGATGGGCGACCCGACCGAGTTCAGCTAGCTCGTGGTTGGCACGCAGCGAGCGGAGGTCGCTGACCTCCGCGAGGGCGCTCCGGCCCTCGGCCAACGCCTGCTCAGCGTCACCGGCAGCCATCCGGAGCGTGGCGAGCTTGGTGCGGGAGAACGCGCGGGATCTGGCGAATCCGTCGCCGTGGCCGTCGACCGCTGCCTGGAGTCGCCGGAGGGCTTCCTGCGGCGGATGGCCGGCGAGGGCGAGGTCGAACAGGGCGTGGCCGGTGTCGCCGAGGTGCTGGGCGCCGTCGTAATACGCCATCCACGGTCCCTCGACGGCCGGGGTGATCGAGGTGAACGAGTCGTCGGACGCGCCGATCGCGGCCAGGGTCTGCTGGGCACGCCCCATCTTGGCCAGGGCCCGCGCGCGAGCGTTGTGGAGCATGGACTGCTCCGCGGGGGAAAGTCGGTCGGCGCGGGCCAGGCCGAGTTCAGCGAAGGTGAGACCGGTATCGGGATCTCCACACCAGATGGCCTGGCGGGAGCGGAGGTTGTAGGAGATGGCGCGAAGAGGCCAGTTGTCCACTTCCTCGGCGCACGATGTGGCGAAGGCGAAGAGCCGGTGGGCGTCTTCGTGGGCGAAGGCGTCGAAGGCCGAGGCGCCGACCACGGTCGCCAGGCGGCTGACGGCTCCGAACAGTTCGGCCCGCAGCGGAGCGGGGCAGCGACTCTTCAGGAGACCGGCCGCCCAGCGCAGTTGGGCGAGTGCCGTGTCACGGACGACGCCGGCGCCGCCGTAGAGGTTGTCCCAGCTGCGCAGTGTGGTCGCTGCGGTGCGGATCTGCTCGACGTCGGCGGGCCGGACCACTGCGGGTACGGCGGCGGCTGGGGTGGAGGTCAGGAGCTGGGCCAGAGGGCCAGCGGTGAGAGCTGCACTCGTCACGGCAAGGAAGTTGCGTCGTTCCACGGGGTCGGACTCATTCCACTCGGGGGCTGGCGGTGGCATTTCCAGCGTGCCCCCGAGCACCTCCCTTCGGGGAGGCTTGGCGGGCCCGTTGCGCCGTTTGTCCATTACCTCTGAGCGGTTGTCCAATTCAGCCGCGGCCAACACGACGCTTCGCGCGAGCACTCCGCCGGTGTCCAAGACCGCGTCTAACGCCTGAGCGTGGAGGAGCTTGCAGGGCCGTTCCGCCCGCTCGATCTTGCTGATCAGGTCCCCACTCAGGTGGACCAACTGCCCGAGTCTGTCCTGGCTCAGCCCCCTGAGCTTCCGCCAGTACTGAAGCTCCGCGCCGAACCAGTGGGCCGCGGATCGGGTGGGGTCCAGAGGCTTGAGTGGTCGCGGCACTTGATCCCCCAGGGCGTCTCTTGTGGACAGCGGTCGCTGTCCGAATGCCGGTACTGGTCGAGCGGTTCACCGGCAGGGCTGAATGTTTCCGAGCGCTAAGCGCTCATTACACACCGCTACGAGCCTGACGTGCAGGTGTTCGGCACAACTACGCGCCGAACGCCCCCGCGGGCTGCCGCCGTAGCCTGACCGACGGAAGAGGAGATCGCCATGCAGCGAGTCAGCACGACCGTGGAGCACAGCAGCATCACCATCGAGACCGGGCGTCCGCTCCCCACCGACCTCGTCCTGCTGGAACGCAAGGGACTCGGCCACCCCGACACCCTCGCCGACCACCTGGCTGAGGAGCTCTCCCGCGCGTACAGCCGCTACACGCTCGACCGCTTCGGCGCCGTGCTCCACCACAACTTCGACAAGCTCGCCCTGCTCGGCGGCTCCTGCGAGGTCCGCTACGGCGCGGGCCGGATGACGGCCCCGGTGAAGGTTCTGGTCAACGGCCGGGCCGCGTACGCCTGCGGCGGCGAGGACATCCCGGTGCAGGAGCTGGTCGAGCAGGCCGTCCTGGCCTTCTTCCACGACCGGCTGCCCGAGCTCGCCGGTCACCTCGACCTGGTCTTCAACATCACCAGCAACCCCAGCCCCGGCGCGGTGGTCACCGACGAGAGCGGCACCGACCGGTCGCGCTGGTTCGCGCCCCGCTCGGTGGACGACCTGCGCGAGCGCCACACCCTGATCGCCAACGACACCTCGCTCGGCACCGGCTGGGCCCCGATGGCCCCGTTCGAGCAGTTCGCCCACGCGCTCGTCAACCACCTGTCCGGAGTCAGCGAGTTCACCCGGGCGAACCCCTGGTGCGGATCCGACGTGAAGGTGATGGGGCACTTCGACGGTGCCAAGGCCGAGGCCATCCTGTGCGTCCCGCAGAAGTCCGAGCACGTGCCCGACCGGGCCTCGTACCTCGCCAACAAGGAGGAGGTCCTGGCCGAGTGCGCCCGGTTCGCCGACCAGCACCTCCCCGGTATCGAGATCACCTTCCTCCTCAACGCTCGTGACGTCCCCGAGAAGGACGAGCTCTACCTGACCTACACCGGCAGCTCCATCGAGTCGGGCGACGAGGGCGTCGTCGGCCGCGGCAACCGGGTCAACGGTCTCATCACCCCGCTCCGCCCGATGAACCTGGAAGGGGCCAGCGGCAAGAACCCCGTCTACCACGTCGGGAAGCTCTACAACCTCGCAGCCACCCGCCTCGCCCAGCGCCTGTACGACGAGACCGGCAGCTACGCCGAGGTCCACCTCGTCAGCGCGACCGGCCACCGGCTCGACCAGCCCTGGAAGGTCCTGGTCCGGCTCGCGGCCGAGGACCCGGAGATCGAGAAGGTACAGGCCCAGGTCGCCCTGGCCCTCGGGGGCTTCCCGGAGCTCACCGCAGAGCTGGTCCACCACGGCGTCCGGCTCAGCTGATGCACACCGAATCGCCCACGCTCCTGCCCCCGCGCAGCGCCTGGCAGCGGCTCCGGGAGCACTACGGTCCGGAGGTGCACGGGTGGCTGGCCCGAGCCCCCGAGCTCCTCAACGAAGCCGCACGCCGCTGGCAGTTGACCCCCGACGGCTACCACGACGCCGGCCACGCCTCCCTGTTGATGGTGGCGCGCGAGCGAACCAGCGGGCGCGAGGTCCTGTTGAAGGCATGGCCCGACCACAGCCGCTACCGCAACGAGATGATCGCGCTGGGAATCTGGGCGGCCGGGCCGGCCGTCAGGGTGCTCGAAAACGCGGACGACCTCGGCGTCGCCGCCCTGGAGATGGTGGCAGCCGTACCCGGCGGTTCCGTCAGACCGGAGACGCACGAGTACGAGGCGGTGGCTACCGCCCTGCGGCAACTGCATCGCCTCGGCCGGGGCGCGAACACCACAGCCGCAGCACTTCCCAGCCTCCACGACTTCCTCGAATGCGAGTTGGTCCCGCGAGTCCACCGACGCCTGGCGACGCAACGCCCCCAGCTGGAGGTCGACTGGGCGAGACTCGGCGAGCGCTTGGTCACCGGACTGCGCCCGGACGCGGCACGGGCATCGGTTCTTCACGCGGACGTCTACCGCGAGAACGTCCTCTTCGACGACCGACGGAAGCCAGTCCTGGCGGACCCCCTGCCGATGGTCGGCGACGAGGTCTTCGACTGGGCGTTCTGGACCGTCTACTACAACCTGGGCACCCACACCCGGGACCGCTTCGAGATCGCCGTCACCACCGCCGGCCTCGACCCGCGGCGGCTACGCCACTGGAGCCTCGCGCTCTGCGTGGACGGGCTCCTCTACTACCGCGAGGCGGGAGACCACCGCGCCTCCGTGATGGAGCGGGTAATCGCAGGGCTGGCCGGCGACCTGGATCTCACTGCGGTGCCAGAGAAGGACGGCCAGACGTGACCACCTACCTCCTGCGCCATTCCAGTACCCACTACAGCGCGGCTCACCGGGTCAACGGCGACCCGACTGTCGATCTTCCGCTGGATCCGGCAGGACGCGTCGCCTGCCGGACCGGTAGCGGCGTGATCACTGCCGTTCAACCGAAGATCTGGCTCACCTCGGCGTTCGCCCGGACGGGTGAGACGGCACGCCTGCTGATGGGCGATGCCGATCAGCCCGTCAGGGTCGAGCCCGCGCTCAATGAAGTCGACTACGGGCAGTTCGAAGGCGGGCCCTTCACGGAGTACGCGCGCTGGCTCGTCGCCGCCGGACCATGGGAGAACCCGCCCGGGGCCGCCGAGTCCCAGCGCGAGGCCATCCGCAGAATGCTTGCCGGCCTCCGGAGCGCACTCCAGCTGCCCTCGCCTCGGACGGTCGTCGCGCACGGCCTGCTGGTCTCCGTGCTGCGGTGGCACAGACAGACCTCGCGCGACGCCCCCGGGCGGGCCATGCCGATCTTCTTCGACGAGGTTCCCTGCCTGTACCTGGTCAGGATCGAGGACCGCGAACTCGAAGACCTCACCGCGTCCCTGCTCGAAGTCCTGGATGCGGAGGAACAGGAGACCTCCGGAGCCGGCGGATGGTCATCCCGGCCAGAGGACCGGCGCACGCTTGCTACCTTCGATGGACCATCTGTCCAGCTGGAGGAGACGAACTCCCATGCATGATCCCCGCGCCCTCATCGAGATGGGCTCCGAGGCGGTCCGCCGCCTCGCCCGCCGCGGCTACACCCTGGATCTCTCTGCGTTGGAGTCTCTTCAGTCCAGCCGATCCCAGCTCATCACTCGCGTGGACGAGCTGCGGGCCGAGTCGAAGCGGGTCGCCCAGGAGGTCCAGCAGGCGGCCCGCCAGGGCGGCGACACCGAGACGCTGAAGGACCGGGCCCGCGACCTCAAGGAAGAGATCCGGTCGGCCGAGGCGGAGCAGGAGCAAGTGCAGCAGGAGTTGCGCGACTTCCTGCTGACCATTCCCAACCTGCCGCTCGACAGCACCCCCGAGGGCGACTCGGACGAGCACGCCGTCGAGATCCGTCGCGTCGGCGCGCCGCCGTCCTTCTCCTTCGAGCCGAAGGACCATGTAGACCTCGGCGAGGCCCTCGGCATCCTCGACTTCGCCCGTGCCAGCAAGCTCTCCGGCTCCCGGTTCAGCGTCTCGCGCGGTGCCGGCGCCGCCATCGAGCGCGCCCTGGCGACGCTCTTCCTGGACCTGCACACCAAGCGGCACGGCTACGTCGAGCACGCGGTCCCGTACCTCGTCACCCGGCAGACCATGACCGGCACCGGCCAGCTCCCGAAGTTCGAGGAGGACCTCTTCGCCACCGGCATGGGCGAGCGCGAGCTCTTCCTGATCCCGACCGCCGAGGTCCCGCTCACCAACCTCTACGCGGACGAGATCATCCCGCCCGCCGAACTCCCCCTGGCCCTCACCGCGCACACCCCGTGCTTCCGCTCTGAGGCCGGCTCCTACGGCCGGGATACCCGCGGCATCCTGCGCCAGCACCAGTTCTCCAAGGTCGAGATGGTCCGCATCTGCGACCCCGAGGACTCCCAGGCCGAGCTGGAGAAGATGCTCAGCCACGCCGAAGCCTGCCTCAAGGAGCTGGGACTGGCCTACCGGGTCGTGCAGCTCGCCGCCGGCGACCTCGGCTTCTCCGCCCAGATCACCTACGACATCGAGGTCTGGCTGCCCAGCCAGCAGACCTACCGCGAGATCTCCTCCGTCTCGGACTGCGGCTCCTTCCAGGCCCGCCGCGCGGGCATCCGCACCCGTGACGAGCACGGTAAGACCAAGCCCGTCGCCACCCTCAACGGCTCCGGACTGCCCATCGGCCGCACCCTGGCCGCCCTTCTCGAACAGTGCCAGCAGCAGGACGGCTCCATCGTCCTGCCCGAGGCCCTGGTGCCCTACCTCGGATTCCGCCGGATCTCGGCGGACGGAACAACGGAGGCATAAGTGTTAGTCGGCATCTGCGACTTCCCCAGCAGCTACACCTTCCCGCCCGTCGGCTACGGCGGGATCGAACGCTGGCTCTGGGCAGTGGCGGAAGGCGCCCGAGCCGCAGGCGCCGACGTACACCTCCTCGGCCCCGGCTGGAGGACCGACCTCGGATCGGACTGGACCACTCGTCCGATCCGTCTCGAAGACCTCCGGCCGGGTACCCGGCAGACTCGTGACCTGCGTTCCACCGGCTACGACCTGCTCGTGGTCGGACACGAGTACCCGTCGCTCCCCGGGTGGCGTCGGGTCTGGGCCGATCTCGACTGCGACGTCGCGACCTTCCAGCACTCGCCGGTCTTCCGGCACGCCGCCGACGCCTTCGACGCGAAGCGCTCCCGGCTTTACTGCTACTCGCCCGAGATGGCGGGGCTGTACGCCGCCCACGCACCAGTGCTGGAGCACGCGGTCCACCTCGGGATCGGTGAAGCCGAACCTCCCGCCCGGCCCGGCCGCGACCTCGTCTGGCTCGGCCGGATCGACGAGGAGAAGTCGCCGCACCTCGCTGTGCGCGCGGCCCAACTGCTCGGCCGGCGGATACACATCGTCGGACCGGTCTTCGACGACGACTACGTGCGACGTCACCAGGCACTGTTCGCGGCTGATCACGTCAGCTGGGTCGGCGAAGTCGGAGGGGCCGCCAAGACGGCCGCCTTCTCCGACGCCTCGGTCTACGTCTACACCTGCTCACGAAGCTACGTGGAGGCCGGCGCCGCTGTTTTCGGGGAGTCCCTGCGTGCCGGCACGCCCGTCGCCGCGCTCTGCTGGCGAGACGGCACCTGCGCGGAGGCGGCTCTGTGCGACACCACCGGAGCCGTTGCCAGAGTCGATCCTGAGCACGACGACGAGGACGCGGCCCTGGCGCTTGCCACTGCGATCGAGCGGTGCCTGGAACTGGACGCGCCGACCGTACAGGACATCGGCCTGAGCCGGTTCGACCCTGAGCGGCACTTCCGCGCTCTGGCGACCGGGCCGTGCTGACCGCGGACTCACCGTCGAGGCCGCTCGATCTCCTGACCGACCGCATTGGGCTCGGCACGCAGTGGGAGATCGAGCACGACGCCAACGGCCGCTTCGAGATCCGCCACCGCGACCGGGGGACGCCGTACCGGCCCGCCAGTCGACCGCTCCAGTGGGCCGGTCTGCTGCATCAGTTGGAGAGCGGCTTCCGCGCGGCTGGCGTAGCCCGTGCGAGACCGCTGCCCATGCGGTGGGGCCGGGACACCGAGTTGACGATCTCCGCCGTTCAGGCGCTCGATCCCCTCCTCAAGGACGGAAAGCCGTACGTCTTCCGCCGTGGCTACCTCCCCCAGCCGGTCGTCCGACTGACCGGCGAGCGGGACCACGTAGGCACCCTGAGGGAGGGATTCCTCACCTCGTTCGTCAACATCTCGCGCATCGAACCCATCACTCGGCCGACCGAGTTCACCGGAATCCTCGACCACTGGCTCACACTGCTGTCCGGCATCGGCCTCCACGCCAGACACCTCACCATCCACGGCCGCGACGCCGTCTGGCAACGCCGCGAAGTCTGCGGCCTCACGGTGCACTTCCGGCACCTGGACCTTCCCATCGGTGACATCGTCCTGCTCTGGAACGCTGCGGATCCCAGCCGCATGGCGGTGGACCTGGGCTCCGGCCTCGAACGTCTAGCCTGGGCCCGCACGCGTCGCCCCTGGTGGGAGCTGGCCTTCGGCAGCTTCGCGACGGCCGGTGTGGCCGCCGACGTGCTCGACGCCGTTCGAACCGCGACGCTGCTCGTCGGTAACGGCATCGCCCCTGCGGCACGAGGGGCCGGCGGTGTACTCCGCCGCACCCTTTCTGCCGTCCCCGCCGACGCCGCACCGCTCGGAGTCAGCGCCCTGGTCCGGGCGAGCCACGGATTCTGGAGCCTCACCTCACCGATGGCCCTGCCGTGGCCCGAGGTCGCCTTCGTCATCGAGCGCGAGATCCACCGCCGCGACGTCACCTCCGCCATGTCCCTCCCCCTACCTCGGTCGAGCTGGAGCGACAGAACGTGAGACCCCGACGTGACCGGAACCCGCCCGCCGAGTTCCGACTCCGTTTCGCCTGGACGACCGGGTTCTGCTTCAAGTGCGAAGAAGTCACCCAAGTCGCCGAGCTGGGCACACTCACCGTCGAAGGCGAGACAGTCACCCTCGCGGCCTGTCACCTCTGTGCCTGGCGGCTGGAGCGGCAGCACCACCACGCCCGCCTGACCCACCTCCGCGCCCAGCTCGCCGGTGCGTGGGCTGACGCTACGAGACGGGCAGCAGCATGCATGTGAGGAGGGGCACGCGGCCGAGGCTCGCCAGCGCACCGCGCCAGGGCTGCCCTTTCCCGGCATACGCTCATCACGGGCTGGGAGGTTCGGCGCCCAACCTGACGGGTCGTCACTTACGCGAGAAGGAGCTGCTGACTGTGGCAGGCAGACAACAGGATTCCGACCGCGACTCGGAAAGTCAGTCCGACTACGTCGGCCGCTTTCGGGCGGGGCGGCTGGTGGACAACCGCCCGCAGTCGCTGGACGCCTGGCGCGTGACGATGGCTTCCCCAGACGTTGCCGCAGGTGTCGCGAGCCTGCTTGGCGGTGAGCCCATGAAGTGGGAGAGCACGGCCGAGGATTCCTTGGAGGTGCTGACCGACTACGACACGGTGCGGATCATCGTTGAAGGACCATCCGCGGTCCAGGCCCGCATGCTGCTCTTCGGCTACAAGGGCAAGTTACTCCACGACTGCGACGGCACCCGGCTGCTCGCACCGGAGGCGGATGTCGGCAAGCCGTGCGGGTGTCCGGAAAGCATCGAGGAACGGAGGCTGGCAGCGAAGTCCGGTCGAGGTCCCCTGCCCAACATCGCCATCGACTTCAAGCTCGCCGAGAAGCCGGCACTCGGGCTCTTCCGCTTCGTGAGCAGCTCCTGGGAGCTGGCCAAGACGGTCGCCGACTTTCAGCGTGCCCTGACCGAGACCGATGGCCCCACGACGTGCGACCTCGCACTTGAGCTGGTGGAACTCACCACCGCGTCCGGTGTAGCCGTTCGCTACCGGAAACCGGTGGTCCGCGTGCTGGGTGATCCGGCGACACCCCCTCCTCGCGCCGTCGTGAGACCCACCAAGCTGTCGTCGCCTCTGCCACCCGAGTCAGTGGGCCCGCCCGCCCGGTCTTCCAAGCCGCTCACGCCGTCCGGCCGCCCGGAGCCTGCGGCAGCGCGTCGAAGGCTGCGCCCCAACGCGCGGGAACCCGAATCCGTGAGTGGCGCCGGACCCACGTGCACCCTTGACGCACCCGAGGCCGTTGCCCAGCCACGCACCGCCGCCGGGGTGCTCTTCTTCGACGAGGACGACCGCGTCCTCCTCGTGAAGCCGACCTACAAGCCCGGCTGGGAGATCCCCGGCGGCTATCTGCACGTCGGCGAGACCCCGAGCGAGGGTGCGGCCCGGGAGGTCAAGGAGGAGCTCGGCATCACCCCGTCGATCGGCCGCCTACTCGTCGCCGACTGGGCGCCCCACCCCACCGAGAGCGACAAGCTCCTCTTCGTCTTCGACGGCGGTGTCCTCCCGGCCGACGAGCTTGACCGCATCACTGTTGACCAGGTGGAGATCGGCGGCTATGCCTTCCACACCACCGACCAGCTCGACGCACTCCTCATCCCGCGCCTCGCCCGCCGCGTCCACGCAGCCTGCGACGCCAGAGCGCAGTCCGCAACCGTCTACCTGGAGCATGGCGGAACTCACCCGTAGGACGTCTTCCCTGCCATGGCTGAGTGGGGCATGTATAGCCTTCGCCTGCTGGCTAGCTCAGTCTCAGAGAGAACTGGCTAAGCGAGCGCCGGAGCGCCCAGCATGCCGAGGAGAGCAGACCCGGCTGCCGGGGAGGCCTCAGCCATTTGCCGGAGCGCGCCGTCCCGTACATATCGGTAGCTCTGCGGCGGGTGGAACGTTCCGGCTGACCTCAAAGCGCTGAGGGTGACAGGCTCCTCGAAGGTGACCGGTTCCTCCAGCGTGAGGCCACTGGCCTGGGCGGCACCGCTCATGTACTCGTCGTACTCGCGGCGCGTGATCCCGGTGCGGGAGCGACTGGCGGCCCACACCTCGCTCGGGGAGCCGACATAGACGGAGGCGACGCGCGCGGTGCCGACCAAGGCCATCGTCGGGGCCGTGGCATAGATCAGGACAGGGGTTCCAGGGGGAACGGCAACTCGCTGCCGGCGCACCTCGACGGTCTTGCTGCCCGCGAGGATCGCGGTCGCAAATCGCGGGTGGACTGAGAGCAGGAGCGCGCGTTCCTCGTTCACGTCGGCCGGTGCCCTTCCTGGTAGACGGCCTCGAACAGCCTGTTGTCGATCTTCGTCAGCGACATCACGGACAACGGTAGCCCCAGACCCTTTGCCAAGGAGGTCAAGCGTCGATACGTCACTGGTTTGGGGAAGAGCTCGGTGTCCGAGAAGCGCAGAGCCATGGCCGTACCTGACGCAGGGTTGGCGACTCTGCGGATCTCCTCCAGACCATATACGCCCAAGTGTTCGAATTGAGCGAACAGGGCCTCGGATGTATCCACGACCACCTGCTCGAGGCGAGAGCAGCCGATCACCATCTGCCCTTCCTGGCTGGCAGGGCCCTGGCTGACGTACCAGAGGAGGCGGGCCGGGACGCTCTCGCCGCGGTGTCCTGGAGAGCGGTAGTAAGCATGCTCCCTGCTGATCCCCAGCTCGTTCCGTCGAGGCAGCAGTGACACCGGCACGTTGAACAGCTCTGTCGACCAGACCGGGTCGATCGGGACGATAAACGACGGCAGCTCGGAGTCCATGACCTTCGCCGGCCACCACGACCGCTCCACGACGCTGGCAACCTCGGCCGGCAGCCCCGCCGGGAGGGCCAGCGCGTCCGTGCCCAGCTCGCGTGCCGCAGCATCAGCGGCTTCGGTGACGGCCGTTGCGGTTCCGCAGACATCCACCACGAGCGCTGCCTGCCCATGCTCGTGATCGAGGAACCCGTCGTCGCGGGCCGCAGCCCGGGCGGCAGCGGACGGGAACGGGTCGGTGATGTGCACGACATGGGCGCCGTACGAGCGGGCGGTCCGCTTCAGTGTGAACAGCACTTGGCGAGCGAGCGTCTCCTCCAGCGGATGGGTGGCGGTACGAAGAACCGAGACGAGTAGTGCTCGCCCATCGACCACCCAGGCGTACAACGCGACTGGGTGCCCGCTGCCGTCACGGATGAGCTCACGACGCCAGCTCATCGGCTCCTGTTCCAGGGCCTTGAGACGGCCAGCGAAGTCCGAGCCTGTATCGCTGCTCGACTGGTCGAAGAAAGCAACCAGCTCTGCCTCGCCATCCGGTGCGACCTCGCTGATCCGGAACTCGGTACCCATGAGGTCGGCCGGCCGGTACACCTGGGCCTGCCGCAGTTCATCGACGTGCAGTGACACGCCCGCCGGAGCCACTACGCGGACTCCGCCGACATCCCATGCGACGTCCGCCAGCCGTGTCAGCAGCGGGTCACGGGTGGCCAGCACGTGAACTCCGGCGGCCGAGGCCTCGGCGACGTACCGCAGTCGCTGCTCCAGCTCCGTCCGTCCGGGAAGGTCGGGAGCAGCCTTGGCCGCCGCGTCCAGCAACTGGCCGCCCCGCAATGCCACGGTTTCCGGATCAGGGTTGATGTCGCGCAGACCAGCGAGAGCCGCACGCTGTTGACCACGCTCGGCGGTGTCCTCGATCGCCCGAACGTCCTGGTAGAGCTGAGGCGTGAAGACCAGCTCGACCAGATCGGTCATCCAACCGGCCTCGAGCGACTGGGACTCGGCCGCATCAGAGGACGGCTTCTGCCCGCGAAGATCCGCGAAGACACCGTGGTCGACCGCGACGGTCAACTGCGCATCGCTGTCCACCTCGGCGAAGAGGCTCGGATGCCGGAAGTCCAGCCACCAGGCATCCAGCACGTGGCCCTGTTTGCTGCGGCCCTTCACCTCGCCGCGCGGAATGAACCCGAGCTTCGTCCACATCCCGGTGAGCCCGTAGTCGCGACGGCACTTCACCTTGATGCCGAAACGCTGACCGTGGCGGGCCCGAATGGTATCGACCAGCAGCCGGGCGATGCCCTTGCCGCGATGCTCCTGGGCCACGCACAGATGAGCCAGCCGGACGTGCGGCGTTCGCTTCGGCAGGCCGAACAGCGCGTATCCGACGACCGCGTCGCCCTCGATGGCCGCAAGGAGCCCGCCGTCGTCCGCCATCTTCGTGTAGGCGGGCGGTGTCATCAGCCCCAGCGTCTTGGTGTACCGGTCACCGAGCGCGATCGATGCGGCCAACAGCTCTTCCTGCGCCGCGGACACCGACACGATCTTGATCCCCATCGGACCCCCTCCACTGGGCTGCACCGAGCAGCCTCGCTCTCAGCCATGTCTGCGTTGGGGGACCCCTAAACATCTCCAGGGCGACTCCAGTCGTGGCCACCCCACATGATTCCGGCGTCTGCCGGATCTATGCCGGAGCGGGGGCGCCGGGACTGGACTCGCTGCTTCCCCTTGTGGCTCATGTCTGTACTCAGCGCCAGACCGTGCCTCGTAAGACCGCCTTGGCTGTTTTCCAAGATCATGTTGATCGCTCCGGCTAACCTCTCCTAGTAGACGGACGGCTGCGCCGATAGCCCGGACAGTCGTCTTCCAGGTAGCGGCAGGAAGCGGAGAGCAGTGGCAACGACGGTGCACGAGGTCCTGAAGACGATCCGCGAGACCTCGAAGGACAACCACGAGCTCGGTAGTCGCTTCGAGCAGCTCATGGTCAAGTTCCTACGTACCGATCCCCAGTGGAACGAGCAGTTCAGCCAGGTCTGGCTGTGGGCGGACTGGCCCGGAGCCGCGTCGAACAAGAAAGACCTCGGCATCGACCTCGTCGCACAAGACCGGGAGACCGGCGGTTTCTGTGCGATCCAGTGCAAGTTCTACGAACCCAAGCACACTGTCCAGAAGCCGGACATCGATTCGTTCCTCTCGGCCTCCGGCAAGGGCGACTTTAGCCGCCGGATGATCATCTCGACGACTGAGAAGTGGGGTCCCAACGCAGAAGAAACCATGAAGGGGCAGCAACCTCCGGTCACTCGCCTCGGCCTGTCCGATATTGCAGCGAGCCCGATCGACTGGTTCTTCCCGTCTTCCGGGCCGACCTTCGTTGCGGACCTGAAGCTGCACGACAAGAAGTCGCCGAGACCGCATCAGCGGGAGGCAATCGACGCCGTGTTCGCCGGCTTCACTGGCGACGATCGCGGCAGGCTGATCATGGCCTGCGGCACGGGGAAGACCTTCACCAGTCTGAAGATCGCCGAGCGCCTGCAACGCGAGCGGGCGGCAGCAGGTCACGAGCACAGCACGGTACTGTTCCTGGTTCCGTCGATCGCCTTGCTGTCGCAGACCCTCCGTGAGTGGTCCTCGGAGAGCGAGGTCACACTGCGTCCCTTCGCGGTCTGCTCGGACACGAAGGTCGGCAAGCAGCAGGTCGTCAACGACAACGTGGACATGGCCACCCACGACCTGGCGCTGCCAGCCACGACCGACCCAGGCAAGCTGATCAAGCAGATGGCCAGCGTGGCGACCGGTCCAGGGCTCACCGTCGTGTTCTCGACCTACCAGTCGATTGACACGATCGCAGAAGCGCAGAAGAACGGTCTCGGTAGGTTCGACCTGATCCTCTGCGACGAAGCCCACCGCACGACGGGAGTCACCCTCGCTGGCGCGGATGAGTCGGCGTTCGTACGCGTCCACGACGACACATATCTGGGCAGCGACCGCCGCCTCTACATGACAGCGACACCTCGCATCTACAGCGAGGAAACCCAGCAGCAGGCGAAGGAATCAAGTGCTGCTGTCGTCTCCATGGACCGCGAGGACCTCTATGGTCCAGAGTTCCACCGCCTCGGCTTCGGCAAGGCCGTGGAGCAGAACCTGCTCACGGACTACAAGGTCCTGATCCTCACGGTCGACGAGGGTGTCGTCGCCAAGACCCTTCAGGAAGGCTTCGCGGGTGGCGCCCCCGAGCTGGACCTGGACGATGCCGCGAAGATCATCGGCTGCTGGAACGCCATGGCAAAGCGCACCGGTACCTTCACCGACGGCACCGGCTTCGGCACCGATGAAGCCCCGATGAAGCGTGCTGTCGCGTTCGCTCGCTCCATCGCCGACTCGAAGCTCATCGCCGAGAACTTCAACGCGATCGTCGAAGCCTACGACGATGCGGACGACGAGGTGCTCCACTGCGAGGTGGACCACGTCGACGGCACCTTCAACACGCTGCGCCGCAACCAGAAGCTGGATTGGCTCAAGCAGGACCCGGGGCCGGCCAACGCCCGGATTCTGTCCAACGCGCGGTGTCTCTCCGAGGGAGTCGACGTCCCCGACCTCGATGCGGTGCTCTTCCTGCACCCGCGCAACTCGGTGGTCGATGTCGTGCAGTCGGTTGGCCGCGTCATGCGTCGGGCCAACGGCAAAAAGTACGGCTACATCATTCTGCCGGTCGCCGTCCCTGCCGGTACGTCCCCGGAGAAGGCTCTGGCGGACAACCAGCGCTTCCGTACCGTGTGGCAGGTGCTCCAGGCTCTGCGCGCCCACGATGACCGGTTCAACGCGACGGTCAACCAGATCAGGCTCAACCAGGAGGCGCCGCAGAACATCGGCATCGGCCACGTCGGCCCGGGCGACGAGCAGATCGGCGACCAAGATGGATCCACCACTCCAGCGGACGCCCAGAACGCGCAGCAGCAGGAAGCCCAGGCGGCTCAGTACATCCAGGAGGCCCTGCTCAAGGTCGAAGACTGGCGCCAAGCCATCTACGCCCGCATTGTCGAGAAGGTTGGCGAGCGCACGTACTGGGAGAAGTGGGCAAAGGACGTCGCATCGATCGCGCAGGCGCACGTCACTCGGGTCAAGGCCGCGCTGAAGCTCAGCGACAAGCGGGCGGCGTTCGAGGAGTTCCTCGACGAACTGCGGGCAACGATAAACCCCGGTGTCACCGAGGCCGATGCGATCGACATGCTTGCCCAGCACATCGTCACCAAGCCCGTATTCGACGCATTGTTCGGCAGTTACGCGTTCACTGAGCACAACCCCGTCTCGCAGGCCATGCAGAAGATGCTCGGCCAGCTCGGAGACCAGGGGCTGGAGGCGGAGAGCAAGGACCTGGCAGGCTTCTACGATTCAGTGCGGGTACGCGCCGAGGGCATCGACAACCATGCCGGCCGACAGCAGGTCATCGTTGAGCTCTACGACAAGTTCTTCAAGACCGCCCTGCCGAAGACCGCAGACGCCCTAGGCATTGTTTACACCCCGGTCGAGGTGGTCGACTTCATCATCCGCTCCACCGAGCAGGCGCTGACCAAGCACTTCGGTCGCTCCCTTACGGACGAAGGGGTCCATATTATCGACCCGTTTGTGGGGACCGGCACTTTCCCGGTACGACTTCTGCAGTCTGGGCTCATCAAGCCCGAAGACCTGCTGCGCAAGTATACGAGTGAATTGCACGCCAACGAGATCGTGCTTCTCGCCTATTACATCGCCGCAGTCAACATCGAGGCGGCCTACGCTGAGCTGGCGGGCGAGCAGACCGAGTATCAGCCCTTCGAGGGCATCGTCCTGACCGACACTTTTCAACTCGCCGAAGGTGGATCCGCAAAGCTCGACGGTATGGACGTGCTTGACGGCAACAGCGAGCGAGCAAAGAAGCAAAAGGATCAGCCGATCACAGTCGTCATCGGCAACCCACCGTACTCGGTGGGGCAAGACAGCCAGAATGACGATAACCAGAACGTCAAGTATGAGACCCTCGACACTCGTATCCAGCAGACCTACGCGGCTCTGTCCACGGCAACGAACAAGATGTCGCTCTACAACTCCTATATCCGCGCCTTCCGCTGGGCCTCTGACCGCATTAAGGACGAGGGTGTCGTAGCCTTCGTCTCCAATGGCGGCTACATCGACGCCAACACGGCCGACGGCCTGCGCAAGTCACTCATCGCGGAATTCGACGCCATCTACTGCTACAACCTGCGCGGTAACCAGCGCACAGCAGGGGAGCTGTCGCGCAAGGAAGGCGGCAAGATCTTCGACTCCGGAAGTCGTAACACTGTCGCCATCGTCATCCTCGTAAAGGGCAGCACAACGTCAACGTCCGACGCAGGCTGCACGCTACGCTACCGAGACATCGGCGACTACCTCAGTCGCGAGGACAAGCTGCGCATCATCAGCCCGCAGAGCCTGGATACGGTGGAGTGGGAGCAACTTGTCCCGAATGCGGAGGGCGACTGGATTAACCAGCGCAACGAGAAATTCACGGAGTTCCAGCCAATCGGGGAGAAGGACAAGAGCGGGCAAGCAATCTTCAATCTCTACTCGCCGGGACTCCAGACCAATCGCGACTCGTGGGTCTACAACTCCTCTGAGCAAAAGCTCAAGGAGAATGTCGAGTCGACGATCGACTTCTACAACAGCCAGGTCTCCGATTTTACCCTGCACTGCCAGGCTGCAGGCATCTCAAAGCCGAAGGCTGCAGATGCCGAATCATTCATCGACCGGGATGACCAGAAGATTAGCTGGTCATCGAGCTTGATCTCCAAGCTTGCGCAGGGCAAGGCCGTGATCTACTCCGCAGATCGAGCAGTCGTCGGCGTGTACCGGCCGTTTAGTCGTCAGGCCGTCTACTTCGATGCTGATCTCAATCACCGTCCCGGAAAGCTCCGCCAGATGTTCCCGACATCGGAGCATGAGAACTTCGGCTTCTACGTGACGGGCGTGGGGTCGGACAAGCCATTCTCAGTGCATGCTATGAACTTCCTTCCCGATCTCGCTTATTGGGGGTCGAGTAACGGGCACTTCTTCCCCCGCTATACCTATCGCGAGCTCGGTCAGGGCGATGATCTATTCGCCGCCGCTGAGGAAGAGTCCGGAGGCGGGTACGAACGGGTCGACAACATCACCGAGACCGCCCTCGCCGGCTACCGGAAGGCATATCAGGACCTCGCCATCACCGAGGACGACATCTTCTTCTACATCTACGCTCTGCTCCACTCCCCGGTCTACCGAGAGCAGTTCGCTGCCGATCTGAAGAAGTCTCTACCCCGTATCCCCATGGTGCAGGGCTTTCACGAGTTCGCCGCTGCGGGCCGTGCGTTGTCCGAGCTGCATCTCAGCTACGAGCTCGTAGAGCCGTACGCTGGCATCATCGAGAAGGTTTCTGGTGCAACCTCGGCCACGCCTCCAAGCGAGCTGTACCGCGTTGCGAAGATGAAGATCCCCAAGGTCAAGGGTGAGCCCGACCGCACAACGATCGTCTACAACCCCAGGGTCGCCCTCACCAACATCCCGGAAGAGGCGTACCGCTATCAGCTCGGTGCCCGCTCTGCGATCGAGTGGATCATCGACCGCTACCAGATCAAGACCGACAAGGCATCAGGCATCGTTAACGACCCCAATGACTGGTCCGGTGACCCCCGCTACATCATCGACCTGCTCAAGCGCATCGTCACGGTCAGCCTGGAGACGATGAAGATCGTCGACGCTCTCCCGCCACTCGACATCGTCGAGTAGCCGGAGCGCTGGCGCTGATCTCTCACTCGTTCCAGGCGGCGTTCTGGCGGGGCTGCAGGCCTCGCCAGAACGCTGGCCGGTCGCACCCCGGTTGACGCCAACAGTGTCGCCAACCGACGCCGACGACGGGCAGTCGGCAAAGACCTTCCGTGGACGGCAGAAGGGCCTCCGTCGGCTTCTCGCGTCGTGCGCATCCGGCACAGGGGTGCTGCATTGGCTGCAGACGGAGCCCGGGAGGCTATCGTGATCCACATGGCATCGACGCACCTGGTAATCCTCGGCGACCGCTCGGCGCTGAGCTGGGTCGTGACCAAGCAGCACATGGCATTCCCGGCTGGCAGGGCGAAGATGGCTCGCTCCTTGGAGCAAGGCGACCAGGTTCTGCTTTACACAACCCGCGGCTGTTTCAGGAACCCGACCCGGGACCTTGGACGTATATTCGGCTTCGCTGTGGTAACGAGCCCGGTGCGAACGATGGATGAACCCGTTCAGGTCAGGCAACGGTCATTCGTCGACGGCTGCAGCTTGGATATCCAGAGCCTTGCCCCATTCCGTCACGGGCTCGTACTGCGCGATCTGGTCCCTCAGCTCACGGTCTTCCCTGACCCTGCTACGTGGAGCGTCCTCATGCGCCGCCCGCTGCTGACGTTACCGCCCGAGGACGCCAAGCTGCTACAGCAAGAGCTACGCCTTCTACTGCAGCCCTACTCGTCCGTTGCCGAAGACTACCGCTGGTCACCCGTCGAAGCTGCGTCGGACAAATAACGGTGTGGCTGCGGGCGGCCGCACCGTCGACAGCCACCCGCGGCATTCCAGATCACCCAGGTCCGTTGACGCCAACGGTGACGCCAACCACCCCAAGCGATGGCGTCCGATGGCAGCCTTCCACGGACGGCAGAATCACCCAAACTTAGGCATCTCACCGCCCCGGCTTGGCCTGAAAAGCGGAAGGTCGCCGGTTCGACCCCGGCCCTGGCCACATAGCCTGACCAGGCATGATGCCCTCGAAGCAGCTCGCTTCGGGGGCATTTTTATGTCGTTGGAGTCGAAAGCCGGGAACGCGTACGCGACGCTCGTGGCCGAACGGGTACTCACCATGTGACGTACGAGCTCGGCCTCTTCGCCGGGCGAATCCTCCATACCCGGGTGTCCCACCCGGCGGACCGGACGATGCACGGCGCGAGCAGGCGGGCGCACATCCTCCGCGGCCGGTTGGACGTCACAGGGGACGAGTTCTGCCCCTGCGTGTTGGACGGCACTTTGCCCGACCGCTTGGGGCGATCCCCCTGGTCACCGGTCGGCCAGCAACGCGCCCGCCAGCGCCTGGGCAGTGCTCGGTCCCTGGCCGCGGCGCGGTCGCGCTCCGGACAGCGACGGCATGCGATTGGGACCGCGCTCCTGGCGGGCCTTCTCGATGACCGTCGTCCCGGTCTCCGCCTCCAGCACGGGGGCGTAGCCGGCAGCCCGAAGCGCGGCAAGGGTTGCTTCGGGCTCGGCCGTGCTGATCAGCACGGTCGGCGCGATCCGTCGCAACCCGAGCCTGGACAGCGCACGGGCCGCGGCGAGCTCCGACACCAGTGCCTCGTCGTCGGAGCGGATGCAGCAGGCGGAACGCACCACTCGCATCCGGCCGTGGGTCCGCGCGGTGTCCTTGATCAGGTACTCCAGGGGCTGTGGAAGCGGCCGCCCGCCCTCGGAGACGTCGGCCAGCCGAGCCAGCAGGTCGGTGGCGTCCCATCCGGAGTCCAGCGCCCGGCGGACCGCCGCAGGGGTGATCCGCCACACCACGGCATGGCCCTCCGACTCCCGGTCCGCGCAGGCGGCCAGCAGGTCGGTCAGCTCCGATGCGGCAGCTCCGGCGACCACGGCCGTAAGGTCCGCCTGGAACCGGGCGGTGGTCTGCGGCGCGGGCAGCAGCGCGTCCAGGGCCGTGGACAACTGCCGGACCGCGTCGTCCAGAGTAGGACGGTCGCGCAGCGCCGGCCCGGCGCCCGGAACGGCGGGAAAGTGGCGGTGTGCACCCGCCCTCAGGAGCCCGAGCACGGTGTGCCCGAGCGGCGTCAGCGCTCCGTGGGCGACGACCCCGAGCAGCTCCGCCTCCGCCAGGGTCGCCTCGACCCGCTCAGCCTCCCACGAACCTTGGGCGAGGGCGGTCGGACGGAACCAGACCGCCGTGGCGATGAGACCGGCGAGAGCGGTCGCCCGCGCGCCGGCGGACTTGCCGGTGGCGACTCCGTGCCCGGCCGGAAGGGTGGCCAGAGCCTCCAGCACGGCACGGCGCAGATCGACTGCCTCGCCGTCCTCCGGCGTGATCAGCGCGACTGGGGTGTCATTCTCGTCCGGCCAATAGCTGAACACCTCGGGCACCACCGCCCAGGTGGCGACGAGCGGCAGCAGCCGCTGAGCGGGTGGAGCCGCCTGCCACGCGTCGTACCGCTCGGTGGGCAGCATCCGGGCAGGTGGCTGGGATTCCGGCCGGCGCGCGCGGCCCCGCCCTCTCGCCGGGGCCTCCGGCTCCTCGGCGCAAGGGGCGATCAGGTCCGCGTTGTTCGCCAGGTCGAGCCACAGCCGGGCTTGTTCCTCCGGCATGCCGACCGCCTTCGCCAGCCGGCGGGTGTCCCGGACTGCGATTCCGCCCGCCTTGCGCACAGCGAGCGGCTGCACGGACACCTGACGGAGCATCAGCTCGACCCGGGAGGCCGCCTCGGCCAACGCCGCCTGCGCCTGGCCCTCGACCGCACCACCTGGGATCTCCACCGTGCCCTCGACCGGGGGCGGGGCAGACTGGTAGCTCGGCGCGCGGTCGTGATCGCGCAACGCGTCGGTCACCTCGTGCGGCAGTTCCACGAGGTCCTCATCCACCGGAATGACCAGGCCGCGGGCGGCCAGCCAGTCCGTGCCGGGATCTCCCGAGCCGCCTTCCCGGAAGGTGAACTTGCCTCCGGAGCCCGGGTAGAAGCCGCCGTACCGGGAGACGAAGCAGTGCGTGCGCAGCAGTGGCGGGCCCGGAACCAGTTTGTCCAGCAGGTCCAAGGCCGCGGGCGGCGCCTCGGCGGCCATGGCGCGCACGCGCTTCGCGTCCCCGAGCACGGCCACGATCTGCCGCTGCGCCTCGTCCCGAGTCCGCGCCTTCGCGAACCCCAGCCCCTGCGCGACACGGTGAATCTCCGGAGCGTTGAAGGCCTCGGTAAGCAGTTGTTCGGCGGGCCGGCCGTAACCGCCGCCTTCTCCTGCCTGGCGGTGGATCAGGATCGGAACGGTGACCCTGCTTCCTGACGAGGGCAGTACCAGGGCCCGCTCGGCCAGCCGGGACAGCGCGGCCTCGGCCGCGGACCGGCCCGCCCCGTCAAGTTGCAGGAACCGGAAGAGCTGGTCACGGGTCACGGACCGGTCAGCGGGGTCGACCGCAGGCGCGTCGAGCCGCGGTGAACGGCCGCCGTAGCCCATGAACAGGTGATGGGCAGGCGGGACGGCCAGTAGCGGACCATGCAACCGTTCGGCCAAGGTCGCCACAGCGATCAGCAGTTGAAGGTCCCCGAGGCTGATCTCGCTCAGCCCCAGGGCCGTCGAGGCGTCCGTCAGCAGGTGGCCGGCCAGGTCGGTCAGGCTCGCCACCCTGGCCGCATAGGGAAGTTCGCGCTGCTCCAGCAGTTCGGTCAGCTGCGAAGGAGTACGGTCGGCCAGCCAAATCGCGAGGCTTCGTGCTGCTTTCACCGCACCAAGCGTAGAGAATCGCCGGCGGGGACGGGACCAGAGGTTTGAAGCCAGGGCCCCTTCCGCCGCCGCTTGACGCCGACGCAAACCGAAGTGGACGAGGGCATCCGGAGACGCACTCTCCCCCAGCCTTCGGCCGGGAGGTGCCCCCCAGCGGGCGGTGGTCCTCGCGAAGTGACTGGCGTCAACCGCGCAGAGCTCCGCCTGAAAAGCGGAAGATCGCCGGTTCGACCCCGGCCCTGGCCACCGTGCGAAGAAGGCCCCTAGAAACCGCGTTCACTCTCCGGGGCCTTCTGCATTTCGCACCTTCCCGTGGAACTGCCGCCGACTACGCTGAGAGCCTGGTCGGCTCGCCCGGGAAGGCAACGGAGATGAACCCGGAGCATTTTGCACTGCTGGAGGAAGCCCGCAGAAGCCTGCCTGACGGGTTCAAGGTCGAGATCTCGGGCGACACCATCGTCATGATGGTCAGCCCCTCGGGCATCCACCAGCGAAACCTGCTGGTGGTGCGCCGGCAGTTCGACGCGCACGCCCCGTCCGAGCTGCTGCCGAGCGAGAACACCGACCTGGTCTCGCCGAACACCGGCAAGAGCCGCAATCCCGACCTGACCTACCTCCCGGACGAGGCGCTGGGGACGACCGACAACCAGGTCCCTGCGGAGCTCGCCGCCATCGCCGTCGAGCTGGTCTCCCCCTCCAACCCGGAGAACGACTGGGTGGGGAAGGTACGGGACTACCCGCTCATGGGGATTCCGCTCTACCTGCTGGTCGACGCCCGGCAGAAGACCGTCACCCTGTTCAGCCGGCCGGACGGCACGAAGTACCACCGCCGCGAGGACGTCGACTTCGGCGAGACGCTGCTCATCCCCCGGCCGTTCGACTTCGAACTCGTCACGAGCGCGCTGCTGCCCTACTGACCGGCGGCCAGGTGGGCCGTGAGCCAGTCGGCGGTGGCCGGGAGCCAGTCGGCGAGGGCGTTGCCGAGAAGGTGGTTGCCGTGCGGGACGAGGAGGAGGTCGGCCCCGGGGGCGTGGTGGGCCAGGGGTTCGGCGTTGGTGACGCCGGGGATCCGGTCCTCGCCGCCCTCGACGACCAGGAGCGGGCCGGTGACGGCCGGGGCCAGGCCGGTCAGGTCGATCCGGCGGGCGAAGGCGCGGGCGGCCTCCGGGCTGCCGCAGCGCTGGGCCAGTGTCGCGGTGACGAACGGGACCAGGGCGGCCCAGTCCAGCCGGTAGGGGCCGCTGACCACGGCGGTGGCGCGGACCCGGGGCTCGTGGGCGGCGGTGGTCGCGGCGTAGTAGCCGCCGAGGCTGAGGCCGATCACCCCGACGCGGTCGGCGTCGATGCCGTCCCGGGCCGCCAGGGCGTCGATCACCCGGCCGACCACACGGTGGTAGTCCGGGTCGGGGGCGCTGGTCGCAGCGAGGACGCCCTGGCCCGGGCCGTCCATGGCGAACACGGCCGTGCCCCGGGCGAGCAGCGCCTCGGCGACGGCGTGGAACTCCTCCTTCGCGGAGTCCATCCCCGGCACGACGACCACGACCGGCGCGCGCCCGCCCCCGGCCGGGCGGCGGAGCCAGCCGGCGAACGACGCGCCCTCGATCCGCTCGGCCGCCGGGTCGAGGTGGGCCAGCGCGCGGCGCATCGCCTCGTCCGCCTCCGTGGCGGCGCGGGCGGCGGCCGCCCGGTCGGGGTGCGGGAGCAGCCCGGCGAAGTGGAACCAGCGGGCGGCCGTCCGGTAGGCCTCGCCGGCCGTGTGGTGGCGGCCCTGCGCGGCGGCGCGGCCCGCGGCGTCGAAGTGCCGCCGGCCGGCGGCCCGGCAGGCCTCGGGCCACGCGGGGAGGGACGGCAGCGCGGAGGTGACGCGGGTGTACTCGTGCGGGTCGAGGCCGGCGCCGGTGGCGCGCGGGCGGTTCTCCTCGACGAACGCCGGCAACAGGTCCGGGTGGTCGAGGAAGGAGAGGCCCGGGGCGTCGGTCAGGTCGGTCATGGGGTGAACCTCGCTTCGGTCGGCGGTCAGAAAAGTCAGGGCGGTCAGGGCGGCCAGGGCAGTCAGGGCAGTCAGGGCGGTCAGGACAGGGTGAGGACGGCCTTGCCGCGGATCCGGCGCTCCCGCAGGTCGGTCAGGACGGCTGCGGTCTCCGTCCAGGGCGCGACCCGGCCGATCTCCGGGGTCAGCCGCCCCTCCCCGACCAGGCGGACCAGGGTGGCGAGGTCGTCCCCGTCTGGCACGTCGGAGTCGGCGTAGTGGAAGTGCCGCAGGGTGGCGGATTCCGGGCCGGCGAAGAAGCCGAAGAAGTCGAGCGTCGCGGGCGTCCGGGAGGCCTGGCCGAACCAGATCAGCGTGCCGCGCCGGGCCAGCCGGGCGAGAGCCAGGGGCAGGTTCGGGCCGCCCGTCGACTCCAGCACCACGTCGTACGGGCCGCGCGCCGCGCCGACCTCGTGGACGACCTCCGCCGCGCCCAGCTCGGCCAGCCGGCGGCCGCGCTCGGGCGAGGCCGTGACCACGGTCAGCTCGGCCCCGGCGGCGGTGGCCAGCTCGGTGACGTAGTGGCCGACGCCCCCGGAGGCGCCGGTCAGCAGCACCCGGCGGCCGGCCAGCGCGCCGACGGTGCGCAACAGGCGCAGCGCGGTCAGCCCGGCCAGCGGGAGGGCGGCCGCGCGGACGCTGTCCAGCGCGTCCGGGAGCTCGGCGAGCGAGCCGGTGGGCACGCAGACGTACTCGGCCCAGCCGCCGGCGGGCGGGTGACCGACCACCCGGCGGCAGGCGGCCGGGCCGGAGCCGTCGGCGGCGGCCTGCACGACCAGGCCGGCGATGTCCTTGCCCGGGCGCCAGCCCGGCCGGGGTGCCTCCAGCTGGAAGGTCTCACCGCGGTTCACCGAGAACGCCTCCACCTTCACCAGCGCTTCGCCCGGCCCGGGCCGCGGCTGCTCCACCTCCGCGAACCCGACCACCTCATCCGCCCGCCCGGTCGCTGTCAGCGCCTTCATGGCCCCGCCCTCCCTCGGCCGCCTCGCCGGCCGGTCCGGCCGAGGCGGTGCCCCCAGCAGACCGCGGGCGCCCGGACCCGGTCCAACAACCGCCGGGGTGCGACGACAACCGGCCGTTGTCGCCCCGGGCCCGGCACGTGCGGGTGACACCGGCCGCCGGGCCGCAGAGTCCGCAATGGCCGGGGAGGCCGGTGGTGCGCGCAACCCGGCCCCGTACGCTGGGCAGCCATGGATCTCGATCTCGCCCAGGTCCGGGCCTTCGCCGTGGCGGCCGAGGAGCTGCATTTCGGGCGTGCCGCCGCGCGGTTGGCGATCAGCCAGCAGGCGTTGTCGAAGCGGGTGGCCCGGCTGGAGGCGGTTCTCGGCGCCCGGCTGCTGGACCGGGATGCCCGCGGTGTCGCCCTGACCGGGGCGGGCCGGCGGTTCCTGGAGCCGGCCCGACGGCTGCTCGTCCACGGGGACCACGCGGTGGCAGCGGTGGCCTGCACGCGGCGCCCGTTGCGCATCGACGTCTGGGGGCACCTGTACGCGCCGATGCGGACGGTCGCGCAGGCCGTCGAGGAGGTGTCGGGGCTGGAGGTGGAGCCGGTGCCGGCGCGGGACCTGCCGTCGGTGGCGGCGGCCCTGCTGCGGGGCGAGTCGGACGCGGGGTTCGGCCGGGTGCACCCGCTGCCGGACGGCCGGGACGCGGGGCTGGCGCACCGTCTGGTGCGGCTGGAGCCGGTGGACGCGCTGCTGAGCACCGATCACCCGCTGGCCGGCCGTGACGTGCTGTGCCCGGCCGACCTGCGGGACAGCGTGCTGCGCTACCCGGCCGCGGTGGACCGGCTGGACTTCCTGACCCGGTTCGCCGACCAGTTCGGCATCGCCGGGCGGACCGGTTCCACCAATCTCGGCCTGGAGAACTTCGTGGAGCGGGTCCGCACCGACCCGACCTGCTTCTCCCTCCTCCCCGCCGACTGCCCGCTCCCGGACCTGCCCTCCGCGCCCGGCCGCCCCGGTGTACGGACCGTCCCGCTCGCCGGCCCCACCCCGCTGTACGCCTGGTCACTGGTCTGGCGCGACGGCGACGGCACCGGCGGCGGCGGGCAGCAGCACCCCCAACTGGAGCCGCTGCTGAGGGCGTTCGGCGAGGAGGCGCGGCGCAGCCGCTGGCTGGAGTACGACCCGGCCCGCGACTGGCTGCCCGGCCCCGACCAGGAAGCCCTGGACGCGTAGGCGGAGGGCCACCGGGAGTGGCACGGGAGGCCGGCACGGCGACCCGAGGGGCGGCTGACGGGCGAGCCCCCGACGGCCACCGTGCCCCACCGGCCCCGCGCGCCCGTCCCCCACCCCACCGGCCCCCGCGCGCCCGCCCCACCGGCCCCCGCGCGCCCCCCCGGACGGGGTTCGCACATCCCCCGCGGCGGCTGTGACACTGGAGGGGCTCGAAAACCGAGGTGCGCGCCGCCGCATCTCCTTGCGAACCTAGAGGGATGCCCGCCGTGAGTTCTCCCGCAGTCCAGTCCGCCGACGCCCCCGCCCAGGGGCCCAGCATCGGCGAGCTGGCCGCCCGTCTCCCCGAGCTGACCCTGCGCGACGAGGTGCGGATCGGACGCCGGCTGGAGGGCGCCCGCCGGGTCCGCAAGCCCGACGCGCGCCAGAAGATCGCCGCCGAGATCGCCGGCGACATCGACCGCGCCGAGCTGCTGGTCGAGCAGCGCCGGGCCGCCGTTCCGAAGATCACGTACCCCGCCGAGCTGCCGGTCAGCCAGAAGAAGGACGACATCCTCGCCGCGATCCGCGACCACCAGGTGGTGATCGTGGCGGGCGAGACCGGCTCCGGCAAGACCACCCAGATCCCGAAGATCTGCCTGGAGCTGGGCCGCGGTGTCCGCGGTCTGGTCGGCCACACCCAGCCCCGCCGGATCGCCGCCCGCACGGTGGCCGAGCGCGTCGCCGAGGAGATGAACACCCCGCTCGGCGAGGCGGTCGGCTGGAAGGTCCGGTTCACCGACCAGGTCGGCCCGGACACCCTGGTCAAGCTGATGACGGACGGCATCCTGCTCGCGGAGATCCAGACCGACCGCGAGCTGCGCCAGTACGACACCCTGATCATCGACGAGGCGCACGAGCGCAGCCTCAACATCGACTTCATCCTCGGCTACGTCAAGCAGCTGCTGCCCCGCCGCCCGGACCTCAAGGTCGTCATCACCTCGGCGACCATCGACCCCGAGCGGTTCGCCCGCCACTTCGACGACGCCCCGATCATCGAGGTCTCCGGCCGTACCTATCCGGTCGAGGTCCGCTACCGCCCGATCGTCGACGACGCCGACATCGAGGACGACTCCACCGACGCCGACCGCGACCGCGACCAGATCCAGGCGATCTGCGAGGCCGCCGAGGAGCTCCAGGCCGAGGGCCCGGGCGACATCCTGGTCTTCCTCTCCGGCGAGCGCGAGATCCGTGACACCGCCGACGCGCTCAACAAACTGAAACTGAAGTTCACCGAGGTCCTCCCGCTCTACGCCCGGCTGAGCTCGGCCGAGCAGCACAAGGTCTTCCAGCGCTCCAGCTCCCGCCGGATCGTGCTGGCGACCAACGTCGCCGAGACCAGCCTCACCGTCCCGGGCATCAAGTACGTGATCGACCCGGGCACCGCCCGCATCTCCCGCTACAGCCACCGCACCAAGGTCCAGCGGCTCCCGATCGAGGCCATCAGCCAGGCCAGCGCCAACCAGCGCAAGGGCCGCTGCGGCCGCACCTCGGACGGCATCTGCATCCGGCTGTACTCGGAGGAGGACTTCCTCTCCCGCCCCGAGTTCACCGACGCCGAGATCCTGCGCACCAACCTGGCCTCGGTCATCCTCCAGATGACGGCCGCCGGCCTCGGCGACATCGCCGCCTTCCCGTTCCTGGACCCGCCGGACTCCCGCAACATCAAGGACGGCGTCAGCCTCCTGCACGAGCTCGGCGCCCTCGACCCGGACGAGAAGGACGTCCGCAAGCGCCTCACCCCGCTCGGCCGGCAGCTGGCCCAGCTCCCGGTGGACCCGCGGATGGCCCGCATGGTGCTGGAGGCCGACAAGAACGGCTGCGTCCGCGACGTCATGGTGATCGCCGCCGCGCTCTCCATCCAGGACCCGCGCGAGCGCCCCACCGAGAAGCGCCAGGCCGCCGACGACCGGCACCGCCGCTTCCAGTCCGAGACCTCCGACTTCCTCTCCTACCTGGCCATGTGGCGCTACGTGCGGGAGCAGCAGAAGGAGCTCTCCTCCTCGGCCTTCCGCCGGATGTGCAAGGCCGAGTTCCTCAACTACCTGCGGATACGGGAGTGGCAGGACATCTACTCCCAGCTGCGGACGGTCGCCAAGCAGCTCGGCGTCACGATCGAGGAGCCCCATCCGGACGCCGAGCCCGACGCCGACCGGATCCACCAGTCGCTGCTGGCCGGCCTGCTCTCCCACATCGGCCTGTTCGACGTGGAGAAGCGCGAGTACGGCGGCGCGCGCGGCGCGCGGTTCGCGGTCTTCCCCGGGTCCGGCCTGTTCAAGAAGCCACCGCGCTGGGTGATGTCGGCCGAGCTGGTCGAGACGTCCCGGCTCTGGGCCCGGATCAACGCCAAGATCGAGCCCGAGTGGGTGGAGCCGCTGGCCGGCCACCTGATCAAGCGCAGCTACAGCGAGCCGCACTGGGAGAAGAAGGCCGGCGCGGTGCTGGCGTACGAGAAGGTGACCCTCTACGGGATGCCGGTCGTCGCCCAGCGCAAGGTCAACTACGGCCGGATCGACCCGGAGCTCTGCCGCGAGCTGTTCATCCGCAACGCGCTGGTCGAGGGCGACTGGGAGACCCATCACAAGTTCTTCGGCGAGAACCGCAAGCTGCTCAGCGAGGTCGAGGAGCTGGAGAACCGGGCCCGCCGCCGGGACATCCTGGTGGACGACCAGACCCTGTTCGAGTTCTACGACGGCCGGCTGCCGGACGACATCGTCTCCACCCGGCACTTCGACTCCTGGTGGAAGAAGGCCCGGCACGACCAGCCGGACCTGCTCAACTTCGAGAAGTCGATGCTGATCAACGACGCCGCCGACGGCGTCACCGAGGCGGACTACCCGGACCACTGGCAGCAGGGCAAGCACCGCTTCAAGCTGACCTACCAGTTCGAGCCGGGCAGTGACGCGGACGGCGTGACCGTCCACATCCCGCTGCCGGTGCTCAACCAGGTCACCGCGGAGGGCTTCGACTGGCAGATCCCGGGCCTGCGCGAGGAACTGGTCACCGCCTGGATCAAGTCCCTCCCCAAGGCGGTGCGGCGCAACTTCGTGCCGGCACCGGACTTCGCCAAGGCGGCGCTGCGCCAGGTGAAGGACCGCCAGGAGCCGCTGCTGCCGACCCTGGAGCACATCCTCAAGCGGCTGACGGCGGTTACCGTCCCGCCGGAGGCCTGGGACGACGAGCGGGTGCCGGACCACCTCAAGGTGACCTTCCGGGTGGTGGACGGCCGCAAGAACCTCGCCGAGTCCAAGGACCTGGAGGAGCTGCGGCTGCGGCTGAAGCCCAAGCTGAAGGAGACGCTCTCCTCGGCCGCCTCCGGCCAGGGCATCGAGCAGTCCGGGCTGACCGCCTGGCCCGCCTCGCTCCCCGTCCTCCAGCGCACCTTCGAGCAGCGCTCGCGCGGTCACTCGCTGCGCGCCTACCCGGCGCTGGTGGACGAGCGGGACGCGGTCGGCATCAAGCTGTTCGACACCCCCGAGGCCCAGAGCAGGGCGATGTGGGAGGGCACCCGGCGGCTGCTGATGCTGACCACCACCTCGCCCGCCAAGTCGATCCAGGGCCGGCTGGGCAACCAGGCCAAGCTCGCCCTGTCGTACAACCCGCACGGCTCGATCCCGGCGATGTTCGAGGACGTGGTGGCCTGCGCCACCGACCGGCTGATGACCCTGGCCGGCGGCCCGGCCTGGGACGAGGCGGCCTTCGGCAAGCTGCACGACAAGGTGCGGGCCGACCTCTACGACCTCTCGGCGGACACCACGCTGAAGACGGCGACCGCGCTGATCGCCTTCCACAAGGCGTCGACCCGGCTGAAGTCGGTGAGCAGCCCGGTGCTGCTGACGGCGGTGAACGACATCCGGCTGCACCTGGCCTCGCTGGTGCACTCCGGCTTCGTCACCGAGACCGGCTGGCAGCGGCTGACGGACCTCAAGCGCTACCTGCTGGCGGTGGACCGCCGGCTGGAGGCGCTGCCCAACCACCCGCAGCGGGACGCCCAGCAGCTGCTGAAGGTCCAGCAGGTGCAGCAGGAGTACGGGGAGCTCCTGGCGGCCGTGCCGGCCGGGCAGGAGCCGTCCCCGGAGGTGAAGGCGATCCGCTGGATGATCGAGGAGCTGCGGGTCAGTTTCTTCGCGCAGTCGCTCGGTACGCCGACGCCGGTCTCGGAGAAGCGGATCACCAAGGCGATGGAGGCCGCCAGGGCCACGCTCTGAGCCACCCTCGGGGACCGGCGGCCGTGCCGGTCCCCGAGCCGGTCCCTGAGCTGGGCGGGGGCCCTCAGGAGCCAGTTCGACCTGGGGGCCCACCATGGGCTACGATCTGTCTTGTTCGCAGCGCAGCAAGCAAAGCGAACGGATCAGAAAACTCTGGTCCCGTGGAGCAGTTGGTTAGCTCGCCACCCTGTCAAGGTGGAGGTCGCGGGTTCAAGTCCCGTCGGGATCGCCGTAGCCGAGAGGCCCGGAACCGTTTGGTTCCGGGCCTTTCGCGTTTTGGCCGGGGGCCGTGCACTACCCCGGACTAGGTCTAGACCACAAGTGACAGGCCGTGTGACCGTCGTCACTTATCTTTTCCCGAGACCGGCCGAGCGGACCCCTCTCCAAGGGGTCACTAATTTAATATGTAAAATTGTACTGCTATTAACTGTAAATCCCCCCCACCCCAGAAGCATCGAATCGTTATCCGGAGTTCAACATTCCGGACGGCCGGACGGGAACGGGCGGCGCCACCCCGGCACGCACTCCCGGCGCACACACGGGACGCGGACTCCGGGCACGACAAAGGGGCCGCTTACCGGACCCGGCGGAGTCCGGTAAGCGGCCCCTTTGAAAGAGCCTTCGGCCTATCAGGCCTCGGTGCGCTGAGCGGGAATACCGGCCAGCAGAGCGCGCACCTCCGCCTCGCGGTAACGGCGGTGACCGCCGAGGGTGCGAATGGACGTGAGCTTGCCCGCCTTGGCCCAACGGGTAACCGTCTTGGGGTCCACGCGGAACATGGTGGCGACCTCTGCCGGCGTCAGCAGGGGTTCAGCATCAGGGGTACGAGCGGTCATGAGCGGCCTCCTCGGGAGAACCGAACCAGGGCGGTTCTATCCTTCAAATTCTGCACCTTGGCCCGCGATGCCCGAAATGGCATAGACGGGCCGAGTCGGTTATAGGACGAACGGCTTGTCCTGGTGTCTACAACTACACCATCCGTCCAGCCCTATCGACCAAACCGCCAAAATTGACCCCTCACGGGCTCAAGGCCGACGGATGGCGATGGACCACCCCATAACGGGCAGTCACCTTATAGTGACATCCGGTTACGAGGGGACCAGACCCTCCGTATCCCCGCAAGGCACGCATCGGTTCCAGAACCACCCAAAAGTGGGCACGCTCACGTGAAGTTGGGCTGGTTGTCCCATTTTTGCACATAGGGGTTAGTTCGCGTCAACGGTGAGTAGTGTCACGTTCGACAGGTATTGACCCGAACCAGGACCTTGGTCATGCGGGGTGGGCCGTAGGACCCTTCCAGTCTTACAAGTACCACCGACACCCGGCCCGGCCAGCGATGACGCCCCCTCAGCAGGCACCGCAACCGGCACCGCAGCAAGCCCCGCAACCGGCACCGCAACCCGCAGCACAGCAGGCACCACCGGCACCGGCACCGGCACCGGCCCGGGCTCCGGCCCCCGGGCTCGGTCAGTTCGCGTACCGCAGCGCCAGCACCCGCCGCCAGCGCCCCGTCAGCTCCTCGTACGCCCGCAGCGCCTCCGCCGCGTCCCCCGCCCGCAGCGCCCGCAGCCCGTCCTCCAGCTCCCCCGCCGAACGGTCCGCCAGCAACCGCTCCGGCCCCAGCAGATGCACCAGACCCCCGTAGTCCAGCTCCACCAGCGAGCGCGGGTGGAACTCCTCCAGCCACCGCCCGACCTGCTCCGCCCCGCGCACCAGCTCCCCGTCCGGCACCGCCTCGCGCAGCGCCCGGTACGCCCGGGCCACCCGCCGGCGCGCCTGCGCCATCGGCGTCAGGTAGAACAGCGCCGCCTTCTCCCCCTCCTCCCCGCTCCCCTCCTCCGCCGCGCCCGCCGGCACGAAGCAGCGGTCCTCCTCCCCGAACGGCAGGAACCACCGCACCGGCACCTCCCAGCGGTTGGTCAGGATCCACGGCCGGGCGTCCGGGTGCTCGGCCCGCCAGCGCTCCCGGTCCGCCTCCGCGGCCGCCCGGGTCGCCGGCGGCAGCGCGGTGTCGACCAGCGCCACCGGCGCCCCCGTCCGCAGCTCCTCCAGCGCCTGCCAGCTGCGCAGCCGCGTCGCCCACGGGCAGACGTACAGCACCCCGTCCAGCGAGCGTACGAAGGCCCGGTCGCTCTCCCGCTCCGGCAGCGGCCGCGGCGTCCGGCCGACCAGCTCCGCCAGCGCGGCCCGCTGCTCCTCCAGCACCGCCGCGGCCACCGGCTGCCCGGCCTCCGCCGCGTCCGGGCCGTGCTCCGCCGCGTAGGCCTGCCAGCGTGCCCGGTCCGGCTCCGGGTAGGCGGCCAGCGGCTCGTAGACCCGCAGGTGGGCGGCGTAGGGCGGAAGTACGGAGGTGCGTACGACGGTCACGTTCTGCATCGTCGCACGCACGGGCCCTCCCCCGGGAGGCCTCCGGCCGGGAGCTGTTCGCGGACGCACGCCGCGCACCGCCGTCTCACCACACGGACAACCGCCCCGGGCTCGGACAGAAGGGGCAGATCCCCGGCCCCCTCGCGACTACGCTTCGCCTTAGGCGCCCGCACCACAGCAGCGGGCCTCGGATACTGGAGTCACCACAGTGACCGACGTACAGACCGCATCCGCCACGCACCCCGCACCCGGTGTGCTCAGCAGGATCTTCCGTACCGAGCAGGACGGCGCCCCCGGCGACGGCCACGAGCAGGTCGTCCTCTGCCACGACCGCAGCTCCGGACTCAAGGCGATCATCGCCATCCACTCCACCGCACTGGGCCCGGCCCTCGGCGGCACCCGCTTCTTCCCGTACGCCTCCGAGGAGGCGGCGCTGGAGGACGCGCTGAACCTCTCCCGCGGCATGTCCTACAAGAACGCGCTCGCCGGGCTCGACCTCGGCGGCGGCAAGGCCGTCATCATCGGCGACCCGAACAAGGACAAGAACGAGGCGATGCTCCGCGCCTACGGCCGCTTCGTCGAGTCCCTGCGCGGCCGCTACATCACGGCCTGCGACGTCGGCACCTACGTGCAGGACATGGACGTCATCGCCCGCGAGACCGAGTTCGTCACCGGCCGCTCGCCCGAGAACGGCGGCGCCGGCGACTCGTCGATCCTGACCGCCTTCGGCGTGTTCCAGGGCATGCGCGCCTCCGCCCAGGCCCGCTGGGGCCAGCCGACCCTGCGCGGCAAGCGGGTCGGCGTCGCGGGCGTCGGCAAGGTCGGCCACTACCTGGTCGGCCACCTGGTCGCGGACGGCGCCACCGTCGTCGTCACCGACGTCTCCGAGGCCGCCGTCAACCGCGTGCGCGCCGCTCACCCGGAGGTGGAGGTGGTCGCCGACACCGCCGCCCTGCTCCAGGCCAAGCTGGACGTCTACGCCCCCTGCGCCCTCGGCGGCGCCCTCACCGACAGCTCGGTGGCCGCGCTCGGCGAGCTCGGCACCTCCGTGGTCTGCGGTGCGGCCAACAACCAGCTGGCCCACCCGGGCGTCGAGAAGGACCTCGCCGACCGCGGCATCCTCTACGCCCCGGACTACCTGGTGAACTCGGGCGGCGTGATCCAGGTCGCCGACGAGATCGAGGGCTTCAACTTCGAGCGGGCCAAGAACAAGGCGACCAGGATCTTCGACACCACCCTGGAGATCTTCACCCGGGCCGCCGCCGACGGCGTCCCGCCGGCCGTCGCCGCCGACCGCCTGGCCGAGAAGCGGATGCGCGAGATCAGTGCGCTCCGCTCGGTGCTGCTGCCCGGCGCCCGCCGCGCCTGATCCGGCAGAGCCGTCCGGTGATGCGCGGGGGGCGGTCCCCCTTCCGGCCCGCCGTCGGGCAGGAGGGGCGTCGTCCCCCGCGCATCACAATGTGGAACCGGATTCTCACTTCTGCGCCCGATCGGGTGATCCAAAGCCCCCCTAGGGGGGATAATCGATCCCGGAACGACGGACCTGAGACACCTACGGACAGCGTGCAAAACGCCGCAAAACCTCCCCTGACCTGGGACGACCCGGTCGCGGGTGCAGCCGGTGCGCGCCACGTCACACCGACGACGTACCGTCCAGCGGCAGAAACAGGTACCGTTAATGCTCCAAGGGACGGTTCTCCCCATTCGGGCAGACCGCTCTTGATCATGAACACGTGTCAGACTCGGGGCCGTGAGCCCCATCGTTGAGGGGGTCGACCCATGGGGCGCGGCCGGGCCAAGGCCAAGCAGACGAAGGTCGCCCGCGAGCTGAAGTACAACAGCGGCGGGTTCGACGCCAACCGTCTGTCCAGCGAGCTGGGCGTATCGCCCTCCACCGCCTCGATCGAGCCTGAGCCGATCGAGGAAGAAGAGGACGACGACCCCTACGCGGAGTACGCGGCTCGCTACGCCGACGACGACGAGGACGACGACACCGATTCGGGCACCGGGCCCTCCCAGGCCCGCCGCCGCGCGTAGTCCCAGTCTGGCCTGACCGGCCCGGGCGCCATGGGCGCCGGGGCCGGTTTTCGGCGTTCCCGGCGGGTGGTCCGCCCGAGGGCGACGTACCGGCAGCGCAAGAGGGCCCCTCCGACGGAGGGGCCCTCTTGCCGTGCTCTCAGCGGTCCGCTCAGCCCGCCGTGAAGCCCTCGTACGCGTTGTAGAGCGCCGCACCGCCGTCGTGCTCGTCGGCACGGTCGACGATGTCGCCGAGCAGCCAGGCCTCGACGCCGCGGTCCTCCAGGATCGACAGCACGACGTCCACCGAGTGCGGCGGGACGACCGCGACCATGCCGACGCCCATGTTGAGCGTCTTCTCGATCTCCAGGGTGGCCACCTTGCCGACCTCGGCGACGGTCTGGAAGACCGGCAGCGGGGTCCAGGTGCCGCGGTCCAGGCGGGCGTGCAGGCCGTCCGGGATGACCCGGGCCAGGTTGGCCGCCAGGCCGCCGCCGGTGACGTGCGAGAAGGCGTGGACCTCGGTGGCCCGGGTGAGGGCCAGGCAGTCCAGCGAGTAGATCCGGGTCGGCTCCAGCAGCTCCTCGCCGAGGGTGCGGCCGAACTCCTCGACCTTGCGGTCCAGCTTCCAGCCGGCCTCGTTCAGCAGCACGTGGCGGACCAGCGAGTAGCCGTTGGAGTGCAGGCCGGAGGCGGCCATCGCGATCACCACGTCGCCGGCCCGGACGCGCTCCGCGCCCAGCAGCGCGTCGGCCTCGACCACACCGGTACCGGCGCCCGCGACGTCGTACTCGTCCGGGCCGAGCAGGCCCGGGTGCTCGGCGGTCTCGCCGCCGACGAGGGCGCAGCCGGCCAGCGCGCAGCCCTCGGCGATGCCCTTGACGATCGCGGCGACCCGCTCCGGCACGACCTTGCCGACGCAGATGTAGTCGGTCATGAACAGCGGCTCGGCGCCGCACACGACCAGGTCGTCCACGACCATGCCGACCAGGTCGTGGCCGATGGTGTCGTGCTTGTCCATGGCGGCGGCGATGGCGACCTTGGTGCCCACACCGTCGGTGGCCGAGGCCAGCAGCGGCCGCTCGTAGCGCTTGAAGGCGGACGCGTCGAAGAGCCCGGCGAAGCCGCCGAGGCCGCCGACCACCTCGGGGCGGCTCGCCTTCTTCACCCACTGCTTCATGAGCTCGACGGCGCGGTCGCCCGCCTCGATGTCGACGCCGGCGGCGGCGTAGGTGGCGCCGTTCTGGTTCGTGGTCACTGCGGTGCGGCCCTTTCGGGTCTGTGCCCCCGCGGGTCTTGGTGCCCTCGTGGGTCAGGGGGATGGAACAGCGGTGGGGCCCCGGGTTCCGGGACCCCACCGTCGGGTCGTTACGGGCGGCGCAGGGCGTCGGCCGCGCCCGCTCCGCCGAGCAGGGACTGGACGCCGTCCAGGTCGCTGCCGCTGGTCGGCTTGCCGCGGACCGCCGGGGGCTGCTGGCTGCCCTTGATCTCGGCCTCCAGGAGGAGCTTGCCGAGCAGCGCCGGGTCGGGCAGCTCCATCGGGTACTCCCCGTCGAAGCAGGCCCGGCAGAGCCGGTCCTTCGGCTGCTTGGTGGCCTCGATCATGCCGTCGATCGAGATGTAGGAGAGGGAGTCCGCACCGAGGGTGCGGCCGATCTCCTCGATGGTCATGCCGTTGGCGATCAGCTCCGCGCGGGTGGCGAAGTCGATGCCGAAGAAGCAGGGCCACTTCACCGGCGGCGAGGAGATCCGGATGTGAACCTCGGCCGCGCCGGCCTCGCGCAGCATCTTCACCAGCGCGCGCTGGGTGTTGCCGCGGACGATCGAGTCGTCCACGACCACCAGGCGCTTGCCCTGGATGACCTCGCGCAGCGGGTTGAGCTTGAGCCGGATGCCCAGCTGGCGAATGGTCTGGCTGGGCTGGATGAAGGTGCGGCCCACGTAGGCGTTCTTCACCAGGCCGGAGCCGTACGGGATCCCGCTGGCCTCGGCGTAGCCGATGGCGGCCGGCGTGCCGGACTCCGGAGTGGCTATCACCAGGTCGGCCTCGACGGGCGCCTCGGCGGCCAGCCTGCGGCCCATCTCCACGCGGGAGAGGTGCACGTTGCGGCCGGCGATGGAGGTGTCGGGGCGGGCCAGGTAGACGTACTCGAAGACGCAGCCCTTGGGCTTGGCCTCGGCGAAGCGGGAGGTCCGCATGCCGTTCTCGTCGATGGCGATGAGCTCGCCGGGCTCGACCTCTCGGATGAAGGAGGCGCCGCAGATGTCGAGCGCCGCCGTCTCGGAGGCGACGACCCAGCCGCGCTCCAGCCGGCCGAGCACCAGCGGGCGGATGCCCTGCGGGTCACGGGCGGCGTAGAGCGTGTGCTCGTCCATGAAGACGAGTGAGAACGCGCCCTTGACCTTGGGCAGGACCAGCTTGGCCGTCTCCTCGATGGAGAGGTCCGGGTGGCCTGCGAGCAGGGCGGTCACCAGGTCGGTGTCGTTGGTCGCGGCCGTCCGGCCCGAGCGGGAGACGTGCTCCTCGCCGGGGAGTTCGGCGACCATGGCCGCCAGTTCGGCGGTGTTCACCAGGTTTCCGTTGTGCCCGAGGGCCAGCGAACCGTGAACGGTCGCCCGGAAGGTCGGCTGGGCGTTCTCCCAGACCGAGGAACCGGTGGTCGAGTAGCGGGCGTGTCCGACGGCGATATGCCCGTGCAACGACCCCAGGGAGGCCTCGTCGAAGACCTGGGAGACAAGTCCCATGTCCTTGAAGACGAGAATCTGGGAGCCGTTGCTCACTGCGATGCCCGCGGATTCCTGACCGCGGTGCTGCAGGGCGTAAAGGCCGAAGAACGTGAGCTTGGCGACCTCCTCGCCGGGAGCCCAGACACCGAAGACGCCGCAAGCGTCCTGGGGGCCTTTCTCACCGGGAAGAAGATCGTGGTTGAGTCTTCCGTCACCACGTGGCACGCCTTCGAGTCTAGGGCAGTTGGCACGGGCTTCCGGAACCCGGGCGGCCGGGATTGTTGGGCGATCCTTTGGCAACGCGCGTAGACAAAACCCCTTACCCGGTGCGGATTTCGGGAGGGCGGAATTCGGCCGAGGGGCGCTTGGCCTTGCGGTTCGCGCCCGTTGGTGCGCTGCCGGTGCGTCTCCGGCGCGTTCCGTGTGCGGACGGCGCGCAGGTGAACAGCCGGGAACGTGAGCCTGCTCACCCGGCCTCCGTCCAGGCTCAGACCGCGGGCAGCAGCAGCCCCCAGGCGCCCGGGTGGACCGTCCAGGTGCGGGCGCGGACCGGGCCCACCGGGTGGCCGTCGGCCTCGTAGCCGAACCCGCGCCCGACCACCGAGACGCTCGCCGCCCGGGCGCGCACCAGTGCGCCCGGCGCGCGGACGACGATCTCCATCACGCCGGCGCCGACCGCGTCTCCGGCCGGCAGGGTCACCTGGACCACCCGGACCGGGCGGTGGACGTCGGCGAGGAGCTTTCCGTCGGCCTCGATGCGGAGCCGGGAGCTGTGCTCGGCCCTGCCGGTGCCCCCGGCACCTCCGGCCACTCCGGTCGCTCCGGTCGCTCCGGCTTCGGAGGTGAGCGAGGTCCCCTGCTCGGCCGCAGCCAGTTTCGCCCATAGCGAACGCCAGCCACCCGTTCGGCCCACCACCCGGCGGGCGCCGCTCCCGGAGATCCGCACCCCGCCGAGCGCCACCCCGCCGCCGTCGTCCACCAGCAGGTCGAGCTTGCGCGGCACGCCCGAGAGCACCGCCCGCGCCGCCGGCACCGGCTCCCCCGGAACGCCCAGCGCACGGGCCGCCACCAGCTCGTTCGCCCGGCCCACCGGAACCATGCCCACCGGGTCCGCTCCCAGCTCACGCTGGCGGTACAGGGCCTGGAGCACCCGTTGCAGTGCAAGATCGGAACCGATCACCACCGGTCGCCGCCGACCCCGGTGCGAAAGCACCCGGTCGAGCTCGGACGGGCTCTCCGGATACGCCACCTTGACGTCCGCACCTCCGCAGAGGACGTCCTTCGCGATCCGCACCGACTCGCCGTCGGTCTGCCGGGCCGCCGGGTCGAGGAGCAGCAGGAGCGGCTCGGGGCCGCCGGTTGCAGGCGTGGACAGGGACGACACGACCGGTCCTTCCTCAGGTAATCTCTCGGTGCAAGAGCCCCTTGCGCTATTGCGCCAGGGGCTTCGTCTATCTCGGGGCAGACTGCGGCCTACGCAGGATGCCCCAACCGGAAGGGGTGTACGCCTGTGCCGGCACTCGTGCTCGTTGGCGCTCAGTGGGGGGACGAGGGCAAGGGGAAGGCGACCGACCTCCTCGGTGGCTCCGTCGACTACGTCGTCCGCTACCAGGGCGGCAACAACGCCGGTCACACGGTGGTCATCGGCGACCAGAAGTATGCCCTGCATCTGCTCCCTTCCGGCATCCTCAGCCCGAATGTGACGCCGGTGATCGGCAACGGCGTCGTCATCGACCCGGGCGTGCTGCTCTCCGAGCTGGGCGGCCTGAACGAGCGCGGCATCGACACCTCCAAGCTGCTGATCTCGGGCAACGCCCACCTGATCACGCCGTACCACCGCACCCTGGACAAGGTCACCGAGCGCTTCCTCGGCAAGCGCCGGATCGGCACCACCGGCCGCGGCATCGGCCCGACCTACGCGGACAAGATCAACCGCGTCGGCATCCGCGTGCAGGACCTCTTCGACGAGTCGATCCTGCAGCAGAAGATCGAAGCCGCGCTGCACGACAAGAACCAGCTGCTGGTCAAGCTCTACAACCGCCGCGCCATCCCGGCCGAGCTGGTGCTGGAGGAGTACCTCGGCTACGCGGACAAGATCAAGCCGTTCCTGGCCGACACCACGCTCGTCCTGGACGAGGCGCTGAAGGCCGGCAAGGTCGTCCTGCTGGAGGGCGGCCAGGGCACCCTGCTCGACGTCGACCACGGCACGTACCCCTTCGTGACCTCGTCGAACCCGACCGCGGGCGGCGCCTGCACCGGCGCCGGCATCGGCCCGACCAAGATCGACCGGGTCATCGGCATCCTGAAGGCGTACACCACCCGCGTCGGCTCGGGCCCGTTCCCGACCGAGCTGCTGGACGCCGACGGCGAGGCCCTGCGCCGGATCGGCGGCGAGCGCGGTGTCACCACCGGCCGCGACCGCCGCTGCGGCTGGTTCGACGCGGTGATCGCGCGCTACGCGACCCGGGTCAACGGCCTCACCGACTTCTTCCTCACCAAGCTGGACGTGCTGACCGGCTGGGAGCAGATCCCGGTCTGCGTCGCGTACGAGATCGACGGCAAGCGCGTCGAGGAGCTCCCGTACAACCAGTCCGACTTCCACCACGCCAAGCCGATCTACGAGACGCTGCCGGGCTGGACCGAGGACATCAGCAAGGCGAAGACCTTCGCCGACCTGCCGAAGAACGCGCAGGCGTACGTGAAGGCCCTGGAGGAGATGTCCGGCGCGCCGATCTCGGCGATCGGCGTCGGCCCGGGCCGGACCGAGACGATCGAGATCAACTCGTTCATCTGAGCTGCCTGAGAAAGGCCCTGCGGGACTCGGCGTCCCGCAGGGCCTTCTTCACGCTCGGAAAGTTCTGCACTAGTGCAATAAACCATTGCATCTAGTGCAGAGTGGCGCTACTTTCGGGATCATGACTGCGAAGCTGCCTGCACCTGTGACCCTGACCGGCCGCCACGTCCGCCTGGAGCCGCTGAGCCGGGACCACCTCCCCGACCTCTGGGCCACCGTGGGGCCGGACCCGGACGTCTGGCGCTGGATCCCGTTCCTCCCGCCGGCCACCGAGGAGGAGCTCGGCGCGATCCTCGACGTCCGGCTCGACGAGGTGGCGGCGGGGAACGCCGTGAAGTTCGCGGTGATCGACCTCTCGAGCGGTCGCGCCGTCGGCATCACCGGCTACTACGACTTCAACGCCGTCGACGAGCTGGTCGAGATCGGCGGCACCTGGTACGCGCAGTCGGTGTGGCGGACGGCGATCAACACCGAGTCCAAGCTGCTGCTGCTCGTCCACGCCTTCGAGGAGCTGGGCATGGGCCGGGTGATGTGGAAGACGGACGCGCTCAACGACCGCTCGCGCAACGCCATCCAGCGGCTGGGCGCGCAGTACGAGGGCACCCACCGGCGGGAGAAGCTGCGGGCCAACGGGGTGTGGCGGGACACCGCCTACTTCTCGATGCTCGCCGACGAGTGGCCGGCCGCACGCGAGCGCCTGACCGAGCGGCTGACCGCCGGATAGCCGCACACCTGCTGCTCAGCACTGACGGACGAGCCGTCCGAGGCCAAGTCCCTTGTGACAGTGCGCCTTTCGCGCGGCTGATGGCTCGCGGTGATCTGTGCGAGGACTCCGACATAGACCACGGAGACGAAGAGACCCGCCAACGCCACGACATCCATCAGCCACCGACCGCCGCAACTGCCCAGACTGCCTTGCCGTACGACCCGATGAGTTCCACACCCCACTCATCGGCAAGCGCGTCCACGAGGTCAAGCCCCCGCCCGCTCGTTCGGGCGCCATCCGACGTACGCCGGATGATCGGATCGACGGAGGCGTCGGAAACGGTGATGTAGAGCCTCCCGCAACGGAGTTCGAGAATGACGGTCGGGGGGCCGTCGCCGTGCACCAGGGCGTTGGTGACCAGCTCGGAGAGGATGAGGCAGGGGGCGTCGGGGTCCAGGCCGATGGTGCGGAGGGTGTCCCGGAGGAGCCGGCGGAGCGCCCCGACCATCTCCGGGACGGCCGGCGGGAAGAGGTCGGGCCGGAACTCGCGGACGGGGTCGGATTCGAGCGGGCGCATGAGGGGAAGCAACATCGACTGTCTCCAGTCCAGTTGAGGTGAGGGTGTTGATGAAGGGCCATCCACCCGTGGCCTGCCCCCGCCGACGATGAGACGAGCGCAGGCGTCGGCAGCCTGCACCTACCCATCCGGGGTGCACTTCGGGCTTTATGGGGATCCGTCAGATCCTTCGCCGCCGACGCTAGGGCCAATAGGGCAAGACTTGCTACTGAACTGGTGTCGATTCACCCCATCGAGCTACCCTCCTCGGCCGAGCATCCCCGCGGGTAGACCCATTGCCAGCGGGGCGGCAGACTGCACCGGAAGCACCGACCGAGGAGAGATGCATGCCACCCCGCCTGTCGCCAACCGTGCGCCAGCAGCGACTCGGCATCGAGCTACGCAAGATGCGTGAGCATGCGGGCATGACCCCCAAGGCGATCGCAGCAGCGCTGGGGACTGACGTGCCCAAGATTTCCCAGATGGAGAACGGGAAGTCCGGCATCAGCACCGACCGCCTCAAGTCATGGGCAGCGAGCTGCAAGTGCACCAATACGGCGCTCGTCGAGGCACTCACCCTCATGACGCACGATCGCGGCAAGCATTGGTGGCACAGCTTCCGAGGCCGAATCCCGAGCGGCATGCTCGACATCGCCGAGTTGGAACATCACGCGGAATCCGTGCTCGTGCTGAACACCGTGTCGATTCCCGGTCTGCTTCAAACCAGCCAATACGCCTCCGCCGTCTTCGCCAGGCTCCGCCCGCCCCTTCCCCGTCACGACGCCGACGTGCGGACGGCCTTTCGCATCCAACGTCAGCAGATCCTCAGCGACGGCCACAAGCCCTTCGTCGCCTTCATCCACGAGGCCGCCCTACGGATGCAGTTCGGAGGGCCTGCAGTTCTCCGGGACCAGCTCAGAAGCCTGCTCGACGATGCCGGCCGGCCCTGGATCACTGTCCGAGCGATCCCCTTCAGTATCGACACCTACCCCGGCTCCGGCGAGGATCTGTTCTTCGCTCAGGGTCATGTCCCCGAGCTTGACACCGTGCAGATCGACCTTTCGCAGAGTCCGCAATTCATCCACGCAGAGGCCGAGCTTGACTCGTACCGCGCCATCGTTGCGGAGTCCGAGACCACTGCGCTCAGCCCAGAAGAATCCCGTGACTTCATCCGTCTCATCATGAAGGATCTGAAAGGCTAGCGAGGCATGAGTAACTGGCAGAAGTCATCGATGAGCGGGAACAGCAACCAGTGCATCGAAGTCCGCACAGCCGGCGGCCTGATCGAGATCCGCGAGTCCGACGCCCCCGACGCCATCATCGCCACTACCCCGATCAAGTTCGCCCTCTGGCTCGAAGGCGTCAAGCGCGGCGAGTTCGACCACTTCGGCGCCTAGCGGCATCGTTCCGGCGGGCCCTCGCAACCTGCGAGGGCCCGCCGAGCCAAGTACACCGACCCGAAGGGCTCGTAAGCATGAACGACTGGCAGAAGTCCTCGCCCGGCGGCGGACCCGAGGAGTCCCTCGAAGTCCGCACCGCCGACGGCATGGTCGAGATCCGCGACCCCGACACCGGCGACATCATCGTCCGCACCACCCCCCGCAAGTGGGAGGCCTTCCTCCTCGGAGTGAAGGCCGGCGAGTTCGACCACTTCGTCGCCTGAGACCCCACCCGGTGGCCCCTTGCTCCGCGCAAGGGGCCACCGGACATGCGAACTCCCGCACGAACGTGGACTATCCGTTCGATCACTGGATTCCCTGCCTCGGCCCCGCTTCGTTCGGTGCCGCGCCGGGTCAGCGAACGGTCACCTGGATGCTCTTGGAGACGCGGCCGCAGTCCGAGGCCGGGCGCGAGGCCGGCACCGCGCGCTCGCAGGTGACCCGGTCGTGGAACTCCCAGGTCAGCGTGGTGATGCCGGGGGCGAGGGCGACGAAGGTCTGGTCGACCGTCCAGGCGCAGCCGGGCACGGGGTCGGCGCAGCGGGCGACGGTGACATCCGGGCCGCGCCGCAGCACGGTGTCGTTTCCCGCCTCGGACAGGGACCAGGTCCATTGCCGGGCGCTCACGCTTCCCTTGACACCGAATCGTTGTCCGACCGTCAGGGTCACCGTGCTGGGTGGGTAGGAGGTGGCCGCGTTCCCGGCCTCGTCGTCGGCGGGGAGGGCAATCTCCGTCTGGGGCCGGCTGGTCGCCGGATCCGTGGGCGCGGCGCTCGTCTCCGTCGGCTTGTCGGCGGACGACGAGGGTCCGCTGGTGCAGGCGGCGAGCAGGGGAAGGGCAGCCAGGAGTGCCGTCATGGTTGCGAAGGTACGGCGCATCAGCTCGCGGCCTCCCGGAACTGGCGACGCAAGGTGATGAGCAGCGCGACGGAGGCCAGCCAGCTGGCGAACAGGGCTTCGCGCTGGACACCGGCTCCAGTGGCGGCGGCCGCGCGCAGCCAGCCTCGGACCAACTCGCCCGGCTCGCGGCCGATCACAGGTTCGGGCAGGTCGAGCGCGGCGGTGAAGCCGCCGGCGCGGACGTACTGGGCCAGGTAGCCCAGCGGGTAGGGGCCGATGAACAGGGCCTCGGCCTGGTAGGAGGCGGCGATCACGGCCTCGGTGAAGAGCACACGGCGGGGGGTGCCGTTGAGCAGCAGCCCGCGCGTGATGGCGGCCTCGACGTCGTAGCCGGTCATCAGCTCGGCGTCCGGACGGGCGGTGGTCATTTCGGCAGCTCCGCACCGTAGGGGGTGTTGATGTCCGTGTCATCGGTGAGGTGGCCGTCGTTCAGGTGGCTGTGGATGAACTGGTCCTCCGTGATCCACTCCGACTGTCCCCACGGGTTGTAGACCTGGAGCCTGTTGCCGTCCCGAGCCATGATCACCATCTGGTGGGCGTTCGCGCCGCCCTTGCCGTGGGCGCAGAACGGCACCGGGTTGCCCTCGTCCAGGGCCTTCTCGATCCGGGCGACCGCCGCACGCCGGTCGTCGTCGGTGTTCAGGCTGACGTATTCGTACGTCTCGCCGGTGGCCTTGCCGAGGTTCTGGTTGGCGAGGAAGGTGTTGCCCTTCGGGCCGACCCCCGCGCCCGATTGCGGGTAGATCTGCTTGTCGCCGTTGGCCTGTTGGCCCTGCTGGTACTGCTGGATGTAGAGCTGCTGGAGCCGGTCTTGGACGTTCTCCGTCGAGTCGGCTCCCGGGGTGTCGGGCGTGTTGCCGGTCGTGATCCGGAGCATCGTCACCGGGTCCAGCTTGAGGCTGGCGACCACCGTGGAGGCGGCGACGCAGTCGCCGACGCTGCCCTGGCCGTAGATCTCGCCGTTGCCGCCGAGCCTGCTGCCCGGGCCGGGGATCGACGTGCCCTGGTAGACGAGGCTTTGGGTCTGGGTAGTGGACTCCTCGCGGGCGCTGTCGGTGCTGAGGGCCGGAACCAGGTGCTGGGCGAGCCAGGCGGGGTCGTCGCCGTGGGGGTGGATCAGGGCGGAGAACTGCTGGACCTCGGCCACCGAGTGGCCCGCGGCCAGCGCCTTCCAGAGGTAGGCGGCCTCCTCGGGCGACTTGGCGCCGGACAGCAGGCCCCGGAACGCGGCCTGGTCGGAGTCGTTCAGACCGCTCAGGAACTGGTTCGCACGCGTGAGTTGGTTGTCCGTGAGGATGTAGTCGCCGTCGGCCGTGCCGCCGGGTCCCTTCTCGTTGGCCAGGACAAGAGCGGCGAGTGGATCGATCCCCCCTTGCCCCGCGCGCTCCGCGCGGGCCCGAGCGGCGAACTGATTGAGCATGCTCGCGGTGCGGGTACCGCTGGTCTCCGCGCTCTGGGCGGCCTTGACCCGGCAGTCGACACCGTATCGGGCGTCCGCGAGGCCGCTAACGGCGAAGGGGCTGAAGGTGACCGACTTCAGCGCCTCCTTCAGCATGTCCACACCGATGGTGTCGTTGGTCCGGGCGGAACCCAGGTCGGTCGCCCAGAAGTCCAGCCAGGCGGCGGCCGCTTCCAAGGTCTGTTGTGAGACGGTCAGCTCGTTCGCCAGCGCTTGTACGGCCTGGGTGGCGTGCTCGGCGACCGAGCCGGTCCAGGCGCTCGGCAACGAGGCGGTGGCGACCCTGCCGAGATCGGTGGACCCCTTCGCGTAGGCCTTGGCGGTGTCCCTGTACGCCTTGGCCCGCTCTCGGATCGTGCCGGGGTCGCCGACCGGCCCGGGCACGTCCAGTGCCTTGTCGATGGCGCGGATCAACTCGGCGGGGCCGGCGGACGGAGAGACCGCGTTGATGGCCTGTTGGGCCTGCTGGAGGTCTGTGAGCTTGCTCATCAGACTCGCCCGGGGGTCATCGATGCGGCGACCCTGGCGTCTGCGGCACGGTAGTTGGCGCTGGTGGCGGACACCTTCTGCACCAGCTCGTCCACGGCTTTCTGAGTGACGTGCAGTTCCTGTGACCAGTTACTGTCGAACGTGGCCCACGCCTGGTCCACCCCGAACTCCCCGAAGGCCGTGGACACGTAGCTCACTTGCGAGGTGTAGGACTGGTTAGCCGACGAGAGGTCCGTCGCCACGCTGCCGAGCGCCCCCGCCACTCCGTCCAGCACGTCCGGTTGGACCGTGTACCAGCCCGGTTGCTCTGCCATCCGTTCGTCTCCCCCCATGGAGCCCACCGCTCATCCGTGCTCGGACGAGCCCGGATGAGCATAGTCGCGGTCGGCGCGCCGCTGCCGTACCGCGACCTGGCCGCCGGCCTCCGGGCGGAGCTCGGTGGTGCGACGATGACGATCCTGAAAGGCGCCCTCGACTACCGCCGTCTGGTCGGCGACCGACTCTGGCCGCCCACCGCTCCGTTCGCCGAGGCGGCCGGCCACCTCCCCTCCCCGTCGCCGCCCTGCGGACGCTCGGGTCGGACGTGATCGTCGGCGTCGACGCCGACACCGTGGCCCGGCTCGACGACACGGGGACGCCCTGGCGCACCAGCGGCCGGCACGCCGTCGTCCAGGTGCACGTCTGCGGGTGAGCCCCGAGGGGGATCAGGCATCCTCGTCCGCGACGACGTGCCGGGCAGGCCGAGCGGGGTCGCACGGGCGGCCTCGGGAACACTCGGTGATCACCGGCGGTCGGACGGGGGCCGTTCACCTGGTGAAATGAGCGGCGGGCGAAAGGGTGGACTCGCTAGGATTGGGGCGCCCACAGTGGAACTTCGCTCTGTGTGGCAGCCCGGGAGCCGGCGAACGCGTCGGGCTTCCGTTGCGGCCCCCAGACCCTGCGCCTGTCACGGCACTCCGGGTAGGGGTGCGTGCGGGAGAAATTGGAGCATCCGAGGATGGCTCGGCACCTGATCACCAGCGCCCTTCCGTACATCAACGGGATCAAGCACCTGGGCAACATGGTCGGGTCGATGCTCCCGGCGGACGTCTACTCGCGGTATCTGCGGCAGCGCGGGCACGAGGTGCTCTACATCTGCGCGACGGACGAGCACGGGACGCCGGCCGAGCTGGCCGCACAGGAGGCGGGGCTGCCGGTCGCCGACTTCTGCGCACAGGCGCACGACCAGCAGAAGGCGGTCTACGACGGGTTCCGCCTCTCGTTCGACCACTTCGGGCGCAGCTCGTCGCCGCAGAACCGGGAGATCACCCAGGAGATCGCGCGCGAGCTGCACGCGAACGGGTTCATCGAGGAGCGGGCGATCCGCCAGGTGTACTCGGTGACGGACGGGCGGTTCCTGCCGGACCGGTACATCGTCGGCACCTGCCCGCACTGCGGCTACGACAAGGCGCGCGGCGACCAGTGCGAGAACTGCACCCGGGTGCTGGACCCGACGGACCTGCTGGAGCCGCGTTCGGCGATCAGCGGCAGCTCCGACCTGGAGGTGCGCGAGACCAAGCACCTGTTCCTGCTCCAGTCGAAGCTGACCGACCAGGTCGAGGAGTGGGTGGCCGCGCACGGCGACCAGTGGCCGGTGCTGGCCTCCTCGATCGCCCGCAAGTGGCTGACCGAGGGCCTGCAGGACCGCGCGATCACGCGTGACCTGGAGTGGGGCGTGCCGGTGCCGGCCGACGTGTGGCCGGAGCTGGCGGCGGAGGGCAAGGTCTTCTACGTCTGGTTCGACGCCCCGATCGAGTACATCGGCGCCACCAAGGAGTGGGCGGACGCGGCGGCGGACGGCGAGCTCCGGGACTGGAAGTCCTGGTGGTACGAGGCCGACGAGACCGTCCGGTACACCGAGTTCATGGCCAAGGACAACGTCCCGTTCCACACGGTGATGTTCCCCGCGACCATCCTCGGCTCGCGGCAGCCGTGGAAGAAGGTCGACTACGTCAAGGCCTTCAACTGGCTGACGTACTACGGCGGCAAGTTCTCGACCAGCCAGAAGCGGGGCATCTTCACCGATGTCGCGCTGGAGCTGCTGCCGGCCGACTACTGGCGCTACTTCCTGATGGCGCACGCCCCCGAGTCGGACGACTCCAGCTTCACCTGGGACCTCTTCGCCTCGGTGGTCAACAAGGACCTCGCCGACACCCTCGGCAACTTCGTCAACCGGGTGCTCTCCTTCAGCCGCAAGCGGTTCGGCGACGACGTCCCGGCCGGGCACGCGGCGGGCGAGGCGGAGGAGCGGCTGGGCGCGCAGATCGCCGAGCTGCTGGCCGAGTACGAGACCCAGCTGGACGCGCTGAACTTCCGCAAGGCGGCGCAGAGCCTGCGCACGCTGTGGAGCGCGGGCAACGCGTACCTGGACGAGAAGGCTCCGTGGCTCCAGGTGAAGACGGACCCGGAGGCGGCCGCGCTGACCCTGCGGACGGCGATGAACCTGATCCACCTCTACGCGGTGGTGTCCGAGCCGTTCATCCCGGCGGCGGCCCGGGCGATGCGCGAGGCGTTCGTGCTGCCCGCCGAGGCGCCGGCGTGTACGCAGGCGTGGGTGAGCGCGGAGGAGGCGCGCGCGCTGGACTTCGTGCCGGCGGGTACGGCGTTCACCGTGCCGCCCGTGCTGTTCGCGAAGATCACCGACGAGGACCTGGCGGCCTGGTCCGCCCGGTTCGGCGGCGAGTAGGCGAGCGGGCGAGCAGGCGAGCAGCCCGGGTCGTCGCACAGGCGAGTGGGCGGGCAGGCGAGCAGCCGAGCAGGGACAGCAGTAGGCCAAGTGGCCCCCGTTGCGACGGCGCGACGGGGGCCACTCGCACGGGTCAGGGGGCCGTTTCGGCGGCCACCCAGGCGAGGTAGTCGCTGCTGCCGGCGATCACCGGGACGGCGACGACCTCGGGGGTGTCGTAGTCGTGGTGCCCGGTGATGAAGGCGGTGAGGCGGTCGGCGAGGTCGGCGCGGGTCTTGAGGTCGACGCGCCACTCGGGGCTCTCCTGCACCTCGCCGTCCCACCAGTAGACCGACTGGACCGGGTAGACCTGCGCGCACGCGGCCAGGCGTTCGCGCACCACGGCGGCGGCCAGGGCGCGGGCCTTGGACTCGGCGTCGTGGGTCGTGGTCACCACGACGACATCGGGGGTCGAAACTGCCATGCGGCGACCGTACCGCCCGGCTGCCCGGCACCGGGCCGCACAGGAAGTCGGCCAGGTCGACTTCCTGTGCGCGCGGCAGGGAGGCGCTCAGCCGAGGGAGCGGCGGGCCGTGGTGAGGAGCGGGGCGAGGTCGGGGGTGGCGGCGGTCTCCTCGTCCAGGGTGGTGGTGAGGGTCTCCTCGTAGGTGGCCCGGGCCTCCTGGTGGCGGGCGCGCCCGGTGGCGGTGATCACGGTGTAGACGCCGCGCTTGTCGTCCGGACAGAGGTCCCGGTAGGTGAAGTCCGCGGCGTGCAGCCGGGCGACCAGGCGGGTGACCGAGCTCTGGTTGAGGCCGAGGCTGCCGGCGAGGTCCTGCATGCGCAGCTCGCCCTTGGGGGCCTCGGCGAGGAAGCCGAGGGCGCGGTACTCGGAGAGGCCGAGGCCGTGCCGGCGCTGGAGGGCGGTGGTGAGGCGGCTCTCGACGTGCGCGTGCAGGGCGGTGAGCCGGCTCCACATCCGGGAGTCCGACGCCTGGTCCTCCGGCGTCCCGGCGTCCGAGTCGCCGCTGGTGGGGCTGGGTTCCGAGTCCATGGCTGCTCCTGGCACAGGCGGGGCGGTTGACACAGATTACTTGTACATGCATGCTCTTGCCCAGTCGACATCAATTTGCACATACATGCAACAAGTAACGTCACGACGAACCCGGGGGGTTCCCATGGCCTGGATCTACCTGCTCATCGCCTCGGTCTTCGAGGTCGTCTTCGCCCTCGCGACCAACGCCACCCACGGCTTCACCGTGCTGGGCCCGTCCCTGCTGACCGCCGCGGCTGCCGCGGGCGGGATCTTCTTCCTCAGCCTCGCCCTGAAGACCCTCGACGTCGGTGTCGGCTACACGGTGTGGACCGGGATCGGCTCGATCGGCACCGTCGTCCTCGGCTCGGTGATCTTCCACGAGTCGATGAACCTCGGGAAGGCGGCGGCCTTCGTCCTGATCATCGGCGGCGTGCTCGGCCTCAAGCTCGCCGACAGGCTCAGCGGCTCCGAGCAGCCCGCCACCGCCTGATCCCGCGCAGCCACCGACCCCGACCGACCAAGGAGCACACCGTCATGGCCTGGATCTTCCTCGCGATCGCCGTCGCCTTCGAGATCGTCTTCGCCCTCGGCACCAACGCCACCCACGGCTTCACCAAGCTCTGGCCGTCCGTACTGACCCTGGCCGCGGCCGCGGGGGGCATCTTCACCCTCAGCCTCGCACTCAGGACGCTGGACGTCAGCGTCGGCTACACCATCTGGACCGGGCTCGGCTCGATCGGCACCGTCGTCTTCGGCGCCCTGATCTACAAGGAGCGGATCACCCTGCCCAAGCTGCTCTCCTTCGCCTCGATCATCGCCGGTGCCGTCACCCTGAAGCTGGCGTCCGGCCTCTGACGATCAGTCACCTTCACCCGATCGTGGACTCGACCCGCCCTCCTCCGTCGGCCGGACCGGCAGGACCGGCTCCGGCCGACGTGAGGGAGGTGGCGGTGAGCGCCGAGGACGAGCCCCTGGCCGAGTGGTACGCGCGACGGGCCAACCGGCGCCGCGCCCCCGGCACGCGGGACGCGATCACGCCGGCCGCGGGACCGCGCCGCGGCGCCCACGTACTCCGCGACGTGCCACGGCCGGTCATCGAGTGGGACGGCTTCGCCTGGCAGCCGATCGGCGTGGCCGGCAACTACGCGCAGGCGTACCCGCAGATCGTCCGCACCGGGCCGGCCTAGGCGTTCCCGCAGGCCGAGACCCCGGCGCCGCTGCTGCGCAAGGGCACCGGGCGGCACCGGAAGCCGGACCAGGCCGGCTGACCGGCGGCGCCCGCTCCCGCCCCGGCCGGCGGATCACCGCCGCAGCGGGGCTTTCTCAGCCCTCCGCCCGGGCGGTGTGGACGGTGATGGCGGCGAGGTAGAAGGCGTCGGGGCGGGCGAGGATGCCGGTGGGGGCGTCGCGGTCGAGCAGGGCGTCCAGCGTGGCGAGGTCCACGGCGTCCAGGCTCTCCTCCAACTGGGCACGGCGGCGGTCGAGATGGCCGTACAGGTGCTCGCGGGCCGGGGCGGCGAGCGGAGCCGGCCACTCGACGAGGAAGGTGCGCGAGCCGGCGGGGGTGAGACCGGCCCGGGACAGCATGGCCGGCCAGTCCTCCACCTCCTCGATGACGCCCGGGAGTTGGGCACGCATCGCAGCGAAGCCGTCCTCGTGGGCGGCGTCCAGCCGGGCCTGGAGCCCGGGGCGGCCGAGGCCGAAGTCCCGCGGCAGGAACCGCAGCGGCAGCCCGCGTTCGGCGACGGCGAGCAGGCCACCCGGACGCAGCGAGCCGGCCAGGGCGGTCAACGCCGCCTGCTGGTCGCCGAGATGGTGGACCGCCTGGGACGACCAGATCAGGTCGGCCGCGCCGAGCAGGCCGAACTCGGCGGGAAGATCTGCCTGTTGGGTGGCGACACGGCCGGACGAGCGGGCCTCGGCCCGGGCCAGCAGGGCGGCCGACTGATCCACGGCGACCACCTCGGCGACCGGGAACACGTCGGCGAGCAGGCCCGCGACGACGCCCGGGCCACTGCCGACATCCAGCACCCGCCCGACGAGGGCGCCGTCCACCAACTCGCGCAGCCACTGGGCGGCCTGGGCGAACGCCGGGGTGTTGAGTTCGCCCTCGCGCTCCAGGAAGGCGGCCAGCGCCGACCAGTCCGTGTCGGTCGCGGGCGCGTGGTGACCGTGGTGGTCGTGGTCTGCCGGGGTGGGGGCGGGGGCGTGCTGGTGCGGTTGGTGCATGACCTGCTCCGTTCGGATCGGTGGCCGGTTCGGGATCGGCGGCGGATTCGGGGGCGGCGGCGGGTCCAGTGCGCGGCGGCGTGTCATTCTGCCTGTCGCCCACGGCGATCACCTCCACCGCCAGGCTGCGACGGGCCCCGCGTCTCCGGCAAGCTTTGTTGCCGGTTCCGCAAACGGCGCCGCCGCTCACCCCGTCCGCCCGGTGCGCCGCACGCCGGTCACCCCCGCCGGTCACCCGGCACGCCACCCCGCCCGGCAGCAGGTGCGGCGCCCGTCGGCCACCCGGTGCGCCACCCCGCCCGTCACCCGGTGCGGCGCCAGTACGAGCGCGCGGCGGCCGCGAGGGCCACGCCGTAGACGGCGAAGGCGCCGAGACCGATCCAGCAGACCAGCAGCACGTCCGCCTCGGTGGGGAACTCCCCGCGCGACACGCCCACCACGCCCATGGTGGCGAGCGCCGCGTACCCGATGCCGAAGATCCCGTACGGAGCGAGGGTGGCGGCGCCGAGCAGCGCGGGGGTGAGCGGCAGCCAGCGGGGCACGCGGCGGCCGCGCAGCAGCAGCGTCCAGCGCGGGAACACCTGGCCCCACGGGCGGACCAGACCCCAGAGCAGGAACACGCCGAGCACCGCCAGCAGCGCCGTCGCGTCCACGCCCCAGGACGCCAGGGTGAGCCAGAGCCCGGAGGCGCCGTTGCGTTCGGCATCGGCCCGCATCGCGGCCCCGCTCAGGCCGGCGAAGGTGCCGCCGAGGGCCCAGATCACCTTCATCACGACGTACGGCACGAAGGCCACCGTCCCGGCCAGGGCCGCCAGTTGGACCTGCCCCGAGGCTGCCGACGGCGCCGGGAGTGCGTCCGCTCCGCCCGCCCGCGCGGGCGAACGGCCGGTGCGCGCGGTGGCCGCCAGCAGGACGGCGCCGAGCGCCGACAGCGCACGCTGGGCCGCAGCCGGCCAACTGTCCACGTTCTGGTTGAAGACCAGCGTGATGACGTCCATCAGCAGACTGAACGCCGCCACGCCGGACAGGACGCAGAGCGTCCCGAGCACCGCCCGCAGCGCCGGGCGCAGTCCGCACCACGCCGTCGCGGCCCCGGCCAGGGCGGCGGCAACACCCACCGCCGCGACCGCCCACCCCAGCCAGGTCACCCCGAACAGGGCCGTCCCGGTCGCCGCGCAGCCGACCCCGAAGCCCGTGTACGCGACGCCCCAGACGGCCACCCCCCGGCCGTCCCTGCCCCACCCGGACGCACCCGGCCCAGCCGCACCCCGCCCGGGCACGCCCCGCTCGCCCGCCCCCCGCACCGTCGCCCAACCGCTCGCAGCTGTCATGCCCCCAAGCTCCCACCGGCCGCCCCGCCCCGGCCTCCCCCTCCCAGGGGACCCCCTCCCCCTCCGGAGGGAGGGCCGGAGTCCCGGGAACCCCGGCCGGAGTCCCGGAAATCCCGGCCGCGGTCCGAGAAGCCCGGCCGGATTCCGGCGGAGCGCCGGCCCCCGCCGCCCCTTGCGCTGGAGCGCACTCCAGGCCCTACCGTCGGGAGCGGAAACACGGCTCCCGAACAGGGACGGCCACCCACTCACCACCAGGGGGACCAGAACCATGCGCTACCGCGTCCTCGGCGGCACCGGCATCGAGGTGAGCGCCTACTGCCTCGGCACCATGATGTTCGGCGCGGTCGGCAACCCCGACCACGACGACTGCGCCCGGATCATCCACACCGCCCTCGACCAGGGCGTCAACTTCGTCGACACCGCCGACATGTACTCGGCGGGCGAGTCGGAGGAGATCGTCGGAAAGGCCCTGCAGAGCCGCGGCAACCGCGACGACGTCGTCCTCGCCACCAAGGTGCACTTCCCGATGGGCGAGGGCCGCAACCGGCGCGGCAACTCCCGCCGCTGGATCGTCCGCGAGGTGGAGGAGAGCCTGCGGCGGCTGCGGACCGACTGGATCGACCTCTACCAGGTCCACCGGCCCGACCACACCACCGACATCGAGGAGACCCTCTCCGCGCTCGGCGACCTCGTCCGGGCCGGCAAGATCCGCACCTTCGGCTGCTCGACCTTCCCCGCCGAACAGATCGTCGAGGCGTACCACGTCGCCGACCGCCGCGGCCTGCCGCGCTTCCGCACCGAGCAGCCGCCGTACTCGCTGCTCGCCCGCGGCATCGAGCGGGACGTACTCCCGACGGTCCAGCGGCTCGGCATGGGCGCGCTGACCTGGAGCCCGCTCGCCTCCGGCTTCCTCACCGGCCGCTACCGCAAGGACCGCCCGATCGACCTCACCACCGGCCGGGCCGCCCTCACCCCGGCCCGCTTCGACCCGGCGCTGCCGGTCACCGCGGCCAAGCTCGACGCCGTCGAGCAGCTGACCGCGCTCGCCGACGACCTCGGCCGCACCCTGCCCGAGCTGGCCCTCGCCTTCCCGCTGGCGCACCCGGCCGTCACCTCGGTGATCATCGGCCCGCGCACCGGGGAGCAGCTGGCGGCGGCCCTCAAGGGTGCCGACCTCGTCCTGGACGACGCCGCCCTCGACCGCGTCGACGCGATCATCCCGCCCGGCACCAACCTCTACCACCCCGACGGCGTCTGGCAGCCCCCCGCCCTCACCGACCCGGCGCTGCGCCGCCGCCCCCTCACCGACCGCCCGGCGGGGTAGCGGGCGGGCACCGGCCTACCGCCGCAGCAGGTCGATCACCCCGGTGAGGTCCTCCGCGCCGCCGCCCTCCGCGAGCCGCCGCTCCATCAGGGCCAGGTAGGGCGTGAGCAGTTCGGCGCTCACGCCCTGCTCCTCGGCGGTGCGCAGCAGGGTGGACGTCCCGGCGACCTGCATGGCGAGGTTGGAGACGACGCCCTGGGTGTAGTCGCCGCTCTCCAGCTGCTCGGCGGTCCTGGCCGCCGATCCGGCCATCGCGCCGATCCAGGAGGTGAGCAGCGGGGCCAGGTCTGCCGGGGCGACGGACTCCTTGCGGACCAGCGCGAAGGCGTGCGCGACCCCGGCGAACATGCCGTACATCGCGCTCAGCAGCGCCACGTCGTGCAGTGCGGCGAAGCCGGCGTCCGCTCCGACGTAGGTGGTTCCGGCCGGGACGGCGAGGGTGTCCCGGTGCTCCTCGAACAGCTCGCGCGAGCCGCTGTAGAAGACGTACGGGCCGGCCGCCGGGGTGCCGATCATCGGCGGTACGGCCATGATCCCGCCGTCCAGGTAGCGGGCGCCGCGCTCGCGGGCCCACTCGGCCCGGGCGCGGGCCTGACCGGGCGTGCTGGTGATCAGGTTGACCAGGTCCTTGCCGGCCAGGTCGACGCCGTCCAGTGCCTCGTCGACGGAGGCGTCGTCCAGCAGGCAGACGACCAGCAGCCGGTTGGCGGCGACCGCCTCGGCGGCGGTGGCCGCGACGACGGCGCCCCGGGCGGCGAGCGGTTCGGCCCGGGCGGGGGTGCGGTTCCAGACGGTCAGCGGGTGCCCGGCGGCGAGCCAGGCACGGGCGAGCGCGGTGCCCATCGCGCCGAGTCCGAGCAGGGTGACGGGGGTCTTCGACGCGGGGTCGACGGTGTTCTGTGTCATGCCGATCAGGCTCGTCGCAGGCCCCGGGCATGATCAAGTACGCACTTCGAAGTGGGTGGTTACCCTGAGGTGAGCGAGCAGGTCGGGCCGGGGTGAGGGGTGGGGCATGGCGACGGTGCCGAGGCCGGGCGCGTACGTCTGCGGGATCGACGCCGCGATGGACGTGATCGGCGGCAAGTGGAAGGTGCTGATCCTCTGGGCGCTGGACGAGCGCCCGGGCTGCCGGTTCGGCGAGCTGCGCCGCCTGGTGCCGGGCATCACCGAGAAGGTGCTCGCCGCCCACCTCCGCGAGCTGGAGGCGGACGGCATCGTGCACCGCGAGGCGTACGACGAGGTGCCGCCGCGGGTGGAGTACGCGCTGACGCCGGTCGGCGCGCGGCTGAACGCGGCGCTGGCACCGCTGGGCGCCTGGGGCCGCGAGCACGTCCTCGGCGGAGTGGCGCACCCCGCCCGGTCAGACGGCCCCGCCCGACCGAGCAGCCCCGCCTGAGCGGGAGGGCGGGACGGGCTCAGGCGATCGACGCCGCCACGATCGCCGCCACCGCGAGGTTGCAGCTGGCCGAGACCCACACCGCCGGGTGCGGCTCGGGGTCGACCAGGATCGCGCCGAGCTTGCCCGGCGTCAGCACGTCCACCACCCAGAACGCGACGGCCATCAGCACCAGGCCGAGCAGGCCGAAGCAGGCCGTGGAGACCAGGCCCTTCCCGAAGTCCTCGTACGTGTAGAGGATCGCCGTGAAGACGATGCCGCCGATGCCGAGCAGCGCCGAGCTGAGCAGCACGGCGGCGTTGCGGTTGCGCTCGACCCAGATCTGGTGGCCGAGCCTTCCGGGCGTCAGCACGTCCACCAGGCAGACGCCGAGGAGCAGCAGCACCACGCCGACGCCGCCGAAGGCGGCGGCCGCACCGAGGCCGTGCAGGATGTCGTTCACAGGTCTGTCCCCCGCGTCCACTCACTGGGCCGGCCCGTCCGGCCGGGTCCCACGGTCAAGGATCGGCAAAACATATCCCATCGGGCCGCGGCACCCCCCGGGATCCGGGGCCCCTCCCGTACTCTTCGGCCCCACGCGTACCATCGGGCGCCATGACGCCGCCGACGCCCTCCTCCGCAGTCACCGGATCCGGTACCCCGGGACGGGACGCCCGACGCCGATCGGGCTTCGTCACCCTCGGCATGGTCGGCACCCTGGCGCTGGCCCTGTCCGGCTGCTCCTCCTCCGGCGGCAGCAACCCGCCGAGCCGCTGCGTCGACCCGTCCACGCTCAAGGTGCTGGACACCCACTCCTGCACGAGCGTCGGCGCCACCGCCGGCCGCTGGTACTACTGCGGCTCCGGCGGCACCACCGCGGCCGGCGGCACCTTCGACAAGGCCGCCACCAAGCGCGGCGGCTTCGGGTGCCCCTCCGGCTCCAGCGGCTCGGGCGGGGGCTGACCGCGTTGCGCCGACGCACCATCACCCCGCGCCCCGACTGGCTGGCCACGGTCGAGTCCCAGGGCCTGATCTACGCCATGTGCTCCGACCCGTGCAACCAGGGCGGCCCGCACGCCTACTGGGACGAGAGCGCGTACTACGAGTTCTCGCTGCCCGAGGTGGAGGCGCTGGAGGAGGTGGTCGAGGAGCTGCACGCAATGTGCCTGGCCGCCGCCGGCCACGTGGTGCGCACCGGCCGGTTCGCCGACTACGGCATCACCGATCCGCGGCTGGCCGCCACCGTCGCCGAGTCCTGGCGGCGGCGTGACGAACAGCCCGCCGTCTACGGGCGGTTCGACCTCGCGTACGACGGCACCGGCCCGGCCAAGCTGTTCGAGTACAACGCCGACACTCCGACCTCGCTGATCGAGGCGGCCGGCCCGCAGTGGTTCTGGGTGGAGGAGCGGTTCCCGCAGGCCGACCAGTGGAACTCGCTGCACGAGCGGCTGGTCGCCGCCTGGGCCCGGCAGAAGCACCTGCTGCCGCCCGGCCCGGTGCACTTCGCGCACTCGCGCGGAGACACCGAGGGCGAGGACTGGATGACCACCCTCTATCTCCAGGAGTGCGCCGAGCAGGCCGGTCTGGAGACGGTCGGCATCGCGATGGAGGACATCGGCTGGGACGGCCTCTCCGGCCGCTTCGTCGACCTCGAGCACCGCTTCGTCCGGGCCGCGTTCAAGCTCTACCCGTGGGAGTGGCTGGTCGAGGACGAGTTCGGCGGCCGGCTGCTGGACGTCATCGACCACGGCGGCGGCACCGGCTCCACCCTCTGGATCGAGCCGGCCTGGAAGATGCTGCTCTCCAACAAGGCGCTGCTGGCGGTGCTCTGGGAGCTCTACCCCGGCCACCCCAACCTGCTGCCCGCCTACCTGGACGGCCCGCGCGAGCTCGCCGACCCGGACGGCCCCGGCTACGCGGCCAAGCCGTTGCTCGGCCGCGAGGGCGCCGGCGTCCGGATCGTCGAGCCGGACGGCCGCGAGACCCGGCTCGCCGACTGGGCCGGCGACCCGGACCGCTACGGCGCCGAGGGCCACTGCTACCAGCAGTACCACCCGCTGCCCGACTTCGACGGCAACCGCCCGGTGCTCGGCACCTGGGTGGTCGACGGCGAGGCGGCGGGCCTCGGCATCCGCGAGACGGACGACAGCCCGATCACCCACCAGGGCGCCCGCTTCCTGCCGCACGTCATCGTGGAGCCAAACCAGCCGACCCCGAATCACTGACTACGCTTCACTGACCGACAGCGTCCGAACTCATGGGCCCTCATCGGGCACTCAGGGCCGTCACCTGATTGACATGCGCCGATTGCCCTGGTTTTTCGAGCACCCTACGTTGGTGACCATGACAGGGGCCGAGGACGATACCGGACGGGTGGTCGCAGGGCGCTACACCCTGGTGCGGCGGCTCGGCGCCGGGGGCATGGGCCGGGTCTGGCTCGCCCATGACGAGGTGTTGGCCTGCGATGTCGCGCTCAAGGAGATCGACGTCCCGCCGGGCCTGCCGGAGCAGGAGATGAGCGCCCGTATCGCCAGGGCCCGCGGTGAGGCGCGGCATGCCGCCAGGCTGCGGAACCACCCGCATGTCGCCACGGTGCACGACATCGTCGAGGAGAACGGTCTGCCGTGGATCGTCATGGAGTACGTGCCCGGCGCGACGGACCTGGAGGCCCTCGTGCGCGAGCACGGGCCGCTGCCGCCCGCGGAGGTCGCGCGCATCGGTCTGGCCGTCCTCGATGCCCTGACGGAGGGCCACCGGCTCGGCATCCTGCACCGGGACGTCAAGCCGGCCAACATCCTGCTGACGAGCCCCGCACCGCGGACGTCGCGCCCCGGGGAAAGCGGAGGGGTGCTGCTGGCCGACTACGGCATCGCGCTGGAGCCGGCCTCGGGAGAGCCACGGCTCACCTCGGCTTCCGGGATCGTGGGGACTCCCGGCTACCTGGCCCCGGAACGGGCGCGCGGCGGGGAGCCGAGCCCGGAGTCCGACCTGTTCTCCCTCGGCGCCACGCTGTACTTCGCGGTCGCGGGGAGAGGCCCCTTCGACGCGGACAGCGACGCCGCCTCCCTGACCGCGCTCCTGTTCGGGGAACCCGCGCTGCCGGCCTACATCACGGGGCCCCTGGTGCCTGTCATCAAGGGCCTGTTGGCCAAGGACCCGGCGGAGCGGATGACGGGTGAGGAGGCAGCCGAGAAGCTCGCCGGGGCCTCCGCTGCGCCCGAGCCCGCCCCGACGCCCGAACCCACCCCGACGATCGTGACCCCCACGGGCCCGCCTCCACCACCGCCGCCACCTCCGACGGTCCAGCAGCGGCCTCCCCAGCCGGGCACATCGGGCACACCGGGCACACCGGAGCCCAAACCCCGTCGTAAGATCCCGGCCGGCCGTACCGTGGCCGTCGTCGTGGCCGCGGCACTGGTCCTGGGCGGCGCTCTGTGGGCAGGGGCAACCCTGCTCGGCGGCTCGGGCACGTCCTCAGCCCCGGCTACCAGCCCGGGCGCATCCTCGCCCCCGGCTTCTGTCGGCCCGGTACCGCCCTACGGGGACGCCGTGGGTCTGCAGCAGGAACTGAAGCGGGGCGACTGCGTCACCGCCGTGTGGAACGGCGCGAAGTTCCAAGGGCTGCCCAAGCTCGGCGTCCTGGACTGCATCAAGGAGACCCCGGACGGTCAGGTGGTCGATATGGCCGACGTGAACTCCCTGGACGATGCGATGCAAAACGGCAATGCCATCTGCGATGCACGGCTGCGGAGCACCGTCCAGTCGCTGGCGGACGCACAGTCGTATGCCGTTCCGCCGAGCAAACAGGGCTGGGACAGCGGCGTGCGCGCCATGCCCTGCCTGGTCTTCGGCAAGTCCATCGGAATCGTGGGGCCAGTGGGCGCGTTCCGCCAGATCGGCCTGGAGCTCTACCTGGCCGACACGTCGGTCGGCGACTGCATCGACACGCAGAAGGAGCAGGACAACACCGTTCCGATCACCCTCGCGGACTGCAACGTGCCGCACCAAGAGCAGGTGCTGGGCTTCGTCCTGCCACCCGCCGGCGTGACCTACAAGTCGGTGAGCGAGACGGACGCGCCCAAACTCTGCACGCAGGAATACGGGGCCTACAGGAACGGCGGCCACGATCTCAAGGCCTGGACGACGAGCGACGAAAGCGAATGGAATCAAGGGTTCCGGTACGTGATGTGCACGCTGATCATGGCCGACGCCTCAAAGCTCCCCGGCGGCACGGTGAAGTCCGCGGCAGTGAGCCGCTGACGCGCGAAGGGCCAGGCTCTGTGTGGACGTGCGCCCGCCCGCCATTCGACCCGATCCGTGACCCGGCGCGAAGCACTGCGCGCCCCGGCGTTGAATGCCCCCATGGATCCCGACACCACCGACACCACCGCCGTCCTCGCGCACATCCACCCCGGCCACCACGCCTCCGCAGCCGTCGCCCGCGCCCTCGGCCTCACCCCCACCGACGAACACCAGGACGGCGAGACCCGCTGGCGGCTGGAATACCCTCCCGCCGGGTGAGGTTTGATTGCCTCATGGCATCTCGTGCACGTGTACGCGCCCCCGAGCTGGTCGGGGCAGGCGGTTGGCTGAACACCGGCGGCAAGGAGCTGGCGCTCGCCGACTTCCGCGGCAAGATCACCATCCTGGACTTCTGGACCTTCTGCTGCATCAACTGCCTGCACGTCCTGGACGAGCTGCGCGAGCTGGAGGAGAAGCACCGCGACACGGTGGTGATCGTCGGCGTGCACTCTCCGAAGTTCGTGCACGAGGCCGACCACCAGGCCGTGGTGGACGCCGTGGCGCGGTACGAGGTGCACCACCCGGTGCTGGACGACCCGGCGCTCGCGACGTGGAAGCAGTACGCGGTGCGGGCGTGGCCGACGCTGGTGGTGATCGACCCGGAGGGGTACGTGGTCGCCCAGCACGCCGGCGAGGGACACGCGCACGCCATCGCCCGGCTGGTCGAGGAGCTGGAGGCGGAGCACGCCGCCAAGGGCACGCTGCGCCGCGGCGACGGCCCGTACGTGGCGCCGGAGCCCACCGCGGGGGACCTCAGGTTCCCGGGGAAGGCCGTCCGGCTGCCGAACGGCCACTTCCTGGTCGCCGACTCCGGGCACCACTCGCTGGTCGAGCTGGCCGAGGACGGCGAGACCCTGGTCCGCAGGATCGGCGACGGCGTGCGCGGCCTGGTGGACGGCACCGAGCCCCGGTTCAGCGAGCCGCAGGGCCTGGCGCTGCTGCCGGAGGGGGGCGCCTACGACGTGATCGTCGCCGACACCGTCAACCACGCCCTGCGCGGCGTCCGGCTGGCCGACGGCAGCGTCACCACGCTGGCCGGCACCGGCCGGCAGTGGTGGCAGGGCTCCGCCACCGAGGGCCCGGCCCGTGAGGTGGACCTCTCCTCGCCGTGGGACGTCGCCTGGTTCGACGGCAAGGTGTGGATCGCGATGGCCGGCGTCCACCAGCTGTGGGCGTACGACCCGGCGGCCGGCACCGTCGGCGTCGCGGCGGGCACCACCAACGAGGGCCTGGTCGACGGACCGGCCGCCGAGGCCTGGTTCGCCCAGCCGTCCGGCCTGGCCGTCTCGGCGGACGGCGGGAAGCTCTGGGTCGCCGACTCGGAGACCTCGGCGCTGCGCTGGGTTTCACGTGAAACCAAGACGGTGCAATCCGCCGTCGGCACGGGCCTGTTCGACTTCGGCCACCGCGACGGCGCGGCCGACCAGGCGCTGCTCCAGCACCCGCTCGGCGTCACCGTGCTGCCCGACGGCTCGGTGGCCGTCAGCGACACCTACAACCACGCGCTGCGCCGCTTCGACCCGGCGACCGGCGAGGTCACCACGCTGGCCACCGACCTGCGCGAGCCCTCGGGTGCGGTGCTGGTCGACGGCGACATCGTGGTGGTCGAGTCGGCCCGCCACCGGCTGACCAGGCTGCGGCTGCCCGAGGAGGCCGTCCGGGTCGAGTCGGTCGCGCACCGCACGCAGCGGGCCGCCACCGAGGTCGCGCCGGGCGCGTTCCGGCTGGACGTCGTCTTCTCGGCGCCGACCGGCCAGAAGCTGGACGAGCGCTACGGCCCGTCCACCCGGCTGCTGGTCAGCTCCACCCCGCCGGAGCTGCTGGTCTCCGGCGCGGGCGCCGACTCCGCGCTCTCCCGCGAGCTGGTGCTCTCCGACGAGGTGACCGAGGGCGTGCTGCACGTCTCGGCGATCGCCGCGTCCTGCGACGACGACCCGGAGATCGAGTTCCCGGCCTGCCACGTCCACCAGCAGGACTGGGGCGTCCCGGTGAAGCTGGCCGCGGACGGCGCACGCCGGCTGCCGCTGGTGCTGGCGGGCATGGAGTAGGCGACGCCCGGTATACGGCGAAGGGCCCGGCGACGGGCCCCGTACGGCGAAGGGCCCGGCGCGTGCGCCGGGCCCTTCGCCATGCCGCTGGTCAGCCCTCCAGGAAGGCCTTGATCGCGCTCGCCAGCAGGTACGGGTCGTCCGCCCCGCACAGCTCGCGCGCCGAGTGCATGGAGAGCGCGGCGATGCCGCAGTCCACCGTCTGGATGCCGAGGCGGGCCGCGGTGATCGGGCCGATCGTCGTCCCGCAGGGCATGGCGTTGTTGGAGACGAAGGTCTGCCACGGCACGCCGGCCTTCTCGCAGGCCGCCGCGAACACCGCCCGGCCGACGCCGTCGGTGGCGTACCGGTTGTTGACGTTGACCTTGAGGATCGGCCCGCCGTTCGGCATCGGGTGGTGCCCGGGCTCGTGCCGCTCGCTGTAGTTCGGGTGGACGGCGTGGCCCATGTCGGAGGAGAGGCAGATGGTGCCGGCCAGTGCCCGGGCGCGGTCCTCGGGGCTGCCGCCGCGCGCGTAGACGGTGCGCTCCAGCACGTTGCCGAGCAGCGGGCTCTGCGCGCCGGTGTCCGACTCGCTGCCGGTCTCCTCGTGGTCGAAGGCGGCCAGCACCGGGATGTACGGCAGCTCGGCGCCGTCCGTGGCGGCCGCGGTGGCCACGGCGGCCAGCGCGGCGGCGGCGGCGTGCACCGAGAGCAGGTTGTCCAGCCGCGGGCCGGCCAGCAGCTCGCGGTCCCGGCCCAGGTAGGAGGCGGGCTGGACGTCGTGCGTCATGAGGTCCCAGCCGGCCACGTCGGCGGCCTCGACACCGGCCCGCTGCGCGACGTACGCGATCAGCGAGCCCTCGTCGACCGGGCCGAGCCCCCAGATCGGGGTGAGGTGGCGCTGCTTGTCGAGCTTCATGCCCTCGTTGACCTGGCGGTCCAGGTGGATCGCCAGCTGCGGCACGCGCAGCAGCGGCTCGTCCAGCTGCACCAGCCGCGAGCTGCCGTCGCGCAGCGCGAGCCGTCCGGAGAGGCCGAGGTCCCGGTCGAGCCAGGTGTTCAGCGGCACGCCGCCGTAGATCTCGACGGCGACCTGCCGCCAGCCCGCCGAGCCGGTGTCCGGCAGCGGCTTGACGCGCAGGTTCGGCGAGTCGGTGTGGGTGCCGACCACCCGGAACGGCGTCTGGGGCCCGGCGCCCTCCGGCACGTACCAGGCGATCAGCGCGCCGCCCCGGACCAGGTACCGGCCGCCGGCCACCGCGTCCCAGGAGTCCGTCTCGGAGACCTGCCGGAAGCCCGCCTTCTCCAGCCGCTCCGCGGCGCTGGCGACCGCGTGGTACGGCGACGGTGAGGTACCGAGAAAGGCGATCAGATCATCGGTGTGCGTCCGGTCGAAGAAGGCCTGGCGGGCGGCGGTCGACATGCTGCTCCTGAGTCGAGGGAGGGCCGAAGCCGGATGGGGGGTCGGCTTCGCACCTTGAGCATATGCCCGTACACGGACATGACACTCGGATCCTCCCAACGGATGCACAACGCAGACAGAACCGTGAACTGACGCCGCGGCGGGTGCCGCGACCCTGCGGTTGCGCCCGGTCGCGGACGGTCATGGCGGGACGTCGGGAGGGGACCGGGCCGCGGGCGGCGGCCCCCTGACGGTCAAACACCGAAGGGCCCGGTCGGAACCGGGCCCTTCGGCGTGAGGGTTGGGTCAGGCGGTCAGAGAGGTGTCACGCGCAGCCGGGCCCACGAGGGGTGACGGCGGGCGACGGGTGGGGCGGAGGCTAGAACGCCTCCTCCGCCAGCTCCATGATCTCGTTGTCGATGCCCTCGGCGATCAGGCGCTGCGAGGCGACGGTCGGCAGGATGTTCTTGGCGAAGAAGCGGGCCGCCGCGACCTTGCCCTGGTAGAAGGGGACGTCCTTCTCGGAGGCGCCGGCCTCCAGCTTGGCCAGGGCCACCGCGGCCTGGCGCAGCAGCAGCCAGCCGACCACGACGTCGCCGGAGACCATCAGCAGGCGGGTGGTGTTGAGGCCCACCTTGTACATGTTCTTGACGTCCTGCTCGACCGAGGAGAGGTCGGCCAGCAGCTTGCCGACGATGGCCTCCAGGTCGCCGGCGGCCTTGGCGAGCAGCTCGCGCTCGGTGGCCAGGGCGTCGCCGCCCGCGGCCGAGCCGAGGAACTTCTGGATCTGCTCGGACAGCGCGGTGAGCGCCTGGCCGCCGTCCTTGACGATCTTGCGGAAGAAGAAGTCCTGGCCCTGGATCGCGGTGGTGCCCTCGTAGAGGGTGTCGATCTTGGCGTCCCGGATGTACTGCTCGATCGGGTACTCCTGCAGGTAGCCGGAGCCACCGAAGGTCTGCAGGGACTGGGCGAGCTGCTCGTAGGACTTCTCGGAGCCGTAGCCCTTGACGATCGGCAGCAGCAGGTCGTTCAGGCGCTCGGCGGCCTCGTCGGTCTCGCCGCGCAGGCGGGCGGCCAGCACGTCGTCCTGGGTGGAGGCGGTGAGCAGGACGAGGGCGCGCATGCCCTCGGCGTACGCCTTCTGGGTGAGCAGCGAGCGGCGCACGTCCGGGTGGTGCGTGATGGTGACGCGCGGGGCGGTCTTGTCCAGGAACTGCGAGATGTCCGCGCCCTGCACGCGCTCCTTGGCGTACTCCAGCGCGTTGAGGTAGCCGGTGGAGAGGGTGGCGATGGCCTTCGTGCCGACCATCATGCGGGCGAACTCGATGATCTTGAACATCTGGCGGATGCCGTCGACCTTCTCGCCCAGCAGCCAGCCCTTGGCCGGGTGCTTGGCACCGAAGGTCATCTCGCAGGTGTTGGAGGCCTTGAGGCCCATCTTGTGCTCGACGTTGGTGGCGTAGACGCCGTTGCGCTCGCCGAGCTCGCCGGTCTCCCAGTCGAAGTCGTACTTCGGCACGATGTAGAGGCCGAGGCCCTTGGTGCCCGGCTTACCGCCCTCGGGGCGGGCCAGCACCATGTGGATGATGTTCTCGGACATGTCGTGCTCGCCCGAGGTGATGAAGCGCTTCACACCCTCGATGTGCCAGGAGCCGTCCTCCTGCTTGATCGCCTTGGTGCGGCCGGCGCCGACGTCCGAACCGGCGTCGGGCTCGGTCAGCACCATGGTGGAGCCCCAGAGGCGGTCGGTCATCCGCTTGGCGACCTCCAGCTGCTCCGGGGTGCCCTCGTCGGCGATGACACCGGCGAAGGCCGGGCCCGAGGAGTACATCCAGATGGCCGGGTTCGAGCCGAGGATCTGCTCGGCGAAGCCCCAGATCAGCGAGGACGGGGTGACCTGGCCGCCGATGGACTCCGGGATGCCCAGGCGCCACCACTCGGCGTCCATGAAGGCCTGGTAGCTCTTCTTGAACGAGGCCGGGATCGGGGCGGTGTTGGTCTCCGGGTCGAAGACCGGCGGGTTGCGGTCGGTGTCGGCGAAGGACTCGGCGAGGTCGTTCTCGGCGAGGCGAGCGATCTCGCTCAGGATGCTCTTCGCGGTCTCGACGTCCATGTCCGCGAACGGTCCGGTGCCGTACACCTGGTCGCGGCCGAACACCTCGAAGAGGTTGAACTCCACGTCCCGCAGGTTGGACTTGTAGTGACCCATGGCCGTTTTCTCCGGTTCGTCGCTTCCGGGAGACCGCCGCGTTCGGGCGCCCCGTACCCACCAGTAGGCATCATGATGCTACCCAGCGGTAACTTGTTTCAAGCCCCTGGAGGCGAATCCGCTATGAACGTGGTCACGTCCCACAAGCCGGGACGCCCACTCCTTGTCAGGATCGACGCCCGCACGAGCGGCCGCGCTCCCGATAGCCTGTCCGTGTGTACGGCTATGACCAGAACGCATACCCGGGCGATCCCTACCAGCAGCAGGCGGGACCGCAGCCGGGAATGAACGGCATGCCCGGCCCCGGCCCGTACGGCGAGCAGCCGCAGGCGTCGCAGCAGTCGCTCTACCCCGAGCCGTCGCCGCCCTCGCTGGCGGACGCCGTCCGGGCCTTCACCACCGGGTCGATGGCGGTGGAGGACTTCCAGGCCATCTTCATCACGTCCAAGGTGCACTGCCCGCGCGGCGACCGCCCCGGATTCCTGGCGCTGCACAACACGCCGACGCCGGTGATCCCGATGTTCAGCTCGCTGAAGGAGCTGCGCCGGTACGCCGGCAAGGACTCCAAGCACTTCACCGTCACCGGCGCCGAGGTCCTCGACCTGCTGCCGACCGGGTACGGCTTCGCCCTGGACATGGAGGGCGAGCACCGGATGGTGTTCGACGCGAAGGCGGTCGAGCAGATGGTCGACTTCACCATGCGCCGCATGTACGGCTAGCAGCCGCTCCGCGACCGCCCGCCCGCTTCGGGCACGGCCGACGACTGGCGGGCGCTTCGGGTCCGATCCATCCTGGAGGGGGCCGCAGGGCCGGGTTGGGACCATGTGGTTCAAAATTCAACTTGCTTCTTGTTGAGAGTTGAACTAACCTCGTGGACGTAGGCCAGAGGAACCCCCCGAAGGAGGCCGACATGCCCGCCGTGACCGTCGAAAACCCGCTCGTTCTGCCGCGTGTCGCGGCTCCGGCCGAAGGCGCCCGGCCGCGCCCGGTGCTGGCCGTCGCGACCGCCCCGGAAGGCTTCGAGGGCGAGGGCTTCCCGGTCCGCCGCGCCTTCGCCAAGATCAACCAGAAGTACCTGGACCCGTTCATCATGATGGACCAGATGGGCGAGGTGGACTACGCGGCCGGGGAGCCGAAGGGAACCCCGTGGCACCCGCACCGGGGCTTCGAGACGGTCACCTACATCATCGACGGCACCTTCGTGCACCAGGACTCGCACGGTGGCGGTGGCGTCATCACCGACGGCGACACCCAGTGGATGACGGCCGGCTCCGGCCTGCTGCACATCGAGACTCCGCCGGAGTCGCTGGTCATGTCCGGCGGTCTGTTCCACGGCCTGCAGCTGTGGGTGAACCTGCCCGCCGCGGACAAGATGATCGCGCCGAAGTACCAGGACATCCGGGGCGGCAACGTGAAGCTGCTCGCCTCGCAGGACGGCGGCGCGCTCGTCCGGCTGATCGCCGGCGACATCGCGGGCCACCAGGGCCCCGGCGCCACGCACACGCCGATCACCATGATCCACGTGTCCGTGAACCCCGGCGCCCAGGTCACCCTGCCCTGGCGGGCCGACTTCAACGGCCTGGCGTACGGCCTCGCCGGCAGCGGCACCGCCGGTGCGGAGCGGCGCCCGTTCCACATGGGGCAGGCGGTCGTCTTCGGCGAGGGCGACTCACTCACCATCCGGGCGGACGACACCCAGGACACCCGCAGCGCCAACTTCGAGGTCGTCCTCCTCGGCGGTCAGCCGATCCGGGAGCCCGTCGCCCACTACGGCCCGTTCGTGATGAACAGCCACCGCGAGCTCCAGCAGGCGATGGAGGACTTCCAGGCCGGCCGCCTGGGGACCATCCCCGCCTCCTGAGGTGGTGACCGGCACGGGCGGCCGGTGCGGCAGGTTCCTGCCCGCACCGGCCGCCCGTCCGTCGTCGGTCGCCGCCCACCGGACGGACGCCTGTCGCCGGTCGGGTCAGACGCCGACCAGGCCGGCGCGGGCCACGTCCCTGCGGAGGGCGCTGAAGCGGCCGCCGGAAGGGCGGTCGAACTCCACGATCCACTCGAAGGTGTTGGGGCTCTCCCCCAGCCTCGGCAGGGCCTCCTCCAGGTATCCACCGCCGCGGCGTTCCAGGAGCTTGGGCAGGACACGGGCCATCAGGGCGCTGGAGAAGTCGACGTACTGCGGCTTTCCGCGCCGGCGCTGGTCGATGAAGGAACGCCACTCCGAGGCGCTGCCGACGTAGTCGGACGGGTCCTGCTGGAAGAGCGAGGTCTTGACGAAGACCTCGTCGCAGACCCGGTGCCCGGCCCGCCAGTCGGTGAGGCGGAGCAGGTAGGAGACCTCCTCCTCGGCCGCCTCGGGCTGCGGAAGTTCCCCCTCGGCCAGGAACCAGCGGCGGCGGTGGAGCAGCACCCGGCCGGCCCGCAGCCGGGGCAGGCCGAGGACGCCGCCGCGGTCGCGCTCGGCCAGCCGTTCGCGGGCCTTCTCCTGCAGGTCGAGCACCAGACGGCCGGAACCGACCAACCAGTAGGCGAGCCGCAGCGGGAAGGGGTACATCTCGCTGTACTGCGAGCCGAGCGGGAGCACCCGGACCGGCCGGCCGTCGCGGTCGAGCAGCTCCAGGCGGTCCGCCGACGGGTCGTGGCGGAGCGTCAGGGTGGCCCACTCGCGCGGGGTGACGGTCTCGGGAAGCACCTGAGGGTGGAGGTTGATGTTGGTGCGGTACAGGCCGCGGTCCTCGAGCACCCGGGCGCCGTCGGCACCGTACAGGCCGAGCAGGCGCTCGGCGAGCCGGTCGACGGCGGGGCCGCCGGTGCTGCTCGCGGCGTGCAGGAAACGGGAGTTCAGCGAGGCGTGGCCCGCGTAGGCGTCGTTGACGACGAGCAGGTCGTCGGCGGGCTGGATGAGCACCCCGTACGAGAGCGGAACGGCCCGGAAGCGGTCGGGCAGCCCGGCGGTGAGCTCGGCGAGGTAGCCGGCGTCCCAGATCACCTCGTCGCGGTGCCGGCCGGCGTGCACCTCCCGGGCCAGGGCCTCGACGGCGCGGCGGCGCAGGGCGTGGAGCTGCCCGAGGCTGCCGTCGTCGGGGCCGAGACCGTCGGGTCCGGCGGTGCGCAGCAGGTCCTCACGCCGGTAGACCTCGTTCACCAGCTCCTCGGCGTGCTCGATCAGCCCCGCCGAGGCGCCGGCGCCGAAGCGCTCGACGAAGGCGGCGGTGAGCATGGCCCGGACCTCGTGGAAGCGGTCGTAGGCGGACTGGAACTCCAGGACGTGGGCGAGGTCTCCGAGGGCCTCGGTGTGACCGGCGGGGCTCGGGGCGGTGGGCGGGAAGACGAGGTCCTCGTTGACGTGCAGCCGGGCCGGACGTCCGCTGACCTCCAGGAGCCGCTCCTCCAGGTGCGGCAGCCGGCCGACCAGGGCGGGGCGCTGGCCGGCGGGTGCGGTCTCGATGCCTTCGACCACGTCGGCGAGTTCTTCTAGCAGCAGGCCCGCCGCCGGGTGGTCGTCCAACAGGCGGCGGCCGAGGGCGCGCAGGCCGGTGCGGTCCTGCTCGTCCGGGCCGGGCACGGCGGTGAGCATGCCGGCGGAGACGACCTTGGCGACGTAGTCGGCGCCGGCCTGCCGGCTGCCGCCGGTCCTGACAGCGAGGTCCTCGGCCAGGTGGTCGACGTGGTACGGGCCCATCCCGGCCATGGCGAGCAGCAGCCGCAGGTGACGGGTGAGCGGGGCGGAGAGCATCCGCACCCGGTCGCCGTCCACGCGCGGGAAGTAGACCCGGTCGGCCTCGGCCCGGAGGGTCGGTGAAACGGTGACCCAGCCGGCCGGGCCGCCGACGACCGGCAGGCCGCCGAGCACGTGGTTGAGCACGGAGCGGTCGATCTCGGCGAAGGCCCGTGCCGTGTCGCCGTCGAAGTCGACCTCGTCGAGCTGCGGGCCGTCCTCGTCCCAGTGGGCCAGGCCGACGGCGGTGAACTGGGAGAGCGGGCTCGTCCGCAGCAGCGCCCGGGTGACGTACTGGATCAGTCCGCGCTCGGACTTGCGCAGCTTGCGGTCGGTGGCGCCGCCGGCCGCGCCGTACCGGACGGCCGTGTCGTGCACGGTCGGGGCGAGCAGCGACACGGCCTTGCCGAAGGTGGGGCTGTCGAGCAGGCCGGCCAGGTTGCGCCGTTCCAGCTCGATGGCCTCGCTGTAGCGTTCGCGGATCCGGCCGGCGACGGCGGTGTGCTCCCGGTGGAGTGCGAGCCAGGCGCTGGTCGCCTCCGGGAGTCCGTCCGCCGCCGCCGCCGCGCCCGGGTCGCGGCCGTTGAAGATCGCCCGGCGCAGCGCGACCACCCCGCGCCGGCGCTCCGGGTCCTCGACGGTGCCGGCGAGGGCGTAGAGCTCGTCGCAGGCCAGCGGCTGCCAGGAGTCCCGCTGCTGCTTGATCAGCGCGAGGTGGGCGAGCGACCTGCGCAGGTCCTCGGTGGAGAGCCGGTGGGCGGGCAGCGGGTTGACCCGGAGCTGGACGGTGTCGGCGATGCCGCCGTCCACGCGGGGCGGATCGGCGGGGTGGTCGGGGTGGTTCATGGCCATCCTCTCTGGGGGGACCAGTGGTGGGGCCGGTACGCCGGGCGCGGCCCGGAGGCCGCCGCCGCTAGAAGCGGCGGGCGTTGCGGCGGAAGGTGACCCAGCACAGGGCCAGGCCGCCGATCAGCCAGGCGGTGAGGACCAGCGCGATCCGCCCGTGCTCCCAGGCCCCGGCCGGTTCGGCGGCGGCGAAGGACTCGGGCAGGAAGGCGGAACGGATTCCCTGGGTCATCCACTTGAGCGGGAAGAGCGAGGCGACGATCTGGACCGGCTTGGGCAGAGCGGTGATCACCCAGAACACTCCGGATATGAACTGCAGGCCGATGTAGGGGAAGTTGACCAGCGCGGGGGCGTTGCGGGCGGACCGGGCCAGGGAGCCGATGGTGATGCCGATCAGCGCGGTGGAGACGGTGCCGAGCAGGAAGACCCACAGGAAGGTGAACCAGTGCGCGGCGTCCTTCGGCAGCTGGAAGCCGAACAGGGCGACGCCCAGGGCCAGGATGACGCCGACCTGGACGAGGGCCTGGGCGAGGATCAGCACGACCTTGCCGATGAAGTACGACACCAGCGGGAACGGCGTACCGGCGAGCCGGCGCAGGGTGCCCTCGTGGCGGTCCACCGCGATGCCGATGCCCATGGTGCCGAGGGCGGAGGACATGATGGTCGAGCCGATCATGCCCGCCACGGTGACCTCGCGCATCTTGATGCCGGTCCCGGGCACGACCTGGTCGAAGAGGCTGCCGAAGATGACCAGCAGCATGATCGGCATCAGGATGCTGAAGACCATGGCCTCGCGGTTGCGGATCAGCAGCCGCACCTCGAACAGGCCGCGGGCCAGACCCAGGCGGATCGGGGACGGGAGCGGCGCGGGCCCGGCGGCCGCGGCCGCCGCCGCGCGAGGGGCGGCGGGTGCGGGGGCGGCGGGGGCGGCGGGGGCGGCGGGGGCGGCGGGGGCGGCGATGGTCATCGGGCTTCTCCGATCATGGCGAGGTAGGTCTCCTCGAGGCTCGGGCGGTGCACCTGCAGGTCGGGTACGGCGCCGGCGAACTCCCGCGACAGCTCCTCGATCAGCTGCGCGGGGTTGGTGGTCTCGCGGCGCTCGCGGCCGTTCGGGCCCTTCCAGGTGACGACGGTGCCGGCCTCGGCGCGGCCGCCGAACCGTTCCGGGGTGTCGACCTCCACCAGCCGGCCGTCGGCCAGCACGCCGATGCGGTCGGCGAGCTGCTCGGCCTCGTCCAGGTAGTGGGTGGTCAGCAGGATCGTGGTGCCGTCGGCGGCGAGGTCGCGGATCAGCTGCCAGAACTGACGGCGTGCCTCCGGGTCGAAGCCGGTGGTCGGCTCGTCCAGGAAGAGCAGTTCGGGACGGCCGACGATGCCCAGGGCGACGTCCATCCGGCGGCGCTGGCCGCCGGAGAGGTCGCGCAGGGCCGCGTCCTTCTTCTCGGTGAGGCCGACGACCGCCAGCACCTCGTCGACGTCGCGGGGGTCCGGGTAGTACGACGCGAACTGGGCGAGCATCTCCCGCACCCGGGCGTCCGGCTGGTCCTGCGCGGTCTGCAGGACGACGCCGATCCGGGACCGCCAGCGGCGGTCGGCGCGGGCCGGGTCCTGCCCCAGCACCAGCACCTCGCCGCCGGAGCGGGGGCGCAGGCCCTCCAGGACCTCGACGGTGGTGGTCTTTCCCGCGCCGTTCGGGCCGAGCAGGGCGAACACCTCGCCGCGCGGGATCTCCAGGTCGACGCCGTCGACGGCCCGGTGGGAGCCGTAGCTGACCTGAAGGCCCCTCAGCACGATCGCGGGTGCGTCGTGGCTCATCTCATCTCCTCGTGTTCCCGCTCCGGGCGACCGGGCGGCGTGGTGCGGCGGTGCTGTCCGCCGGTTGGCGGCCGATGAGGCCGGGGTGGCGGCCGCTCGGGCCGCCGCCGGGGTGGCGGCCGGTCAGACCGCCGGGAACTTGGGCCGGACGTCCTCCAGGAACAGCTGCAGGCTGCGCTCCGCGACGTCGCCGGGCATCGCACCGAAGTCGGCCTGGAGCAGGATGTGGTCGGCCTGCACGACGTCCTGGAACGCGGCGAGCTTCTCCGCGACGGTCGCCGCGGAACCGACGACCGCGCCGCCCTCGGTGCGCAGCCGCTCCGGCGTGATCATCCCGACGTACTTCCCGACCTGGTCGTAGCCGGGGTACGCCTTGGAGGTGGCGCTGTTCCAGGAGGAGGTGGCCCCGCCCCAGACCCGCAGGTACTCGGCGAGCAGCGGGTCGCCGAGGCGCTGCGCCTCCGCGTCGGTCTCGGCGGTGAACACCGGCAGGCTGGCGGCCACCCGGGGCTGCTGCCCGCTCTCGCCGTGGGTGCGCTCGAACGCGTCGCGGTAGAGCGCGACCTGCTCGCGGACGGCCTCCAGCGGTGTCAGCGACGGGGTGATCAGCAGCCCGAGGCCGAGCTCGCCGATCCGGGTGAAGCTCTCCGCCGAACGCACCGCGGCGGCCCAGACGGGCGGGTGCGGGGTCTGGGTGGGCCGGGGCAGGATGGTGGCGTCCCGGTAGGAGAAGAACGGGGTGTCCTCGGTGACGTTCTCCTCGGTCCACAGGCGGAGCACGGCCTTGATGGTCGCCTCGAAGCGCTCCCGGCTGCTGTCCATGTCGACGCCGAAGGTCTCGAACTCGTACGGCAGGTAGGCGCGGGCGAAGCCGATGTCGAGCCGGCCGTGGCTGATCGCGTCCACCATCGCGGCGTACGAGGCCAGCTTGACCGGGTGGTGGAAGGCCGGCAGGACGCAGCCGGTCATCAGCCGGATGTTGGTGGTCTGCGCGGCGACGGCGGCCAGGAAGCCGAGCGGGCTGGGACAGTAACCGCCGTACGGGTGCAGGTAGTGCTCCGTCATCTTGACGTGGCTCATCCCGGCCTCGTCGGCGATCCGGGCCAGCGCGAGGACGTCGTCGAAGTAGGCGGTCGGCGACTTGGTGTCCGGGCCGGCGTCGGGGAGCAGCGAGATTCCGAAGTCCATGGTTTTCACTCCGTGGTCGTGGTGGCGGTGGTCGGGGCGGGTGCGGCGCGGCGGATGCGCTCCTCCCAGGTCTCGCCCAGGGCCAGGTCGGTGGCCTCGGCGAGGGCGAAGCAGAGGTAGTAGCGGTGCAGCGGGGTGACGTCCAGCAGCGGCAGCAGCTCGTAGAAGAAGTTGAGGAGGCTGCGGTAGGAGGCGAAGGAGTCGTCGGGGTCGGTGGTGATCCCGTACTGCTCGGTCAGCGCGTGGAAGCGGGTCGGCGGCCGGGTGCTGCCGTCGGGGGCGGCGGGCGCGAAGCCGTCCAGGTAGGTGTTGCCGAGGCGGCCGGAGCGGACCAGCGAGTCCAGGTAGCCCCAGCCGTAGCGGAAGGCGGCGTGCCAGCCGGCGGTGTCCGGGCCGGGCCCGTCGGCGAGGTGGCGGCGCACCAGGGCGGTGAGGCGGTCGGCGTCCCGCTCGAAGCGGCGCCGGAAGTCGGGGCGGTGGTCCTGCCCGGCGAGCGGCGAGGCGAGGAAGGCCTCGGCGTGCGAGCGGAAGGACATGGTGCCGAAGGGCAGCCGGCCGGGGTGGGTGCCGGCCAGGGTCGCCATCACGTCGGCGAGGTGGGCGAGCAGCGCGTCCTCGTCGCGGTGCTCGCGCAGGGCGGCGAGCAGCGGGTCGAGCAGGGCGGCCTGGACGGCGGTGCGGGCCTCGCGCAGGTCGGGCAGCCAGTCGGCGCCGGCCTCGTCGGAGGCGATCAGCACGGTGCCGGGGGAACGGAGTGGCGGCGCGGAGCGGCCGGTCTGCTCCCACTGCTCCATCCGGCGGGCCTGGCTGAGGTAGTCCGCCTCGGTGGGGCCGTCGAGCGCGGTGCCGGCCAGGGCGGAGTCGGCCCGGGCGGACCATCCGGAGACGTCCAGCGGGCGGCCGTTCTCGGGCCGCACGACGACCTCGTAGTGGGGCCCGCCACGCCAGCCGCGGCGCAGGTGGACGGCGCGCAGCCGGTGGTCGCGGCGCAGTCCGGTGGCGAGCGGGCCCAGGACGTCGGCGACGTAGGCACGGGGTTGCTCGGGGCGGCCGTGGATCCGGATCACCAGCGGGTCGGTGGCGGTGGTCATGCGGATCTCCTTGGCGGGCGTCGGGTTCGGCACGGCGGATGGTCCGGTGTCAGCAGCAGCAGGTGGCGGAGGAGGACGAGGAGCAGCAGAACCAGCCGCCCCAGTTGGAGGCGCCCATCTCGGGCAGGGCGATCGCGTCGCCCAGTTCCAGCACGGACAGCTCCTCGATCTCCAGCTCGGTGGGATCGGCCGGCGATTCGGTACGTCCGGCCCGGTGGTGCTCGGTCATGGCTCCTCGCGAAGGTTCGGCGACTGGGGGTGTGGGGGTGGGGTCCGAGGCGGCTCGGGGTTGCTCGGGGTGGTGCGGGGCCCCGCGGGTGCCCGGTGGTCCGGAACACCCGCGGGACAGTGCCTGGCGCGCCGCTCCGCGGTCGCGGCCGCGCGCCGGTGTGCGTGCCGCTCGGTCAGCAGCAGCAGGTGGAGGAGGAGGAGGAGCAGCACATGGTGCCGCCGCTGGAGGCACCCATCTCCGGCAGGGCGGCGGCGTCGCCGACCTCCAGCACCGACAGCTCCTCGAC